>PMHU01000158.1 GCA_003156795.1 Acidimicrobiaceae bacterium
GGGGCGACGAGGGCAAGGGCAAGATCGTCGACTGGCTGTCCGAGCAGGCCGACATCGTCGTCCGCTTCCAGGGCGGCCATAATGCCGGCCACACCATCGTTGTCGACGGCGAGACCTTCGCCCTGCAGCTGCTGCCGAGCGGGATCCTCTACGACCACATCACCCCGATAATCGGCAACGGGGTGGTCGTCGACCCGGGCGTGCTGTTGGCCGAGATGGCCAAGCTATCGGCCGGCGGTGTCGACTGCTCCCGGTTGCGGGTGTCCGGGGGAGCGCACCTGATCATGCCCTACCACCAGGAGATCGATGCTCTCACGGAGCGGTACCTGGGCCGCAACAAGTTGGGTACGACCAAGCGCGGCATCGGGCCCGCCTACGGGGACAAGGCCGCCAGGGTCGGGATCCGGGTGCAGGACCTGCTGGACCCTAAGATCTTTCGCCAGAAGCTCGACGTGGTCCTGAAGGAAAAGAACCTGATCCTGGCCAAGGTGTACAACCGGCTGCCTCTGTCGGCAGCCGACATTGCCACGCGCTACCTCGACGAGTACGCACCCAAGGTCGCACCGCTCATCGGCGATACCGTCGGGCTGGTTCACGAGGCCTTGGACCAGGGTCGCCACGTCCTGCTGGAAGGAGCGCAAGCGACGTTTTTGGACCTGGACCACGGCACTTATCCATTCGTGACGTCGTCGAACCCGGTTGCCGCCGGCGCCGGTGTGGGGGCCGGCATCGGTCCCCGGGACATCACGGCCGTGATCGGAATCGCCAAGGCCTATGTGACCCGGGTCGGATCGGGTCCGTTTGTGACCGAGCTCGACGGCGAGTTGGGGGACCTGCTCGTCGAGCGGGGCCACGAGTTCGGGACCAACACCGGACGACGGCGGCGGACGGGATGGTTCGATGCCGTCATGATCCGCCAGGCCGCCCGCCTCAACTCGCTCACCGAGATGGCGCTGACCAAGCTAGACGTGCTCGACACCTTCGAGACCCTCAAAGTCTGCGTGGCCTACGAATGCGAAGGTCAGCGGTACCGCCACATGCCTTACCACCAGACGGTCCTTCACAAGGCCACGCCGGTGTACGAGGAGCTCCCTGGCTGGGGCGCCGATACATCCAAGGCGACCGAGCTACACGAACTCCCGGCCGCGGCCAAGGACTACGTCCAATTCTTATCCGACCAGACCGGCGTTCGGATCTCTTTGGTGGGCGTCGGGCCGGGCCGGGAGCAGTTCGTCAGGTTCGCGGCGGGCGACTGAGTGTCGGGGGAGCGCTTGCGGGTTTGCGTCATAGGAAGCGGGGGGCGCGAGCACGCCTTGGCGGTGGCTCTGGCTCGCACGGCCGACGTCGTTGTCAACCCGGGTAACGCCGGCATGGCCGCCCTCGGCGTGTCTTGCTCGGTGGGAGAGCCCGAGGCGGTCGAAGCCGACCTGTACCTGATCGGCCCCGAAGGCCCTTTGGTGGACGGGCTGGCCGACCGGCTGCGGGCGGCGGGACGATCTGTGTTCGGCCCCGGGGCTGACGGCGCCCGCTTGGAAGGATCGAAAGCGTGGATGAAGCAGGTTCTGGCCTCGGCTGGCGTGCCGACCGCCGCCTACGGGTCCTTCGACCAGCCTGGCCCGGCGCTCGACTTCCTCCGCAGTCTGCCCAGCCCCTGGGTGGTCAAGACCGACGGACTGGCAGCCGGGAAGGGCGTGCTCGTCACCGGAGACCTCGACGAAGCCGCCTCCGACGTCGTCGCCAAGCTATCCGGGGCTTCTTTCGGCGCTGCCGGTCGCCGGGTGGTCATAGAGGAGGGGCTGAGCGGACGGGAATTGTCTTTGATGGCCGTGTGCGACGGCCACCGGGCCGTGGCTCTGGCACCGGCCCAGGACTTCAAGCGGGCGGGAGACGGAGACACCGGTAATAACACAGGCGGGATGGGGGCCTACTCTCCCGTGCCGGGCGTCGGCGACGACCTGGTGAACGAAGTCATGGATGGAGCCGTACTCCCCACCCTCGCCGCCCTTCGCGAGCGCGGCATCGACTACCGCGGGGTTCTCTACGCCGGCATAATGCTCACCGCCGATGGTCCCAAAGTGCTCGAATTCAACGTGCGCTTCGCCGACCCCGAGACGCAAGTGGTGCTTCCTCGCTGGGACGGCGACGTGGCTTCGGTTCTGGCCGCGGCGGCCGCCGGGCGCCTCGACTCGGTCGACGCACCCCGGTTCACGCCCAACGCCTCCGTCCCTGTCGTCCTCGCGGCACCGGGCTATCCCGAAGCTCCCCGAACCGGGGAGGTCATCGATGGTTTCGCTGCCGCCAGCGAGATCGAGGGCATCCAGTTGTTCGCGGCCGGCGTCGGAAAGGCGCCGGGCGGTGGTGGACTCGTCACCTCTGGCGGTCGGGTGCTGGCGGTGGGAGCTACCGGCCCCTCGCTGACGGCTGCGAGGAAGCAGGTGTACGACGCGGTTCCGGTCCTGTCGTGGCCGGACGTCAAATATCGGACCGACATCGCGGCCGAGGCGGCCCGCAGAGAGGTGAACGCGTGAAGAAGGTTGCTGTCCTAATGGGCTCCGCCAACGATCAACCGAAAATGGCTCCGGCCCTCGAAACCCTGGCGTCGTTTGGCGTTGAGGCGACCGAACACGTCCTGTCGGCTCACCGGACCCCGGCGGCGGTGGCTGAGTTCGCTACGTCCGCAAGGGACGAGGGCTACGGAGTCATCATTTGCGGCGCGGGTATGGCCGCCCACCTGGCTGGTGCGGTGGCCGGTCAGACGACGCTCCCGGTCGTCGGGGTGCCTTTATCGGGCGGGGCCATCGGGGGCGTCGACGCCCTGTACGCGACCGTGCAGATGCCTCGCGGGATCCCCGTTGCGACCGTCGCCATCGATGGGTCCGCCAACGCCGCCATACTTGCAGTCGAAATTCTCGCGGTGACAGATGCGGGTCTGGCGGAGCGGCTGGCCGGCTACAGAGCCGCTTGGGCCAAGTAGTGCGTTCCAAGACCTCGGCGCTTAGGACACAGGAGGAGAAGTCATGAGTGGGCTTTCAATACCGCATGTCGCTTCCGGCAAGGTGCGCGACATCTACGAACTGGACGACAAGCACCTCCTGTTCGTGACGTCCGATCGCATGTCGGCTTTCGACGTCGTGATGGACGAGCCCATCCCCGACAAGGGGCGGGTCCTGACCGCCATCACTTCGTTCTGGGTCGAGCGCTTGACAGGCGTGGCCCCGAACCATCTCGTCAGCTTGGACGTGCCCGCCGGAGTGACGGCGAGCGGCGGCGACGCGGACCTCGAAGGCCGCGTCATGGTCGTCCGTCGAGCTGAGATGCTGCCCATCGAGTGCATAGTTCGGGGATACCTATCCGGCTCGGCCTGGGCTGAGTACCAGCGCACCCAGACCATGCACGGCGCCCCGCTCCCCGCCGGCCTGCGTCAATCGGAACGTCTTCGCGAACCCGTGTTCACCCCGTCCACGAAGGCCGACTCGGGTCACGACGAGAACATCACTTTCGACGCAGCCGTCGCCCTGGTCGGTGCCGGACTCGCCAACGAGGCCAGGCGGATCAGCCTCGCCGCCTACCAGCTGGGCGCCGAGCTAGCCGCCCAGCGCGGCATCATCGTGGCGGACACCAAGTTCGAGCTCGGGGTGATCGACGGCGAGCTGTCCATCTGTGATGAGGTGCTGACGCCCGACTCATCGCGGTTCTGGCCGGTCGACTCCTGGGAGCCCGGCACGGTCCCTCCGTCATTTGACAAGCAACCGCTTCGCGATTGGCTCGAGGACATCGGATGGGGCAAGACGCCCCCACCGCCGGCCCTGCCACCTGAAGTCGTGGAAGCGACACGCTCGAGGTACGTGGACGCCTACGAGAGTCTCACCGGATTGCGGTTTGCCGACTGGCCGGGCGTGGGCTCGGCGTCGAGCGGTTCGGGGTCTGCCGGTACAGTGGACCAGTGACTCGCTTCAGGGCGTTGGTCGAGGTGTCTCTGCGGCCAGGAATCGCTGATCCGCAAGGAGCCACCATCGAACGGGCCTTGCCCGCTCTCGGCTTCGAAGCCATTTCCGGGGTCCGGGCCGGGAAGGCCTTCAGGTTTGTGGTGGATGCCACAGACGAACACGCGGCCCGAAAGCAGGTCGACGACCTGTGTCGCCGGCTACTGACGAACCCCGTAATCGAAGACTCGGCCGTCACATTGGAGCAGGCGTGACCGGCGCGGGGGGCGGCCGGTGACCGCCCGGATCGGGGTCGTCCTGTTCCCAGGGTCCAACTGCGAACACGACGTGGTGGAGGCGGTCAACGCTCTCGGTGGAGACGCCCACATCGTGTGGCACGACGACCGGTCGCTCGGAACGGTCGACGCCGTAGTCCTACCTGGCGGCTTCGCTCATGGGGACTACCTGCGGCCCGGGGCACTCGCCCGATTCTCGCCGATCATGGGGGCGGTCGAGGCGTTCGCGGCGGGGGGCGGCCCCGTCGTGGGGATTTGCAACGGCTTTCAAGTACTGACCGAAGCCCACCTGCTGCCGGGTGCCTTACAAAAGAACCGGGGACTGACCTTCCTTTGCACGACGGTCGAGGTGGAGGTATTCAGCGACCGGTCGGTACTGACCTCAGGCGTCGAAGTGGGCTCCCGCCTGCGCATCCCGATCAACCATTTCGAGGGCAGCTACATATGCGATCAGAGCACCCTCGACGAGCTGAGGGCCGAAGGGCGGATCATCCTGCGCTACGTCGACAACCCGAACGGGTCCCTGGCCGACATCGCCGGTATCGCCAACGCGGCCGGCAACGTCGTCGGCTTGATGCCCCATCCGGAGCGGGCTGCCGACGCGCTCTTCGGCTCGACCGACGGCCGCATCCTCCTCGGAGCTCTACTCCGCTCCGCGTTGGCGTGGTCGGCTGTTGCGGCCGGAAGCTGAGGTACTAGCTCCGCGTGCGCGCGATGCCCGCCTTGCGAAGGACGGTCGGATCGACTCCGGCGGCGCGCCACGCCGCGTAGCTGAGCCCTTTGCGCTCTCCATAGGCCTTGGCGGCGCCGACAAAATCGTCTTCAAAGGACTTGAAGTCGACGGCTTCTTCTTTGGATGCCAGTTCGGTCTCCAAGTTGATGCGCTCCTGCACCAAATGGACGCGCGTTAGCGGATCCGCGCTCAGCAAGCGACCCTCTATCTGGCGAAGACGGGCTTCGATGCCTTCGGCCGTACGCTTCCTACCGCGCTTGGGTTTGTGGGCTTCGAGCGCCTCCAAGTAGCGCCGCACGGCGCGACTCTCTTCCCTACCAATAGCCAAAGCCTGCTTGTGTTCCGCCGACATGGCCGCCTTGGTAGATCGCGACTTCTTGGGCGTTGATTTGGATACCATGCGACAGAGTATTTCACACATCTTTGCTTTCGATGCAACCCGCGAGGGCTCTAAGTCCTAAGCAAGAGGCGATCGGCTACTAGACTTATATGCATGGAAGGTGAGATCCACCGAGCCTTGGGGCTCACCGACGACGAGGCCGTTCAGATCGAGCGCCTGCTAGGTCGCCAGCCCAACCACTTGGAACTCGCCATGTACTCGGTCATGTGGAGCGAGCATTGCTCGTATAAATCCAGCCGAGTGCACCTAAAGCGGTTGCCGACTGAAGGTCAGCGAGTTTTGGTGGGACCGGGCGAGAACGCCGGTGTCGTTGACGCAGGCGGCGGGCTCGCCATTGCCTTGCGTATAGAGAGTCACAATCATCCTTCTGCGATCGAGCCTTATCAGGGAGCCGCCACGGGTGTCGGCGGGATCTTGAGGGATATCTTCACCATGGGAGCGCGCCCAATCGCCTTAATGGATCCGCTTCGGTTTGGGTCGCCTAAGGACCCTCGCTCTCGCTGGATCGCTACCGGCGTGATCTCGGGAATATCTGGTTACGGTAACTCTGTCGGAGTTCCAACTGTCGGCGGTGAGATCGTCTTCGATGAGTGCTACGCCGATAACCCATTGGTCAACGTGTTGTGCTGTGGGGTGCTGCCCGTCGACCGGCTGGTCCTGGGCCGGGCGTCCGGAGTGGGGAACCTCGCCGTCCTGCTGGGAAGTACCACCGGACGAGACGGGATCGGCGGGGTCAGCGTCTTGGCATCGGCTGGATTCAGCGACGACGCGGGCGCCGAGGAAGCGAAGCGACCAAACGTGCAAGTCGGAGACCCTTTCGAAGAGAAGCGCCTGATCGAGGCGTGCTTGCAGCTTCTAGACGAGTCGCTGGTGATTGGCATTCAAGACCTCGGCGGGGCCGGTCTTACCTGCGCGACTAGCGAGACCGCGTCCCGAGGCGGGGTAGGCATGGATGTCGACGTGACGGCTGTGCCGCGGCGTGAGCCAGGGATGGAACCGTGGGAGGTGATGACGAGCGAGAGTCAGGAGCGGATGCTCGCCATCGTCACGCCCGAGGCGTGCGACCGCGTCCTCGACGTGTGCCGGTCGTGGGAGGTACGGGCGACGGTCGTCGGCCGGGTGACGGAGTCCGGGCGACTCAGGATCGTCGACGGTTGGGACGGAAAGGTCTTGGCCGACGTACCGGCGGCGACCTTGCACGAGGACGCTCCCGTGTACAACCGGGCCATGGCTCGGCCCGCCGGCCTGGACGCGCGCCAGGCGGACGACCCAAGCCGGTTGCCTTCGCCGCCAGACGTCGGCAGTGATCTCTTGGCCCTCCTCGTCGACCCTTCCTGGGTCTACCGCCAGTACGACCACCAGCTGTTCCTCAACACGGTTGTGGCGCCGGGGGGCGACGCCGCCCTGCTGCGACTGGCCGGACCCGGGGTACCGACCCCAACCCCTGATGATCGTCGCGGGCTGGCCCTTTCGACGGACGGCAACGCCAGGTGGTGCTCGCTCGATCCCCGGGCCGGGACGGCACTCGTGGTGGCGGAGTCCGCCCTCAACGTGGCTTGCGTCGGTGCCGATCCAGTCGCTCTCGTCAACTGCCTCAACTTCGGCAATCCCGAACATCCGGAAGTGATGTGGCAACTGTCGGAGGCCATCGACGGAATGGCCGACGCCTGCCGAGCCCTTGGAATCCCGGTCATCGGAGGAAACGTCAGCCTCTACAACGAAAGCCGTGGGGTTGACATCGACCCGACTCCCGTCGTCGGCACCCTCGGTCTGGTCGAGCATCTCCGTCGCCGCCCACCGGGTTTGAATCTGGTTGACGGCAGCTCGATCATCATGGTCGGGGCGGTGGGATCGCTGGCGGCGGCGCCCTCGCTCGCAGGCTCCCGGTGGGCGGTCGAGCTCAACGATCATCGCGGCGGCCGTCTCCCCGACCTCGATTTCGTGCTCCACGCCCGGCTGCTCTCCCTCGTCGCTGACCTGGTCGGCGACTCGTCGGGTCTGGTCGACGGGGTCCACGACGTCTCCGAAGGCGGGCTCGGCCTGGCCCTGGCCGAGATGGCAGTCAACAGCGGGGTGGGCTTCATGGTCAGGGGTGTAGTCGACCATGCCGCCCTATTCGGGGAGGAGCCATCGCGGGTCGTATTCAGCGTGCCGGACCGTTCGCTCGCTGAAGTTCGGCGGCGAGTGGAGTCGGCCGCGCTCGGGTTCGTCGAGTTGGGTCGGGGTTTTGGCGACCGCCTGTTCATCGAGGGACTCGTCGATGTCAACCTGGCCGAGGCGGTGGACGCCTGGCGCAGCTGGTTGCCGGCTGCGCTCGGCGTGGAACTCTCGACTGCCGACTAAGAGCCCTCGCCGAAACTACTTGGGCGGCGGCCGAAGGACGAATCTTCAGTATCGCTGGGGGTAAACCAATCGGAGCCGCGCAAGTAGTTTTCGGCTCGGGCTCTGGTCGGCGGCAGCAATCGCCGCGACACCCGCTGGGCGTGAGAGAATGAGGCACGTGGGTCCCGACGACCGAAGCGCCCTCGACCACGAGTCCCCGAGAGAGGCCTGCGGGGTGTTCGGGGTGTTCGCTCCGAGCAGCCAGGTAGCCCACTTGACCTATGACGGCCTGTACGCCCTGCAGCACCGCGGGCAGGAGTCGGCCGGGATGGCCACGACCGATGGCGCCGGCGTGATGGTCGTAAAGGACATGGGGCTGGTCACCAACGTCTTCAATGAGTACAAGCTGGCCGGACTCCAGGGTCACTTGGCCATAGGCCACACCAGGTACTCGACCACGGGGACGTCCACCTGGCACAACGCCCAGCCGGTCTACCGGGTCACGTCCAAGAACCCCGAGCGGTTCCAGCCGCTGGAGTTCGCCCTCGGCCACAACGGGAACCTGACCAACACCGAGTCCTTGCTCGCGGACGCGGGCATGCTCCCGGGGACGGCGACGAGCGACAGCGACGTCATCGCGGAGCTGCTGGTCCGCTACTTGGACGCCCATCCCGAAGCGGACCTGGTGGAAGCGCTCGTCGAAGTGCTCCCCACCCTCCAGGGAGCTTTCTCGCTGGTGCTGCTCGACAACGAGCGCCTGATCGGTGTTCGGGACCCGCACGGCTTCCGGCCGCTGTGCCTCGGAAAGCTGGACCAAGGTTGGGTGCTGGCGTCCGAGACGCCCGCCCTCGACATCACCGGCGCCCATTTTGTGAGAGAGATGGACCCGGGAGAGCTCCTGGTCATCGATCACGACGGTCCGAAGACGGTGCGTCCTTGGCCGGAGAAGCTGGTCGACCCGAAGCTGTGCCTGTTCGAGTTCGTGTACCTGGCCCGCCCCGACAGCCGCCTTTACGGCCAGGAGCTGCACGGCGCCAGGATCCGCATGGGCGAGCTGCTGGCCGAGCAGGCACCAGTCGACGCCGACATGGTCATGGGCGTGCCGGACTCGGGGCTGCCGGCGGCCGAGGGGTATGCGCGCCAGAGCGGCATCCGCTACGGCCACGGGCTGGTCAAGAACCGGTACATCGGGCGAACGTTCATCGTGCCCGACCAGGCGCAGAGGACCCAGGGTGTGCGGCGCAAGCTCAACCCGTTGCACGGGGCCATTACCGGCCAACGCCTGATCGTCGTCGACGACTCGATCGTGAGGGGGACGACCACTCGGGCCATGGTCAAGATGCTGCGGGAGGCGGGCGCCACCGAAGTGCACCTCCGGATCTCCTCTCCGCCGTATCGCTGGCCGTGCTACTACGGGCTGGATACGGGGACCCGCGCCGAGCTGATCGCCGCCAACCTCGAAGTCCTCGAGATCCAGGAGTACCTCGGTGCCGACAGCCTGGCCTATCTCCACCTCGACTCGCTCAAGAAGGCGACCGGTGCCCCGGGCGCCGGATTCTGCGACGCCTGCCTGACCGGGGACTACCCGGCGGACATCCCGGTCGTGCTTCGGCGCGAGGCGGAGGCCGGTTCGCCTGTTGCCTGAGGGCTCCGAGGACAAAGACGTCCCCCCCCGACGCCTCACCTACGCCGCGGCCGGGGTAGACATCGACGCGGCCGACCGGGCCGTGGACGCCATGCGCGACCTGGTGGCCTCGACTGCCGACCGGCCCGGCGTGCTCGGGAGCATCGGCGGCTTCGGCGGGATGTTCGAAGTCCCCGAGGGCTATAAGCGGCCGGTTCTCGTTTCGAGTACCGACGGTGTCGGGACGAAGATGGCTGTGGCGATGGCGACCGGCCGGTTCGACACCGTCGGGATCGACTTGGTCGCCATGTGTGTGGACGACTTGGTGTGCTGCGGAGCCCGTCCCCTGTTCTTCCTCGACTACCAGCTCCTAGGACGCGTGGATCCCGCCCAGGTCCGCTCTTTGATGACGGGGATCGCCGAGGGCTGTCGCCTGGCCGGGTGCGCGATCGTGGGAGGGGAGCTGGCCGAGCACCCCGGCCTACTGGCCCCGGGTGAGGTCGACATCGCCGGCTTCGCGGTAGGGATAGTCGAACGACAAGAGATCGTCGACGGCCCGGCCCGCACCCGAGCTGGAGACGTCCTGGTCGGCTTGCCGTCTCCCGGCTTGAGGTCCAACGGCTACTCCCTGGCCCGTCGGGCCCTGCTGGAGCGCGACGGGCGCCCCCTCGACGGTCCGGCTTGGGAGGGCGCCGGGACGTGGTCGCTTGCCGATGAGCTGTTGCGCCCCTCGGTCATATACGCCCCGGCCATCCTGGCCCTCCTCGACGCCGCCGAGGTCCACGCCGTCGCCCACATCACCGGCGGCGGGCTGCCGGGCAACTTGCCCAGGGTTCTGGCCTCCGACGTCGACGCCAGACTGGAGCGTGATCGGTGGGTCACGCCGCGGATCTTCGCCGAGGTTCAAAAGGCGGGAGGGGTCGACGACGCCGAGATGGAAAGGGTGTTCAACCTCGGGTTGGGCATGATCGCGGCCGTCCCGGAGGCGGGGGTCGAGGCGGCCCTGAGTACGCTGCGCCAGTCAGGTCACGACGCGGTCGTGGTCGGGCGCCTCGTGCCGGGCGCCTGCCGTGTCCAACTCGTCTGACTAGTCACTTTTGGTACGGATAAAATGACCCGGACGGGTCATTGTCAGGCAAGCCGTACTTCTCATACCTTGAGGTACGAAAACGGACAGATGGAAGGAATCTGTAGACCATGGCCGAAGAAACCCATCCCGACGCACTCCTCACTCCTGCCGAGGTTGCCGCACTCTTTCGCGTAAACCCGAAGACGGTGACACGGTGGGCCAGGGCGGGCAAGATCACCGCGATTCGGACCCTGGGTGGTCACCGGCGGTTCCGCGCTTCGGAGATCCGGCGCTGCCTGGAGCAGCTGGAGACGACCGAGGGCTGACCTGAGTCCTTCCCGACTTGGCGGTCGCTCCCTGGGGGATCCCCGGGTCGCCCAGGCCCGTCAGCCCATGCCCGCGGCCGCATCCGGCAGGGGGTTCGCCGAAAGCTGAGATGATTTCCCGGTGGACTCCTTTGCCCTGCCCGCCGGATTCATCGGGTTTACCGGCCGGGCCGGTCTGCGCGACGAGGGAGACGACGTTTCGATAGTCGCGTCCACGACCCCGTGCGCTTGCGCCGGCATGTTTACCCGGAGTCGCTTCGAGGGCCCGAGCGTCACGCTCAGCCGGCGGCGGGTGGCGTCCGGGCACTCCCGTGCGGTGGTGGTGGTGGCAAAAAATGCCAACGTGGCCAACGGCCGGCAAGGCTGGCTGGACGCCGTAGAACTGACCGGTCTGGTGGCGACCGGGTTGCAGGTGCCGGTCGAGGAGGTACTGGTCGCCAGCACCGGGGTGATCGGCAGGCCCTACCCGATGGATCTGCTCAGGCCGCTGCTCGGGGGCTTGAGGGGCGCCACGTTCGACGCCGACGCCCACCGGATCGCCCAGGCGATGATGACGACGGACACGGTGGCCAAGACTGCGGTGCAGGGGGCCGGCCCGGCGAGAGTCGTCGGCGTGGCCAAGGGCGTGGGGATGATCGAGCCGGACATGGCGACCATGCTGGCCTTCGTCTTCACCGACGCGGCCGTCGAGGCGACGACCCTCGACCGGCTATGGCGGCGCGCCGTCGACGATAGCTTCAACTGTCTGAGCGTCGATACGGATACGTCGACGTCGGATACCGCAGTGGTGCTGGCCAACGGGGCGGCGGGTCCCGTGAGCGAAGCGGCTTTGAGCGTCGCCCTCCGGGAAGTGTGCCTGGACCTGACCCTGCAGCTGGCACGCGACGGAGAGGGGGCGACCAAGCTGCTGGCCGTGTCGGTGCGGTCGGCCCGCGATCGGGACCAAGCCCGCCGGGTGGCCAAAGCGGTCGTCAACTCTCCGCTGGTCAAGGCAGCGGTACATGGGGCGGATCCGAACTGGGGTCGGGTGGCCATGGCCGTCGGCAAGTGTCACGAGGACACCGACATCGATCCGGATCGGGTGAAGATTCGCTTCGGCGACCTGGAGACCTACCCGGCCCAGCAGGGTGAAGCGGGCCTGGCCCGGCTGAGCGAAGTCATGTCGGCCGACCACGTCGAGATCGAGGTCGACCTCGGCATCGGCCCGGCGGAAGCGACGGTCTACGGATGTGATCTCTCGGCCGAGTACGTGCGGATCAACGCCGACTACACGACGTAGGGCACGGACGGTACGAGTTGAACACCACCCGGGCGACGAGCAGGTCGGTGATACCCGAGTCGGCCCTTCGCGGCGGCGCCGTCAGCCGGTGGCGGTCGAGGAGCCGCTGCCGCTGAAGCTGGAGAAGCCGCCGCTGGAGAGGCCGCCGAGCATTCCGCTTATGAGCGTGCCGATCTTCGAGAGGTCGAGTTGCGTCGCTCCTGAAGGCGCCGAGATCGTCCCGGGCTGGCCGATGACCAGTCGAATGGGAATCTGGAACGGGGCCTTGTCCTTGGCCGGGAGGAATTGATTGACGTCGATGTCGATCTCTTCTGCTCGGTTGTTCTTGACGTACAGCTGCAACTGGGCTTGTGCGGGCACGTCGGACGCAGCCTTGCTGATGTCGGCACTGCTGATCTTGTTTCCGACACCGGGGATGGTGGCCAGGTAGGTCTCCAAAGCGGTGCCGGCCTGCTGCACCAGGGCTTGAAGGGCGACCGACACGTTGTATCTCGTACGCCCACCGCTGGTGCCGGCGTTGGTGTAGGTGGCGTTGTTCTTGAAGGCGCTCTTCAAGTCGCCTTCGAGTTTGAGGGCGGAAGCCTTGTACTGCGAGAGGGAGGACTTACCCAGCGCAGACGTCTCGAGCTGCTTGAAAATCGCGAGCAATGGCGCCAGGGACGCTTTGGTAATGGATACCCACTTGCCTTGGCCCAGGGCATCGAGGCCAGGCACGTACTGGTTGCCCTTTTGCAGGGCGGACTGGATCCCGGCGGCCGCGGAGGCACCCTGTCCGAAGTCGCTCAGGAGCTGGGTGAGCTGCACTCTGGCGTAGAGGGCCTGGCCCACATAACGGATTTCGACCGGCATGGTCGAGCCGATCTTGAGCCCGAAGTCGAACCTGTCGGAACGGTCCTTTTCGGTCTGCTTGCTCTTGAGCTCCTCACCGTTGCCGGTTGCGAAGCTCAAGACGATCGAGGACTGCGAGATGGTTTGCGCCACTTGAGCGGGGATGCCGCTGCCCCCGTGCTCGTCGGCCAGCTGAGTGATCTGGCTGGGCGTCAGGCCAACGGAAAACGCCAGGCTGATGCCCGACTGGTCCTGCAGCGTCGACAGCGAGTTGCCGACCGCTTGCTTGGTCGTGAGCTTCGCGAGGGTGCTGCACGCGGCGAGAGAGGAGGCCGACAACACGCCGACTGCAACTACGGCGCAGACCCGCTTGCCTGGATGTCTCACTGGGTTCCGCCCCGTCAGTTTCATTTGGTCCTCCGAGCGCCAATTCGCAGGTGCGCGCCCGGACAGTACCACCTTGTCCGCTTCGCCTTCCGGTAATCCGACTTGGAGGGTCGGCTTCAGAAGAAGATCCGGAAAGACCTGTTTGCAGTCGACCCAAGCCAGGAACGCGCCCCCCGATCTGACACTGACGAGGCCGCGCCGCTGTCTTGGGAGACGGCCATCGCCGTTAGAATCGACCGATCATGCCCGCCGAGCGTCCCCCCCGTCGTCGAGCCCTGCTCCTCGAGAACATCCATGCGGGCGCGGCCGAGTACTTGGCCGAAGCCGGCTTCGACGTGGAGACGGCACGAAGCGCCCTGGATGAAAACGAGCTCGCTGACCAGATCGGCGATTTCGACCTGATCGGAATCCGCTCCCGAACTCAGATCACTGAAGCCGTGTTGGACAAGTGCAAGCGACTCGACGCCATCGGCGCCTTTTGCATCGGCACCAACCAGATCGACCTCTCTGCCGCCACCAAGCGAGGGGTGGCGGTCTTCAACGCCCCGTTTTCCAATACGCGCAGCGTCGTGGAGTTGGTCATCGCCGAGATCGTGGCCCTGACCCGCCGACTGACCGACAAGAACCGTGAAATGCACGCCGGCACGTGGTCGAAGTCGGCGACCGGAGCCCACGAAGTGAGGGGCCGGCGGCTCGGCATCGTGGGCTACGGAAACATCGGTTCACAGCTGTCGGTACTGGCCGAGAACTTGGGCATGTCCGTCGCCTTCTACGACACAGCGGACCGGCTCGCCCTGGGCAACGCTCGACGAATTTCGTCCCTAGAGGAGCTGCTCGCGTGGGGGGACGTCGTAACCCTCCACGTGGATGGCAGGCCGGACAACAGAGGCCTGTTTGGCGAGTCGGAGTTCTCGGCCATGCGTCCCGGGGCGCTCTTTCTCAACCTCAGCCGGGGCTTCGTGGTCGACCACGGTTCGCTTCGCGCCCACATCGAGTCGCGGCACCTGGCCGGCGCCGCGGTCGACGTTTTCTTCGAGGAGCCGTCCGGAGATGACCAGGCGTTTGTGTCGCGCTTGCAAGGGCTGTCGAACGTGATCCTCACGCCTCATATCGGCGGCAGCACCGAAGAGGCCCAAGTCGACATTGGGCAGTTCGTGGCCAAGAAGCTTGCCGAGTACGCCGTCCACGGCAGCACCGCGTTGTCGGTCAACTTGCCCAACGTCGATCTGCCCCGACGCGCCGGAGCCCACGGACTGGTTCACATACACCGCAACACGCCCGGCGTGCTGGCGGCCATCAACGCCATATTCGCCGAGCACCGCATCAACATCGAAGGCCAGGCCCTGGGCACCCGCGGTGACATCGGCTACGTCATCACCGACATCGCCCACGACTACACCGACGACATGCTCACGCGACTCGCGCACATGGACGAGACCATCCGCCTGCGGGTCCTGTGACGAGAGGCTGATGCACTCGATGGGCTGGAACCTAGGCCTTCCTGCGCCGCGGTTAGGAGAGGTAGGTGGCGGAATCCAGGGCTCGGGCGAGATCGGCCAGCAAGTCGTCGACGGATTCGATCCCGACCGACAGCCGTATCAGTCCTGGATCCACTTCGAGGGCCGATCCCACCACCGACGTGTGGGTCATCCGGTGCGGGTGCTCGATCAGGGACTCGACCGCCCCCAGAGATTCGGCGAGGGTAAACAGCTCCGTCGACCGGGCCACTTCGAGGGCTGGCGGCTCGCCCCCTGCATGGATGAACGACACCATGCCGCCGAACGCCCGCATCTGTCGCGCTGCGATCTCATGGCCGGGATGGGAGTCGAGACCCGGGTACATAACGCGGGCCACCGCCGGGTGGGCTGAGAGCATTTCCGCCACGGCGACCGCGTTGGAACAGTGGCGATCCATGCGCACGGCCAGCGTCTTTATCCCTCTGAGGACCAGGTAGCAGTCCATCGGTCCGGGGACCCCGCCCACCGCGTTCTGATGGAAGGCCAGCTTCTCGGCCAGCTCGGAGTCGTCGGTGGCCAGGAACCCACCGGTCACGTCGCTGTGGCCGCCGAGGTACTTCGTCATCGAGTGCACGACCACGTCGGCACCGAGGGCCAAGGGTTGCTGCAGATACGGCGTGGCGAACGTGTTGTCCACCACCAGTCGGCCTCCCATTTGGTGGGTGAGGTCCGCCAGCGCTTCGATGTCGACTATCAGCAGCATGGGATTGGAGGGCGTTTCCGTCCACACCAACCGGGTGTCAGGCCGCCACGCCGCTCGCACCGAGTCGAGGTCGGTCAAGCGCACCGGCGTGTGTGAGATTCCGAGCGGTCCCCACACCTTGTCGATCAGGCGGAACGTGCCGCCGTAGGCATCGTCTGGGATGATGACGTGGTCTCCGGGCGACAGGCAGTGCAGCAATGTGTCCTCGGCCGCCATGCCGCTGGAAAACGCCAGCCCGTGGGCGGCGCCCTCGAGGGCGGCCAAGCAGGTCTCGAGCGAGGCCCGGGTCGGATTGCCGCTGCGGGCGTAGTCGAAGCCGAGGTGTTTCCCGGGGGCTTCCTGGGCGAATGTGGTCGCGAGCGACACGGCGGGGATGACGGCCCCGGTCGCCTGGTCGGGTGGTTGCCCGGCGTGGATGGCTCGGGTTTCGAAGCCGGGTCCGCCGGCGGGGCCAGCCTGGCTGGTCATCGGGTCGACGGGCCGGAGAGAAAGTCCAGCAGGTCGCTTCTGGTCACGATCCCGGTCGGGTGTCCGTTGTCGAGAACGAGGACCGCTGCGCTCTCGGCCAGGCGTGAGGACGCCACGTCGAGAGGTTCTCCCGAACCGATGGTCGGGAGGGGTCGGCCCATGACGGCGCTGACTGGCTCGTCGAGCGAGCTCGGGTCGCCGACGATCCTTTCCAGGAGGTCGCGGTCGGTCACGGTTCCCACCACCTCGGCCAGGGACAGCGGCGGCTCGGCCTTGACCACCGGAAGTTGCGACACCCCATACTCGCGAAGGATGGCGATGGCGGAGCGGACCGTCTCGGTCGGGTGGACGTGCACGAGGGGAGGGATCACGTCTTCGGCCCCGTGTCCCTTGGCTGCGAGCAGGTCCTCGACGGTGTCGCCCGAACTGCCGGCCCGCAAAAAGCCGTGGTCTGACATCCAGCCGTCGTCGTAGACCTTGGAGAGGTAGCCGCGACCGGAGTCGGGGAGGATCACCACGATCACTGCGTCTGGGCCGAGGTCTCGACCGATTTCGATGGCGGCCCACACGGCCGTGCCGCCCGAGCCGCCGGTCAGGATGCCTTCCTCCCGGGTCACGCGTCGTGCCGTCAGGAAGCTGTCACGATCGGAGACCATGACGACTCGGTCGGCGATGTCGCGGTCATAGGCATCGGGCCAGAAGTCCTCTCCGATGCCTTCCACCAGGTACGGGCGACCGGATCCTCCCGAGTAGACAGAACCTTCCGGGTCGGCGCCGATGATCTGGACGGCCGGGTTCTGGGCCTTCAGGTAGCGGCCGATCCCGCTGATGGTCCCGCCGGTACCGATGCTGGCGACGAGGTGGGTGACTCGTCCGGCCGTCTGTTGCCAGATCTCCGGCCCGGTCGTCCGTTCGTGGGCCTCGGGGTTGTGGGGGTTGGCGTACTGATTGGGCATGTATGCGCCCGGCGTGGTCTCGGTCAGGCGTCGGGCCACGGAGTAGTAGGAGTCAGGGTGCTCGGGATCGACGGCCGTCGGGCAGACCACCACTTCGGCGCCGTAGGCGCGGAGCAGCGAAACCTTTTCGTTGGCGATCTTGTCCGGCATCGTAAAAATGCATCGGTAGCCGCGCCGGGCCGCCACTATGGCCAGTCCGACCCCGGTGTTGCCCGACGTCGGCTCGACGATCGTGCCACCCCTGGTCAGCAGGCCGTCACGTTCCGCGGCGGCGACCATCGTCACGGCCGGACGGTCCTTGACGCTCCCGCCCGGGTTGAGGAACTCGAGCTTGGCGAACAGTTGGGCCGAGATGTCGCGCGCCACACGGTCCATGCGCACAAGGGGGGTGTCACCGATCAGGTCGAGCAACGACTCGGCTGCGGCGATCGGCTGCCCGGTGTCGCTCACTCGATCGACTTCGATACCGGCGTCGGCGGTGATGGGGCGGTCGGTGTAGACGATCACTGGCAGTCCGGCGCGATGCAGCTGACGCGCAATCTCGGCGACGTCTGCGGCGCCCTGGTCCGAGTCCTCGCCGATAACGCCGACCGACCTGGGGATGTGCGCCCGCAAATCGGCGATGGTGTGAGAGGCGATCATCCCGCCGGCCACGTCCACGCGTCTTCGGGCCCGGGCCGCCAACCGTTCGGGCACTGCGGCCTTGTCTACGACAACGAGTACGTCCATCAGGGGACCCATAATGCTTCGGCCGGGAGGGGTTCGCTGCGAATCGGGTTCCGGCGGTAGCTTGGCGGCGTGGATCCGCGCTACCCGCCCGATGCTGAGGCCTACCGCGAGAAGGTCCGTGCGTTCCTCGGCGAGCACCTACCGTCGGGATGGGGAGGCGTCGGAGCCCTCGACCACGACGCCGCTCGGCAGTTCGCGGCCGAGTGGCGGGTGACCCTCTACGAGAATCACCTTCTGGCGTCGTCTTGGCCCAAGGCCTACGGCGGTGGGGGCCTGACGCCGCTGGAGCAGGTGGTGTTGGCCGAGGAGTTTTATCGGGCCGGGGTGCCGACCGGTTCGACCAACGACACCTTCAGCATCCAGATGGTCGGTAACACCCTCCTCCACTGGGGTACCGAGGAACAGAAGCGCCACTTCCTCCCCCGCATCCTTTCCGGCGAGGACGTGTGGTGTCAGGGCTACTCGGAGCCCGGTGCCGGATCTGACCTGGCCAATCTGGGGACCCGGGCGGTGCTGGACGGGGACGAATGGGTGATCGACGGTCAGAAGACTTGGACGTCGGCCGCCCACCTGGCCAACTGGATCTTCGTTCTGGCCCGCACCGATCCCGAAGCGAGCAAGCACAAGGGCATCACCTTCCTGCTGGTGCCGATGGATCAACCCGGCGTCGAAGTCCGCCCAATCAAGATGATGACCGGGCTTTCGGAGTTCAATGAGACGTTCTTCACCGGCGCTCGCACCCCTCGGGCCAACGTGGTCGGAGCGGTCAACGGCGGATGGGGAGTCGCCATGACCCTCCTCGGCTACGAGAGGGGGGAGGCGGCAGCCACCTTTCCGATCATGTTCCGGGCGGAGCTGGATCGGCTGTTTGACCTGGCCCGGAAGACCGGCGCCGCGACAGACCCCAACATCCGCCAACGCTTGGCCTGGTGCTACTCCAAAGTCGAGATCATGCGCTACCTCGGGATGCGGACCCTCACCAAGTTCCTGGCTGGATCGGAGCCCGGACCGGCCGAGTCGTCCTTCAAGCTGTTTTGGAGCGAGTACCACCAGATCGTTACCGAGTTGTCGGTAGACATCCTCGGCGCGGCTGCTCTCACCCCATCGGGCCGCATGTCGACCGGATTCCAGGCCGACGACGTCGGCGCCCCCAATGACAGCGCTTCATGGGTCACCGCCTTCCTCATGAGCCGGGCCGGGTCCATCTACGCCGGGTCGTCTCAAATCCAGCGCAACATCCTGGGCGAGATGGTGCTCGGGTTGCCCAAGGAGCCGGCCCCGCCGACTCAAGGCAAGAGCTGGCGGGAGGCTCAGAGCCCGACATAGCCGGGGCCAGCAGCGAGCGCCTTCTGTGAGGCGCCTGTGACATCGGTCCTGTTCGCGGGGTGGGCCGGGGCTCCCAGGTAGGGTGGGCGGGTGAGCACCGACCGACCGGAATCCGCTCGCGATGCCGGCCAAGCGGCAGTGCAAGCGGTGCGGAGACTTCTGGCCCGGAAGGCGGCGGAGCTGATCCGACAGGACGCCGACGCGGCGGACGTCGCCCTCGAGATGGGCCTCATCGACCGACGGTGGCTGGACGATCCGGCCCACGGCCCGATCACCAGCGCCGGTCCGTCCGAAGTCATGGAGCGCTTTTGGGAGAGGGCGGTGGAAACCCACCCTTCCCGACTGTCGACGCTCGGGTTGGGAGCGGCCCAGCTGCTCGCCAGTCGTCGGGCCCTCCCCACCGGGCGTTCCGAGGCGATGACGGTCGTCTTCACCGATCTGGAGGGGTTTACGGCCTTCACCGACGAGCGGGGCGACGAAGCCGCCCTGGCGCTACTGCAGGATCATCACAGGGAGGCCGGCCCCGTCGTCCGTCGGGAGGGCGGCCGGATCGTAAAGCACCTCGGCGACGGCCTGCTCTGCACGTTTCCGCAAGCCCGGCGCGGCCTTCGCGCCGCTGTCGAGTTGCTGAATACGGCCCCGGCGCCCCTGCGACTGCGCGCCGGCGTACACGTGGGCGAAGCCATCACCAGCTCCGACGATGTCATCGGCCACGTGGTCAACGTCGCCGCCCGGGTGGCCGAAACGGCCCGCGGCGGTCAGGCCTTGGCTACGAGCGAGACCGTCGAGGAGGCCGGACCGACGCCGGGCGTGCGCATCGGCAAGTCCAGGTCGCGCCGCCTCAAAGGGATCTCGGAACGCATCGTGGTGGTCGAGATCAGTCCGGTCCCCGAAGTGACCACCACCTCGAAAACCCGCTAGCCCGACGGCGGGACCTGGCGCCGGGCGGCCGCGTGAGGCGCTCGGCCGCGTGAGGCGCTAGACCGCGGCGGGCCGCGGCGGGGGCTGGCTTCACTGCTGTCTGGGCGCGAGTTCCCTCTCTTGGAAGCAGATCACCGCATTTTTCATGGCCGATCGCTGCCGAGAGTGCGAGTTCGCGCCCAGACTTGATCAAACCCAGCCCCGCGGCGCCGGGCCCCGCGTCGCCGGCCGCCGGCGTCCGGCCGAGGGGCCTATGGGCTCGGGCCCGGCGGGACCGGGTCGGGTACGTCGCTCGCACCTGTGAGAGCGGCGGCCACGGCTTTGACCAGCGAGCCGAGCCGCCAGTTGTCCGGTACCAGCAGATCGTGGATGCCTTCCTCGTGGGCCACTTCCGCGCAGACGGGCCCGATGCACCCGACTAGCACTTTGCCGTTGAGCGCGGCCAACAGCCGCCCCGCCTTGCCGGCCGAATCAGCGATCTCGATCATGTTGCGAACTTGAGGGCCGGCGGTGAAGGTGATGGCGTCGACATCGCCGTCACAGCACATCTCGATCAGGCGGAGCGCCCCCTCGAGCGGCCCGCCTTCTGGTGTAGCCCACCGATAGACCGGCAGCTCGAGGACGTCGGCGCCGGCCTCCCGCAGCTTCGTCGTCACATCCCGACGTCGGTCCCCGTGCAGCTGGAAGACCACGCGGCGACCCGCCATGCCCTCGCTGATCAGACGGTCCGTGACGTCGGCCAGCTGCTCGCTCGGTGACCGCCACCAAACAGACATGCCCGCCATCGATACCGCCCCCGACGCTTTGGGGCCGCGGGCCGCTATGCGACCGTGTCCGAGGGCCGCCCGGAGCTGCTCATCCAAGCCCAGCTCGGCGGCGTGCGCGAACCAGGTCCGGATGCCCAGACCGGTGTTGGCTATCAGGTAATCCGGGGGGGAGGCGATGATCTCCTCGGTGCGCCGGCGGAGGTCGTCGCTCTCGGGGACAGACAGGGTACGGAGGGTGGGCCCGAGCACCACCTCGGCTCCGAGGCGACGAAACATCACCGCCTGGTCCTCGCCGCGCCGGTCGGCAGTGATACCGACAGTAAACCCGGCCAGGACGGTCGTCGCTCGCAGGTCTTCGGTCACGGCTCGGCTCATGCTAGGTGCTGCCGGCGATCGCGGATCACACAAACTGCGCGCCGGTCCCGTCTGAGTGGTCGGAACCGGTGTCGNNTGCACTCCAAACTGCACCACAGGTCCTTGATGCGAGCCAGCGGCTAGCTGAGCCGCAAAGGACAAGGTGGGCATCCTAGCGCAGGGGCGTCACCCCCGCCGGAGGGCCTCAGGCCTTCTTGGCGCCCTTGCGCCGGCCGAGGAACCGGACGGGGTCGTACTTGACGTCGACGA
Organism: Acidimicrobiaceae bacterium; assembly: GCA_003156795.1. GTDB lineage: Bacteria > Actinomycetota > Acidimicrobiia > Acidimicrobiales > Palsa-688 > PALSA-688. The sequence goes on from PMHU01000158.1 coordinate 21,199, forward strand.
CCCGCTCCTTCATGGGAATGATGGCNNCAGCACTTGGTGATGTTGCACATGCCGAGGCCCCGCTCGTCTTGAACGAGCCGGCGGCGGTCCAGCCCGTCATTTGGGTGCATCTCCAGCTCTGCGTAGCGGATGAAGAACCTGGGCCCGGAGAAGGCTTCCTTGTTGTCCTCGTGGTCGCG
>PMHU01000120.1 GCA_003156795.1 Acidimicrobiaceae bacterium
AGCGGGGCCGACGACACCCATGACAACCGCTCCGCCAGCGGTCCCCCTGAGTTATCCCCCACCAAGCATCGGACCTCACCGTTCCCGAATATGTCAACCATCTGGTGCGGACAGCATCCGGTCGGTCGAGATGAGGATGTCGGCCCAGATCAGATCCGGCTGTTCGAGAGCCATAAAGTGTCCACCGGCGTCCGGCAGGCTCCAGAAACGGATGTCGTTGCAAACACGGCTGGACAGTTGTCGCGGGAAATCGATTCTCGACCGTTCGCGACTCAGTGTCACAGCCACTGGGACGGCGATCGATGGCTGGGGCTCGTTGTGTTCGTAGTCGAAGTAGGTGGCGAATGAAGAGCCGATGCTGCCAGTCGCCCAGTAGAGCATCACGATGGTCAGCAGGGTGTCGCGGCTGACGCGATTCTCGAGGTTCCCGTCGTGGTCGACCCAATCGTGAAATTTGTCGATTATCCAGGCGGCCAAACCCACTGGCGAGTCGATGAGCGCGGCGGCGATTGTGTCGGGCCGGGTGAGCATGATCTCGCTGTAACCGCCGTCACTCTGGTCGTAACGCGCGACGAGGTCGAGGTAGGCCAGCTCAGTTTGGTCGAGGTCGCGGTCGATCCGGTACGGAGGGTGGATCAGGTGGAGCCCTATGACGTGGTCGGGGTAGAGCGCACCCATGCGAGCGGCAGCACCGCCACCGATATCACCCCCAAACACCATGTAGCGCTCGTGACTGAGTTCCGCCATGAGTTTGTGCATAAGTCGGCCGATCTCGGCTCGGGTTAGCGCGGCGTCGGGAAGACCGGAGAAGAGGAATCCAGGTAGCGACGGGATCACGACGTCGAACGAGCGGCCATCGGTGAGCCCGAACCTGGAGGGGTCAGCGAGCCGGTCGGCTAGGGGAAGCATCTCGACGAAGCAGCTCGGCCAACCGTGCAAGAGCAGTATCGGAATCGGATCGGCTCCCGCCAGGTTCCGGGCCCCGACGCGCACGACATGTATCGGTATACCGTCCACGTCGACGATCGCATGGTCGTAGGAGTTGAGATGGTCCTGCTGGTCTTGCCAGGAAAACTCTTCCGCCCAGTACGTGACAAGCTCACGCAGATACTCAGGATCAGCGCCGCCGTCCCAACGGGCACGTCCGACCCGAGGAGCGAAGCGAGCAGCCAAGAGCCGGCTTGTCAGGTCCTCAAGGATGGCGGCCGCAAACTGTATCGTGAACGGGGTTTCAGTCATGGATCAATCTCGCACACCTAGTGCCTGCCCAGCGCAGACGCTCAACTGAGTCCCCAACTTAAATTCGGGATCTGCGAAAAGGACCACCATTTGTCTGATGGTTAATGGAGTTGAGTTCTCTACCTTGTGCGTTGTCATGTGGCTGAACCCGTTCTCTTGATCGTTATCTGACGCTCCGATTTGAAGGGATTCGCCTTCGATCGGCACCCCGCGCCGCGTAGAAGATTTTAGCTTCGAGTCTCAAAGACCGCTTGCACGGCGCGGAGCCGACCGGTGGACAGGCCGCGCACGAGGTTGTCCGCCTTACTGATGAAGTTGTCGACGAAGGTATGCAGCCCGATGGGGCCGGGAGGAGTTGATAGGAAGATCTCCATGACGGCCAGGGCGTCCTCAGTCATGTCATCCCAGTGGGTGACGGAGAGGCCGGTAGATTCGATCGCCGATCGCAGGACGTCGGCCGAGACGAGGTGGCTCAGCTCGGGCCGGTTGGCCCACGGAAGCGGCAAGTCGAGCTCGCCCGGCGTCCCGGCGACGATGTCCCAAATGGCGACACGCCCTCGTGGCCGAAGCACACGGTTTGCCTCTTCGTAAAGGAGAGACTTGTCGGCTACGTTCATCTGCACGTGTTGACTGACTACCACGTCGAAGGAGGCTGAATCGAACGGTAGTTCGGTCACGTCTCCTTGATAGACCGAGATTCGATCGTCCAGACCGACGAGTCGATTGAGCCAGCGAGAGGTTTCGCAGTACTCCTCGGTGAGGTCAATGGTGGTGACTCGACAGTCGTATCTGTCGGCGAGGAAGCGAGCTGTACCCCCGATGCCGCTGCCGGCGTCGAGCACTTCGTCGCGGGTGGTGATCTGGGCCAGCTCGGCCAGCTGGCTGGTGGCAATTCGACCGAGGGTGTGGAAGTCCTCGACCACAGTCAGATCCTCTATCTGAATATCACTAAGGTCCTTGCCCGTCGCAACGAGAGCATGCGCGATGTTCTGTCTGGACATCCCGGTCGAGTACTGGCTGTCGATCTGCGTTGTCTTCATTTGCGTCCTGCGTTCTTGTCTGTGTCCTTACTTGGATGTGATGCGTTGTGCGGCGCCTTGAGCTGGACGCTGGCCGAATTCGACTTCAGGGAAAGTGTGCCGCCTGGCCGTCGCCTATGCGGCCTCGCATCGCTTGAGAAGTGCGGCGATGACTTCCGGCTGGTCGTGCTGTGGCCAGTGCGCGGCGTCTGGAATTACATGGACCGACGGGTTCTCAAAGAGCCCTGCGATCTCGGCCCCAAGGGTCGGAGTCAAGTAGCGATCCTTCTCGCCGAAAATGATCGAGACCGGCACAACCAGGTTTCGGAGCGCTTTACTGTCGATCAAATCGTCCTGCTCATCCAAGGCGCTGAAAAGCTCGGCGGTCCAGGCCCGGATGGCGACGATGGCATCTGACTGGTCGGCGTCGCCAAAGAACTGCGGCAAGATCGATTGCACAGCGATGCCCTCAGGGTCGAGGGCATCCATGCCCCACTGGGCGGCGGTGTGCTGCAGCAACCAGAGGCGCTGGGCGTCGTCGCTAATCATGGCATCGGCAAGCGCGGTGAACGCCGGATCGGCAAGTAGCCGGATCATCTCGGGAAGTTTGAGAGACGGCTGGTGCCCGAAGATGGTGTTGAGTAGGACGAGGTGAGCTACTCGCTCGGGGTGCGCGACGGCGAAGGCGACGGCGTCGGGACCGGACGCATCGTGGCCGACCAGTAAGGCTCGGGTGATGTCCAGACCCTCGAGAACCGCCTCGAGTTCGGACCCGTGGTCATTAGAGGTCGAGTTGCTCTTGTCGGTTCGATCGGAGCGCCCATACCCGAGCCAGTCGAAGGTGACGACCCGCCTCGGAGACAGGAGAGGCACGAGCTTGTCGTAGACGCGGTGATCGTCGGGAAACCCGTGCATCAGCACGATCGCCGGTTCCTCGCCGGGGTGGTCGAGGACGTAGAGGGATCCCCCTTTGTGGTACAGCGAGTGCTCGTTGACAACTGTGTCGATCTTGTTCATGACAGTCTCCTTTTCACGGCACGTCTCGCTAGAGGCGTGATTGTTTTGGTTTCAGCTCTGTCGCCTCGTGTCTGTGGTGGACTCACTGAGCGGGGCCTGTTGGGCACGCCTCCCGTTCTACCACGAACCTTGAGAAAGTCAAGTTCTTACTGTTGATTCTCAAGTCCATGTCTGACATACTGTCGCCATGAAGTCGTACAACCATTACTGCACGGTGGCCAAGGCTCTCGACGCTGTGGGTGATCGTTGGACCTTGCTCATCATCAGAGAGCTCGTGAGCCAAGGTCCGTGTCGCTACACCGACCTGATGAGTGGACTACCTGGAATTGCGACCAACCTCCTGGCCGACCGCTTGGCATTCTTGGAGGAGTCCGGCATCGTGTGGCGTGAGCCGGTTCCTCCACCCGTCGCTGCCACGCTTTACCACCTGACCGATGCCGGAGAAGACCTGAAGCCGGTACTCGACGCGCTCGGCACCTGGGGTGTTCGCTTCATGTCCAAGAGCCACGAAACAGATCAATTCCGCAGTCACTGGTTCAAGCGTCCGGTCTCGATGTTTCTTAAAGACCGCGCACCAGATGGCCCTCCGGTCTCAATACAGCTCAGTCCCGAGGACTACCCGGCCGTCATCGAGGCCTCGCGAGACGGAATCCGGACGCGACCTGGCAGGGTCGAATCCCCCGATCTTGAGCTTGCTGGGCCCCCACATCTCATCTTGGCAACCCTGTCGGGTCGGTTGAGCGTCAAAGAAGCCAAGGCTACCGGTCTGACGCTGACAGGAAGGGTCGCCTTGTTGAACCGGTTGCGCAGAGACCGTGCCGAAGCCTCGGTCGCCAACGCCGTCGGGGCCTAGGTGTTCGTTGGACGAACACAGGAAACACCGCTTGGTCAAGAACCTATGAAGGGAAAGAGGCTGTCCTGTCCGAGCTGCTAATTCCCTTGTCCGAGCAGCTCTCTGGCCCGAACATCATCAGGGCGGAGCGGTTTGTGGCCGAGCAAGACGTCGTCGTCGTTGAAGGCAGGAATCTGAGTATGACGAAAACAGGAGTCCCATACCCAAATCGCTACTGCTGGGTCTTCTTCTTGCGGGACGGGAAATAGCGGAGATCACCGAATACGCAGATACACAACTTATCGCTGATGTCTTGTCCCCTCCTTCGGTCTCGGGAGACGACTAGGGGATCAAACAAGCCCGCGCGGCTAGGCCCGATCCCACTGGTGCCAGGGATCGGTAGGCAGGAACCGTGCCTGAAGGTCGACTAGAACACCCGGTCCTCGTCCGTCCCTCCCTTCCAGGCTGCGACGAAACCATTCCCTGACGCGAGTGCTCGCCTAGAGGTTCCTTTTTTATTCTGGGATGCCCATGAGCCGGGTGGCGTTGCCCAACGGCCGAGTTGGCTCGCCAGTGCTCGCCTGCGGCGCACACCCGGCACCAGCACCCCGCTCTACTTTGAGATCCTGCGGCGGTAAGTGAGCATGGCGAATGTGTACGCGACGATGAGGATGCCGAGGCACCAGGCCAGGGCAATCCAGATGTCGGTGCTGACGGGCTGTCGTGTGAACAGGTCGCGGATGGTGTTGACGATCGACGTCACCGGCTGGTGACCGGCGAACGCACGCACCGGGCCGGGCATGGTGTCGGTCAGCACGAAGGCTGAGCTGATGAATGGCAGGAAAATGATCGGGTAGGAGAATGCGCCCGCGCCCTCCGGGGTCTTCGCGGACAGGCCGGCGATGACGGCGATCCAAGTCAAGGCCAGGGTGAACAGGACGAGGATTCCGGCGACGGCAAGCCATGCCAGCACTCCTGCCGGTGAGCGGAATCCGAGGAGGAGGGCGACGAGCACGACGACCCCCAGCGAGATCAGATTGGAGACCACCGAGGTCAGCACGTGCGCCCACAGCACGCTCGAGCGTGCGATCGGCATGGACTGGAGTCGCTCGAAGATTCCGCTTTTCATATCGGTGAAGAGCCGGACTGCGGTGTATGAGATGCCCATGGCGATCGTGATGAGCAGGATTCCGGGCAGCAGGTAGGTCACATAGCGCTCCGACCCGGTGTGGATCGCGCCGCCGAACACGTAGACGAACAGCAGCATGAGGACGATCGGCATGATCGTGACCGTGATGATCGTGTCCATGCTGCGGGTGATGTGTCGCATGGATCGGCCCAGCAAGACGGCTGTCTCATTGAAGAAGTGGTTGGTCATCGTTGTTCCTTCCTCGTCCGTGCCGCTGCGTTCATTGCCACAGCGTCGCTATCCTTGCCGTCCGAACCGACGATGGCGAAGAAGACGTCCTCGAGGGTCGGCTGCTTCTCGACGTATTCGACCTTGGCGGGCGGGAGCAGCTGCTTGAGTTCGGCGAGGGTGCCCTTCACGATGATCCGACCCCCGTGGAGGATGGCGATCCGGTCGGCGAGTTGTTCGGCTTCGTCGAGATACTGCGTCGTGAGCAGCACCGTCGTGCCCTGCGCGGCGAGATCCTTGACGGCCTGCCACACCTCGAGGCGCGCCTGGGGGTCGAGCCCGGTCGTCGGTTCGTCAAGGAAGATCACCGGCGGATTCCCGATCAGGCTCATGGCGATGTCGAGGCGGCGGCGCATGCCACCCGAATACGTCGCTACCTTCCGCTCCGCCCCGTGGGTTAGCGAGAAACGATCGAGCAGGTCATCCGCGATCGTGCCCGGGTCCTTCAGGTGCCGCAACCGGGCGACGAGCACGAGGTTCTCGCGCCCGCTGAGGATTTCGTCGACGGCAGCGAACTGTCCCGTGAGGCTAATGGACTTCCGCACGTCGGCAGCCTGCGTGGCGATATCGAAGCCGTTGACGGTGACTGTTCCCGCGTCGGCCTTGAGCAGCGTGGACAGGATTTTCACGACGGTGGTCTTGCCTGCCCCGTTCGAGCCGAGCAGGGAGAAAATGCTGCCCTGCGCCACGTCGAAGTCCACGCCACGCAGCACCTCCAGCTTCTTGTACGACTTCTCAAGGCCCTGCACGTGGATCGCCTGGACCGGCTGTGGTGTCATCGTGATAACCCTTCGTTTCCTTTGTCTTCTCCGGCGGCGCTCGCGATGGCCTCGCTAAGCCGGTTCCGCGCACGGGTGGTGATGTAGCCACCCTCCGAGTAGTTCTGGACGAACGCCTCGACGAACTCCACGGGGTCGTCCCCGACGATCTCGCGGATTGGTGTTCCGTTCGCCGCGGCTTGTTCGAACAGGTCGGCGAGGTCTTCGAACATCGATGCAGCGCTGTGGCCGTCGGTCGGCACGAAGTGCATCAGGCACCGCTCGATCGCTTCGACCGCCGTGCGATAGTTCCCGGGAAGCCGACCCGTGCGCGTCTTGTACGCCCTCCAGCGCTTCTTGTCGCCGATCACCTTCGAGATGAAGCCGCTCTTTTCGACATCGGACATATCTATCTGCCTCCTTCGCGGAGCTGTTCGAGCTGTTTTGTGAGGAAGCTCCAGGTCCTCCAAAATTCTTCGAGACATTCCTGTCCCTGAGCGTTGAGGGAGTACACCTTGCGAGGCGGCCCCTTCTCGGAGGGGAACTTCTCCACGTCAACGAGGCCGCGCTGCTCGACCCTTATGAGCAGCGCGTAGACGGTCCCTTCGGCGATGTCGGAGAAGCCCTTCTCCCGCAGCCATGCCGTGATCTCGTAGCCGTACGCGGGCCGCACGGACAGAATCGCGAGGACGATGCCCTCCAGCGTTCCCTTGAGCATCTCCGTCATCTGCTTGCCCACGAACACCTCCTCGAGCTACTCAGCGTTACTGATTACTAGTACATAGTAACACTGAATAGTGGCGGCGCATTCCACTCCGGCGAAGGAAGGTGTTGGCTCTTGCCAAGCGTGCCGACGATCCTGCCTGCCGTTCGGGCCTTCGGATTGATCGGTGCCGCACCTCGCTCCATCGGCATAGCGGGGGGATTTCGTTGTGTTGGTCAATTCGTCGTCGTCGGGCCGCACGTCACTTCGGCGGAGGTGGCTGAAAGACCCGTAAAGGTCCTGGCAGGAGCCCCGTATGGGGCGTCGTCCCCGGGCATCCTTCGCGGGAATTACTACTTCCATCCTGCGATTTGCCCTTGCAATCCACGATGAGCGACGACCCGCAGCCGACATCGTGGTGGCGTGGCGCAGCGGGGTGCTTCGGCGCCGGGGGCGGAGCCGCGTGGAGTTTGGATCGCCCGTGAGACGGGCGTCACCGGCGGGCGATCTCTAGGCGCTGAGCCGCGGCGGGGTGGAGGGATTCGAACACCGCTCGATAGGAGCATCTCCAAAAGCGGAATCAGTCGCTGAGCCGAAACTCAGATGCATTGCGCGCGCACCACTCGGCGAGCGTTCCGGGTTCCCGCCCGAGGAGGTGCCGTACGGTCGCCGTGCGGAACCCGATGGTATCGGATCGAAGGTGCTCCAAACTCTCGATCAAGGCGTCGGCCAATTCTGGCGGCGCGCCTTGTGGATATCTGAAGCTCAAGGCGTCAGACGCATCCTGTGCCGCGCGAACCACGAGGGGGCGACCGAGTACGCCGGCTAGTACCTCGGTCTGCTCGGCCACTGTTAGCGGTTCATTGCCAGTGAGCAAGTACCGAGCTCCCTCGTGACCGGATTCAGTGAGAACCACGGCGATGCTTGCCGCTACATCCATCGGATCGATCAGAGCGACACGACCGGGCCCGATGGGATCGAACACGAATCCTTCTCGAATAGTAGGAATCCACTCGAACAGATTGGTCATAAAGCCTCCGGGCCGTAGAAATGTATTCGGCACTCCTGAGGACTCAAGAATCTGTTCGCGTTCATGGTGCCATCGGCCCATTGACGGAACCGGATCCAGACCGGCGTAGAGAGACGAGAGCAGAACAATGTGGCGCACTCGGGTATCTACCGCTGCGGACACGATATTGGAGGTGTGCTCTGTTCCGATACCCGCGTTTAAAAGGAAGATCTGCTCAGCGCCGTCCATAGCAGATGCAACGGATCGTGCGTCGTCGAGATCGGCCTTAACGATCGCTGCGGAGGGAAACAACAAAAACGCCCTGTCGCGGTCTCGAGCAAGAACGCGGAACGTGGCGTCTCTTGCCTGTAGTTCGTGGACAAGCGGTCGTCCGATGTTGCCCGTAGCTCCTGTAACGAGAATCATGTTTTGATCTCCAGTTTTCCGAAGGGGAACGAACGATCTCACTGCCGCGAATAGATGGATGTGGCCCTACTCTCCGCTCGCCTACGTCTCAGACGCTCACAACGACGATCGCAAAGGTTCCCCTCGTGTGTGGGCTCGGACAGGCCGTTTCCGCTCCCGGTCGCGGCTTGATTCAGGGGGTCTCGGTGGAGAGGCATGGTGGGCTCCTTCGAGTGCGTGGTTG
>PMHU01000308.1 GCA_003156795.1 Acidimicrobiaceae bacterium
ACCGAGAACACCGCCAAGTGGCTGTTCGAGCATCGCCGCCAGCCGGCCCGCCACGCCAAACGCGGCGAACTCCGCGGGCTTCTGGCCGCCGGAACCTTCTCCCCTACCGGCCAGGCCGCCCTACGGAGGCATCTCGACCAGGTCGAAGCCGACCTCGGCCGATGGTCGCTCAAAGCCGGCCATCTGGTCATCGTCGACGAGGCATCCCTAGCGGGCACCTTCGCCCTCGACGAACTCGCCACCGCCGCGGCCGATGCCGGGGCCAAGCTGCTGCTGGTCGGCGACGACGCCCAACTCTCGGCGGTCGAAGCGGGCGGCATGTTCAAGACACTCGTCGCCGACCGCGACGGCCACGCCCCCACGCTGGCCGACGTCCGCCGGTTCACCGCCGACTGGGAGAAACAAACCAGCCTGCTGCTCCGCGCCGGCGACCCCGCCGCCGTCGATGGCTACCACGCGAACGGCCGGATCATCCAAGGCGAACGCGAGGAGATCCTCGACGCTGCCTACCAGGCGTGGCGCGCCGACATCGAAGCCGGCCGGACCAGCCTGATGATCGCCCCCGACNNGCCCGCGCCGACCTCGTCGCCGCCGGCCAGGTCGAAAACGCCGGAGTCGAGGTGGCCGACGGAAGCACCGCCGGGATCGGCGATCAGATCGTCACCCGCCAGAACGACCGGACGCTGGTCGCAGGCCGGCGATGGGTCCGCAACGGTGACCGCTGGACCGTCACCGCTGTCGACCAAGACGGCACCCTCACCGCCCGGGCCAAGCACGGAGCATGTGTCGTGCTGCCACCGGCATATGTGGCCCACCACGTCGAGCTGGCATACGCGGCCACAGCGCATCGGGCCCAGGGCCGCACCACCGACACCGCCCACGCAGTGGTATGGCCCACCACCACCCGCGAAGTCCTTTACGTGTCAGCCACCCGAGGCCGTGACGCCAACCACCTTTACGTCGACATCCGCTACGACCCCGACCCCAGCACCGGCCACGACGCCGCCCTGCAGCCCCAAACCGCCTGTGAAGTCCTCACCGCTGTCCTCGGCCGCGAGGGCGCCGACGTATCCGCTCACGACGCCCTGCGCCGCGCCCACGACCAAGCCGAGAGCATCGCCGCCCTCGCCGGCGAGTACCACACCATCGCCGGAGCCGCCCAGCAGGACCGGTGGGAAGCCCTGCTCGCCCGATCCGGGCTTAGCCCCACCCAGCTCCAAGCGGTCAAAGACAGCCCGGCCTACGGAGCCCTTACCGCCGCCCTCACAGAAGCTGCAGGCATCGAGCCAGCTCTGCCCGGCCTGATCGCCCAGTGCACCTTGATCAACGCCGACGACATCGCCGCCGTCCTCCACCACCGCGTCGACGTCTGGGCCAAGGCCCACCCATCGCTAGCAAATCTCGTCGCCGGTCTCATCCCCCGGGCCGCCCCGGTAGCCGACGGCGATCTAGCCCGAGGCCTCGATGAACGCGAACACGCCATCGAAGCCCGGGCCGCCACCCTCGCCGAACAAGCCACCACCAGTCTCCGGCCTTGGATCGGAAAACTCGGGCCACCCCCCACCGACCCCTTCGCCCGCAGCCAATGGCTCCAGGCCGTCAAAGTCGTCGCCGCCTACCGCGACCGATGGGACATCAAAGACGACCCCCGCCCGCTCGGAGCCGAGACCCCCACCTCCACCGAGCAAGCCGAACAACGCAGGCGGGNNTCCCTACCGCCGCCCCGCTCACCCATCAGATCAACAACAGGGGGATCGACCTGTGATCGGGCATCGAACCAACCAGCCGCTGAGCACCGGACCTGAGAAGGACTCCGCCCCAGCCTCGCGCCGACGAAGCGCGCGCCACAGACGTGACCGGTGGGTCCGATCCGTTAGACGGTCACACCGGGCCGGTAACCTTCACGGCCGTGCTCCGACTCCTGAGGGCAGCCTCGGCCGTGCCTGAGCGCCAACGGCCGGTCGAGTTCATTGCACCGCCCGAGCCTCCGCCTCTGACGGCTGCGGCCGCACGCGTTCTCGCAGAACTGATGCACCGAGCCATGGACAACAACTCCACCGCCGACCGAGGGAGCAGCGCGGCATGAGCGCCCTACCGCGACTGATCATCTACGCCCGCACTTCGACCGACGACCAGCAGTCCCCCGAGGACTCCCTGGCCTGGCAGGTTTCCCTCGCCAAGGCCCTCATCGCCGGTCGTGCCGAAGTTATCGACATCGTTCACGAGACCGACACCAGCCGCAGCATCCCCTGGACGCGCCGTCACCGGGCCGCGGAGCTCCTCGCCGAGCTGTACTCGCCGGACCGGCGTTGGGACGGGATCGTGGTCGGCGAACCGCAGCGAGCGTTCGGCTCGGCCATGCAGGTGCAGCTCATCCTCCCCCAGCTCGCTGACGCCGGCGCGTCACTGTGGTGTCCGGAGGTCGGCGGGCCGGTTGACCCGAACAGTGAGGCGCACGACATCGTGCTCAACCTGTTCGGCGGCCTTTCCAAAGCGGAACGCCGCCGGCTGCAGACCCGGGTTAAGGCTGCCAAGGAGCAGCAGGCCTCCACCGGCCGGTTCCAGGGCGGCCGCCCACCCTACGGATACCGGCTCGTGTCCACCGGGATACCGCACCCGAATCCGAAGAAGGCGCACTGGGGAGCCGAACTCCAGCGGCTCGAACCCGATCCGGAGACGGCACCGTGGGTGCAACGGATCTTCGCGTGGCGCATCGCCGGTGACGGCTACGGCACCATCGCTTCTCGACTCGACGAGCTGGGCGTGCTCTGCCCTAGCGCCCACGATCGACAGCGGAATCCGCACCGGTCTGGCCGCGCCTGGGGTCTGACCACGGTCGCGGCCATCGTTCAAAATCCTCGGTACCGCGGCGACGACGCCTACGGCCGATACCGCAAGGTGGAGCGCCTCTACGACCGCCGCGACCCCTCGGCCGGCTTCGTCACGAAGCTGGTACCAGCCGACGAAGCGACCTGGGTCATGGTCGAAGGATCAGTGCCCGCGTTGGTGACCACCGAGGAGTGGGCAGCCGCTCAGCCCGACCGCAGCCCGGCCCCAAAGGGCGGCCGCCGACCGGACCAGCCGTCGCGCTACGCGCTTCGCGGGCTCGTCGTGTGCCACCAGTGCGGCCACGTCATGCAAGGCAATACGGTCGGCCGATCGTCAGGCCGGTCGATGGTGCACTATCGGTGTGTCTACCGCACCAACTATCCGGGAGACGAAGGACATCCCCGCTCGCTGGCCGTCGCCGAACGACGCATCCTCCCGGTAATGGACGCGTGGCTGGCGCGACTCTTCGATCCAGACCATATCGAGGAGACTGTCGACACCCTCCTGCGAGCCGATCGACCCGCGGACAACGACCCGCCGCCGTTGATCGAAGCGCGCAGACTGGCGACCGACGCCGAGACTCGTCTGGCGAGGCACGTCGCTGCGATCGACGCCGGCGTCGACCCGTCCATCCTCGTCGCCCAGACACGCGAAGCCCAAGCCGACCTGGCCCGCGCCAACGCCATCATCGCGGCCCATACCGCCAGGGCGACACTGACAGCGCTCACGCCCTCGGCCATCAGAGCCGTCCTGTTGCGCCATGAAGGGTTTCCTGGTCTCCTCCGGGATGTCGCAACACCGGACGAGCGCCGCAAGCTCTACGCCGGCCTTGGAATCAGGCTCAGCTACGAACGGCGCAACACGGGCGGCCAGACCCGAGAGTTGATCCGCCCTTCTCTCTCACCCCTCGAGAGCCACACCACCCCGTGGAGTAACTCTCCGTGTCGGAGGGGGGACTTGAACTCCCACCAGGCTCATTATTCGCAGTTATCCCGGGTCTCGAAAATGGGCTCTCACCAGCGCCCATACCGTCGAGAACTCAGACCGCGTTATCTGTGGTCAACGCTCGTTATCCGGCGTTTGTGACCGCGCTGTGACCAAATCCATGCACCTGCGCGAATAACAGCAGCAGGTGACCAACCAGACTCGATGGGGCCCGATCAAGCCGCCTCAAGCACTTGAGCGAGTGCAGGCCAAAGAACGTCGTCGCGGCCCCACACCGGGTCGATGATCTCAACAGTCCACGCCGTCTGCAGCGCAGTCACTGCCTCAGGTGAGCACTCACCGCTGAAGATGTCGTCAATGTCCTCGTCGCCATAGACAGATCCGGCGAAGGTGAAAGCTCCTCCTACGTCTTCCGGCTCGTCCCAGATGGCGTAGGAGTCGTCGCTTCCGTCTGACGGCCCTCCTGGTGCGATGGTCACTGGGATTTTTACACAGCTATCGCCGCCGGGTTGGTGGGCTAGAACGATGAGGTCGCTGGCGAGGGTCAGCCGCACGAGGCGTTGCGCGGTGCTCCGATCGCACCACCCAGATACCATCGCTCGCTGCCCGTAGAGGGGGTGCCCATCGTTGTCATATTGGACGTTCTCCGCCGGCTGTGAGTTCTCCGTGACAAAGCCAACACGGTTGAAGGCCACCAAATAGTCGACGATCCGCGCCGTTTCGCGATCCGGCGGACCGCCGTGGCTTGGTGTCGCATCGATCTCCCCGAGCAGCCAACGAACGGTCATCTCACCGAGATCCTTGAGTGTCCGAGCGTCTTCCCAATTCATGGCTCCCCAACCCCTTCGAACACCCGCTGGCTGTGTCGTTCGTTTTACTCTCGGATGGTCCAGTTCTCGCCTACATGATGGGTCAGCTTGAGCCGCACCCGGCCGCCGTCGTACAGCGAGACGGGCTCCGCCGGCGGCTCGAGGTCCTCGGTAGTACCGATGAGGTGCGGCTCCACATCGGGCTCGGGGTCGCTCACTACGACCTCGGCCTTACGTGGTCGCGAAGGCATCGGCCGGCCCGTCCACGGGCCCCACGGGCGGATAGATGACCCGGCCGTCCGGTGCGACCGTCTCCCGCGCGACAAGAGCCTCTAGTTCCTCCAACCGACTTGGGTCGTCGTCGGGTTTGCCGTCGGGGCGCATCGGCAACCGCACCCGCAAATAGTGCTCGCGCGGCCGGCCCCGGAATCGGTCCGTCTGCGGATACCACGGCCCGGAGCACTCGCCTTGGCCGGCCGGAGAGTTCGGGGTCTCCGGGGCCACATCGAAGATAAGCCAAGGCCGCTCGGCGACCGTAGGCCCAGGGTGCTCGCACTCCTCCCTGACGGCGCGCACGACTCGCCTGATTACCGAAGGGTCCAACGGCTTAGGCTCGACGCCACCGTCCAACGCCTCCGGCCAAGGGTCACCGACCTTCCAGCACCTCTGCACCAAGACCCCTCGGTACCGCCCCAACGGGCCGACGAACCACTCCGCCACGAGCAACGCGTCGGCAATCTCGCAGCCGTGAAGCACACCCTCGTTGCTCCGGCGCATCTCGGACGCCGGGGTCCGCGGACTGTAGGCCGGGTACTCCGGCTGGAAGCGAGTCGGCTGGACCGTCAAGTACGTGCCAGGAGCCAGGTCATCTTCGTGCTCACCGAAGAAGTCATCGGCTGGGAGCTTCGTCCCGTTGGCTCGGAATCGGAGCACCAGGTCGGGCATGTCATCCGCGTAGGGCCGTGCCCTTCCCATTTGGCGGACAATCTCGACCAAGACATCGAAGGGCAGCGGCTGAAAGCCGGGCGGCTTTTCGATGCTGGCGTAACCGGCGCGCACCTCGGCCACGACCGGCCACAACTCCGACGCGTTGACCTCGAAGTGGCCGCCGACCTCTTGATGCCTGTCGGCTGCGTCCTCGTCGTAGTGACGCGGGCCCGGCAAGACAGCCCGGTCAACCAGTGGGTCGTCATCGAGTCGCGCACCGATGATGGCCATGGCGCGTCTACGGATGCTCATCGCACACCTGCCTCACTCGTGATTAAGCGACCGTGCAAGGTCGCCTCAGCGACGCGGAACTTGGCCTGCTCGTCCTCTCGCCGGCGAAACTCGCGCTCCTCCTCAAGTTCCGCTCGGAAGTCAATAGGGGCCATGCGACCCTCGAGCACGCGTCGTGCATCCTCGAGCTCTGCGTCGAGACTCATCGGCGGCCCCCTCCCGCCCGTGTACGGGGAGCCGGCCAGCTGTTCATGATGCGCCAGGCGTCGGCCTCGGTTCGCTGTGGCGGCGCTGGCGCAGGCTGCCCAGGTACCCGCCACTCCCCCGGCCGGTAGAAGCGCACGGTCGACCGAGCGCCACCGGACGCAGGCTGGATGAGGTCTTCTGCTTCGCCGGCCGCGCGCCGAGCCCTCTCCTCGTCGTTCACATCGTCCCAGCTGGTCGAGAGCATCGCGCCACGGCACAGGTCGGCGAGACCTCGGGCCGCAACAGCAGCCGTTAGCGCCGTGGCCAAATCACCCCGCCGCCTGGCCGCCAACGCCTGAGCCAGCGAGGCCTCCGCTGCATCCGCGTAACTCTTCGTTGTGACGCTCATGGACGTGACCTCCTCGTTGTCGGGCCGGCGACACTGGCGACGACATCGCCCCAGCGGCCGGCCGTCTGACATTCCCGGCACCCTGAAACTGGATATGCAGCGCGCACGCCGGCCCCGGACGCCACCGAGGGGACGACATCCGGACCGGTGCCGCGCTCACCCGTGACGACTGACGCGATAACCGTGGGCAGAGGTGGGAGAGCGAGCTCCGACCGCGCCATCGACCGAGCCAGAGGGCTACCGCCGGCCATGCCGAGCGCGGTCGCCCAAACTCTCCCTTCGGCCCGCTGGGCGCACAACTCGTCGTCGATCCCGGGGTTCGCGGCCTTCAGTGCCGCGGCGATTCCGGCCGCCAACGGAGTCAGCTTCCTCGTCACGGTCGCCTCCCACTCTCGGACGGCGACCGCGAGACCAGCAGGGTCGACCCCGAAACGGCGGTATTCACTCACGTCGCTCCCCTCCGAGTTTGTCGCCGACCAGCTGGCGCACAAGTTCATTTCGACTCACGCCACGCCGCTCCGCCTCATCCTCGATTGCTCGTGCGAGTTCGTCTCCGAGGCGGATACACAGCCTCGGCGCATCCCTCGTGAACCGCGACCTCGTCTTGGTGTCAGCCATCACTAACCAGCCCAGCACGTCCCGCAGCGTGATAGGTCGATACCATCGGCCCTTCCGAGCCGAGCAAGGGCACCCTAAAGGCTGCCGTGCCCTCTCCTCGGCAACCAACCCCCCTTGGCTAACCTCACCGGTGATGCTTATCGCGACGGGCGACTTGACCGCACCGAACGTCATCCAAAGCCTGGTCGCGGTCGGCACCCTGCTCATGGCAATCACCACTGCGTGGGCTGTCAAGGCATCCAACAAGATCGGCAACGAGACTGAGCGACTGGCGACCCAAACCAAGCGGTCGGTTGACCTAGCCGAGAAAGAACTCAAACTTGTGGAGCGCCAAGTCGCGCTCGGCACCGAACAACTCGACGCCTCCCGAAAAGCGTTGCTGCGCTCCAGCCGACCCCTCATCGTGAACGTTCCACTCGACACCTTCTTCACCAGAGAGGTCCCTCCGCGAACAGACAGAGGCCTCATCGAGATTCTCATGAGCCCCGAGGCGTTCCTCGTCGTGGTTCCGATTCGCAACATTGGAAGTGGTGCAGCCGTCATCGCGGACGCCCTCCTCGAGACCCCAAGTGGGAAGCGCCGCTGCAATCCCTCGAACTTGATAGTTGCCCAGAACGAACTCAGTGTGTTGACCTTCGACGTGAAACGCCAAGACCTCGACGCGAAGCCCGAGAACCTCGACGGGTCGAAAAACGCAGTCGTCGGCTCGTGGATTCGAGTGGAGGTCACGTATTCCGACAATGCCGGCTCGCAATCACTCCGAACGATTCTCCACATCCCATACGACAACCTGCAGATGCAGTACTTCGTTCGCCAAGTAACCATCGGTGAAGAAGTCGAAGGCGGCACCTATCCGACGCTGGTGACGGCACAGGTCTGAGCAGAACCTCGCTATCGCTCGTCGTCATGTGACCCTTCCCTTCCTCTCTGATCTTTGGGGGCGAAGGTCCGGCGAGACGTCGAGCCCGACCGCGACCACCACAAGACGCTCGTCCGTACGCTCCCTGCCGTCGCCGCCGGTCCACTTGCGCTCCTCGACGCGGCCAGCCACGACCACCCGGTCGCCCTTGCGCAACTCGGACAACGGCACCGCTACGTCCCGGTAGGCGACCACCTCCACCAACACCGGCTCGCGGCCATTCGGCACCACGACGCCCGCGATTGCGAAGGGTCCTTTCCTGCCGTACCGCATATTGGGCGAGCGACTCAGCCTGCCGACCACCGCGACCAGCCGCGCGGGCCCAGTCACGGCCGGCCCCTTACTACGCCAAGCGGTGCCTCCGACCGGCACGTGACCGGACCACGGCCGCCACCAACCAGACAAGACCAGCCACTACCCCGACTACGGCAACGAGGAACACCACGGCCAGCTTGACCATCCAGACCAAGGCCCTCAGCATCACGAACGCGACCAACCCCCAGAAGATGACGAAGCCGAGCCGCCTCACAACAACCAAGGGTACCTGGGTGCAGAGTCATCGGCCCGAGCTCTGGGCCAGCGCCTCATCCACCGTGAGGCGGACCTGGTCCCACTCACCCGAGGCCAACGCCACATCAGGGTCACTGACCGCCCTCTCGAACTCGCGGACCGCGTCCGCCAGCCGAGCGTTCGCCCGAGCCGTAACCGCCCAGTCAGCCTCCGTGCCACCGGTCGTCACGTCCAGTACTCCTCGTCGTCGTTGTCGGTCGTCACGGCCACCGCCTCCGATCCGGCTGCACGATCATCGGGTCACGGTCGGCGGGGTAGCCATCCGAGCCGGTCGCCGCAGCCCTCCGGGCCGCCCTGTCAGCCGCCCGCTCCGCCACGGTGGGTCCCGTCATCCTGGCCCCGCCGGTGCGAGCCGGCTTGTCACCCTCGGACTCGGACTCGTTGAGAGCGAGGCGATACATCCGGGGCCTGCGCTTCGGGACGTCATGAAACAACAGATGCGCGGCCATCCCGACCGCCACGACCATGTCATCAAAGCCGCCCGACCGAGTGTCAATCCGCAACACACCAGGGCTCGACTCCCTCAAGCGCACCGAAAGGAGCTCCTGCTTCAGATCGGCGTCATCCGGCAACGACAACGTCCGCGACCGAAGACCCTGCACTAGCGACCCCGCCAACTGCCCGACGCTCGAGGACGTGAACAGGAACTCGGTGCACTTAATCCCCGCCGCCCGCAACTGCTCAGTCATGTGAAACGCCTGAGACGGGTCGTAGTGCAACGGGGCGTGATACAGGCGACAGAACTCGACCAGCCACAACCGCACCGACTCCAGCTCCACCTGATGACCCCGGCGCGGCTTCCACACCTTCAACTGATCCACGATTACCTGCGTCGTGTCACCAGTGCGGTCCGCGTGAGCGACCACCGCAACGCTACGGTCACGCTTGACACCCAAGTCCAAACTGCAGATGTACTTCCGGCCCTCCACCGGTGCCAACGGACCCTCCAGACGGCAAGCAAAAGCGATGTCATCGGGATCGGCGACCGAGTCCTCCGCTGCGGTCCATTCGTTTTCCCACCAACGCTGGAAAAGGGACGGAGACAGGCGACGGCGCTCCGCCTCCACCTCCTCAGCCGGAATCCACGGAGCGGGCCCCGACAGGTCACTCAACCGCCAGCTGGGGTCGTCCCGAGCCGTCTCGTAAATCTTGCGGCTGAAGTGGGACGGGCTGCCCGCCGTCGTAATCACGATCCCCCTCGAACCCGGGATCTTCGCCAAGCCGGCCCAGAGAGAATCGAAAAAACTCCGGTGGCGCTCCACGTCTGGGAAGTTCGCAAGCTCGTCCACGACCAGCCAATGAGGTCTCAGACCGTGCGACCCGGCCGAGTCTGCGGCCAGGATCACCAACTCCGCACCAGAGCGAGCCACGACACGTCCCCGGTCGATGCGCAAGTGGTTCACCAGCGCCGGCGTGCTGGCGACGAACGCCTCGCAGGACTGGCGCACCAGCGAGGCCTGGTCGGAGTCCGACGCGGCCACGTACCCGGAAGCTCCGGGCGGAGCCTGGGTCAGTAGCCAGGCGATGCTCATCCCCGCGCAATCCCGACTCTTCGAGAAGCCCTTGCTTCTCCCGATCCAGTGCCGGCGCACCTGGCTGTCGACATCGAGAATGGCCCGGGCGTCACCCCACTGCTCCTCGACGGCATGAGGACCCCACTGACCTACGTGATCCGTGAGTCCTGCCAAGAGCGTGATGGCCTGCTCGAGCCGGTTCACCACGGGTACCCCGGGTCCAACGGGTCCGAAGGGTCCCACGGTTTCGGAGGTCCCTCATCGGACTCGTGAGGCATGTGACGAAAGCAGCCCGAGTCGGTCCATGACCCGTCGGGGTAGTGACGGATCACGCAGCCGCAGCCCTTCCCCGTCGGGTCAACTATCTCGACCAGGGTGCCATCGTCTTCGATGCGGTAGTCATGCATCTGAGTCGTCTCCCATCTCGTTGGCTACATCTATCGCCTCAGGTACCTCGAGCACCTCCTGCGCAGGCTGAGAGGGCTCCAGCAATCCCCGGGCCCTCATGCTCCTCGCGCCATCCGCCATCACATCAGCGAGGCTGGCTTCAGCCTGCTCACCACCAGCGGCGAGGATCTTCAGCTTGGCGAAGCCAGCCGGTGTCCCGCCGAGTTCCTCGAGGCTACGCATCGCCCGATGGGACGCCGCGGTGGCGGCTTCTAGGTTCCTGGCACCGGGTGTCATGAGGTATGCCTCGTGGGCGAGTTGGGCACGCGCCACCTGCTCGGCCGCCAGGTCGACCGCGAGTGCGAAGCGCGGCTCGGCGCTCCATGGCAGCTGCTCCAAGAGCTCGACTCGCACCACCTCGGCCCTGGCGTCGATGACCCGCCGGGACTGCGCACCATGCTTGACGCTGAGGCGATGGCCCGGCTGAAACGGTGGCCAGGAATAGCCCCTCGCCGGAGTAGTCACAGACGGCACCTCCTGGCGATATGGGCGTGGGACTGATGGTCCCACACATGCACAAAAAGCAGCCTGCTACCTGCGGTTTCGCGATGGGTGGTCACAACCTGGTCACAACCGGTCGGCCAGTCCTTCGCGTGCATCAACCGGTGGACCATGGCTCGGAGGGCTTCGAGCGCAGCGCGCCTCTCACCGGGCCACGATTGACTTGCTGCTCCGCAGTCCTCGCATCGCCATGCGCCATCGGATTGTCGGACCAGGATGTCGCGGCTACCGCAGTTCGGGCAGGTGGATGGCCAGGCGACTGGTTCTGGCTGAGGACGCGCTTCGGGTGGGACGCGCTGTGGTTGTCTCATGTCCCATTGCGGGTGCGTCCATGCGTCCCTATATAGACGCATGGGACGCGGGGACGCACTCCTCGCGACCGCGTCTGGGACGCATTGGGACGCGGTTGGGACGCGGGGACGCATTGGGGGTTTCACAGGTCGAACTCCTGCCGTCCGGTGTCAGTTAGGTAGTGGAGGTGAGACGCTCCTTTGAGCTCAATGCGCACCCACCCTCGGGGGGCTTCGGCGATCCATTTGAGAGCGTCTCGTACGAGTTGGGCCTTGCCGCCTATGGCCTCCTCGATCTTGCGGCCGCTGAGTCCGTCGTAGATGGCGAGGTGCTCGAGGATCTTGCGGCAGAGCGAGAGGTCTGGTGGTGATGCGGTACCGGCGGGCTCGAGCGATGTGGTTACTCCGCCGTCCGGCCATGAGGTGAGGGTGAGGGTTCCGACGGCGTCCTCGTTGGCTGCGTGGGCTCGCACCCAGCCGGGTCGGTCTTTCATGACTGTGACGGCGACGGTGCCCTCGACGGGGTCGCCTCCGTCGGAGCGTCGGAACCGCTTGCGGGACTCGAGCTTGTAGGCAGCCCCGGTGACGCCGGCCAACTTGTGCTGGGCACCAATGGCGTAACGTCCTTGGCCGTCGCGGGCCTTGGGGAGGTGGTCGATGCAGATAACGCCTGCGCCCGTCCGGTCGGCAATCCGCTTCGGCAGGAGGCGGAGCCACTTGGCTATGTCGGCGTTGTCGAGGAGCGACAGTCCCTCGGTCGTCAACGCCTCGGTGACACCGTCGATGACCGCCAGGTCGCACTTGGCTTCGAGTAGGTCCTTCAGGTCAAGGATGGCGGCTGTGAACCCACCCAGTCGGCTGGTGAGCGGCTCGTCGGGCCGCACGTGNNGTAGGTGAACCGCGCCGAGATGGCTTCGGCCGTCACTCCCAGCGCCCTCAGGCGGGCGACGACGCCGCGGTCGTCGTCCTCGAAATCCAACCAGTCGGCAGATCCACCAGCGGCGAGCACCTGGGCGACCGCCACCATGGCCAACCAGCTTTTGCACGTCTCGGACTCACCCTGAAACCAGTGGACCCGACCTCGATAGATGAGGCAGCGGCGGTCCCCGCGCTCGAGTAGCTCAGGTGCTGGTAGGTCGGTCCCGGCGAGCGCGTCGCTGAGGTCGACGGGAGCCCAGCTGGTCGGATGGCGCTCGTCCTCGGCTTGGTCATCGGGCTCGTTCGGTACCGGCCGCGAGCCGTTGAGCCGGTCGAACTCAGCCGTTGTCTCCGCGTCGGCCCGCCTGGCGACCTCGGCCTCGTCTCGCGCGTAGGCCTCACCACGTATGAACGCGCCGGCGCGGGCGTCATCATGCTCTCGCTCCTCCGCCGCCCTCAAGGCNNGTTCCGCGAGGTCCCTCGATGACATCTGAGCCAACTCCCGCGACAACTCGGGCGATGTCACGCCGGCAAACCGAAACGGCCTAGGTCGATGACCGCCGCGTTGAGGAGCCGATGCGCGCTCCAGATCGCGGCGTCCAGATCCTCAATGTCGCCAGACTCAAGCGCATCTCGGATCTCCCGGTCAGCCTCGGCAAGTACGGCACGGAGCCACCGGCGGCGCTCGGTCCGGGCCGCGGCGTCGATGCGGATGATCCGCGCCCGCTGTCCCTGGCCGCGGTTATCCTGAGCCATGGCCGTCTCCGTTGGAGGTGGTCGTGCCGGTGATAGGCAAGGTGGTGGCGTCGGACCGGGGNNCCGTGGGTACCCGCAAGGTGCGACCGAAGCGAAGAGTCGGGATGGCTCCGGTCTCAGCCTGCCGGTAGGTGAGTGCCCGGCTGATACCGAGAATGTCCCGGCCGACGTCGGGCCACAGAGACATGGTCGGCGTCTCGCGGGGATCGGGCAAGACGCCGCTCATGCGAGCTCCCGTAGCTTCAGCCCGAGACGGACCAGTGTCTCCGCGTAGCGCAGGCCGGCAACACCGGTAGGTTCCCTGTCTTTCGCCTCATAGCGCACGACCGTCGGCCGGCTTATCTTGGCCAGCAGGGCCACCTCCTCCTGGGATAGCGCCAGCCTCTTACGAAGCTGGACCGCCTCCCCGGTACGCAACGCCTCCCGGGCCTGGACGAGGAGCAGTTCGTCCTCAAGTTTTCCCATATACGGGGATCGTACCATGGCGACACAACGGTATAGTGCATCCTTGCCGATCACGTGACAGCGTGGTACAGTTCAGGTCGTGCCTCCGTCTACGTCCTACCGCTTCAGCGCGATGGCCGGCGTAACGACAGGCTTTGAGCCGTGGCGGGACGGGCTGTTCCTGCCACGCCGTTGGGAGGTCGAAGTGGACGATGAGTCGGTCCCCTACATCGTCAATCTGGCTCTAGCCGTTGAGGGTGGCTCTCCAGTAATCGAAGGTGTCCAACTTGAACGGCGCCCTGGCACGCCACCGCTCAGCAGTCGAGTGGTGCGGCAGGTGCGGGTGGGTGAGTACGCCCAGGCCGCAGCGACCCTCGCTGCCTTCCGGGCGGAGCACCAGCCGGACGGCAGCGTCTCTTTCGAACCGGCCCAGTCGTCGGGCACATTCGACGTGGTCCCCGACGATTCCCGGGGCCGACGGATGACCCCAAGCCACCTGCAAGCGGTGGCGGCGGTCTACAACGCAGCGGTGGCAGCGGGCAGCCGTGCGCCCCGCAAGGCCGTCGCTGACGACGCCCGCTGGCGTCCCGTTCCTCCCAACACGGCGGCGAGGTGGGTTCGCGCTGCTAGGGATGCCGGGCTGATCCCCGAGGGCGCAGTGGTGGGACAGAAATCATCGAACAAAAGCACCGTACGGGGCAGGAAGGGGAACTCACGATGACCAAGCGACGCGCTGCGAGCGCCGAGCCGAAGAAGAACCCGGTCACTGGGAAGTGGGAGGCGCGGGTCCGGGTCGGCAAAGGCGCCGATGGCAAGTGGAAGTGGGCGCATCCGCGGGGTGACACCAAACGGGAGGTGCAGGCGAAACTCGACGATGTCCGGGGTGCAGTTCGCACGCAGAGCTACGTTCCGCCCAAGAGGCAGACCTTTGCCGATTACATCGACCATGACTGGCTTCCCGTCGTGAAGCTGAACCAGAAGCCTTCGACCTACGAAAGCTACGCGAGGAACTTGCGGGTCCACATCCTGCCCAGAATTGGCCAGCTTCAGCTGGGCGACATCGGACCGACGACGCTTGACCGCCTCTACGCTGAACTCCGCCAGTCCGGGCATCGAGGGCACAGACCGGGTGCAGGGCTCTCTGTTCGGAGCGTTCGCTACATCCACTCGATTGTCCGAAGGAGCCTTGGCGATGCGGTCAAGAAGGGACGGCTCGTCCGCAACGCGGCCGACGCCGCAGACCCTCCCGACGCTGAGTCCGTGAAGAGATCCGCCAAGAAGTCGATGCACACGTGGTCGGCGGCTCAACTCGAGGAGTTCCTGCGGCGCAGCGAAGGGAATCGCTATCAACCGGCTTGGATGTTCCTCGCAACGACTGGTTGTCGGCGAGGTGAGGCGGTCGGCATGACCTGGGATGCGCTGAACCTGAACACCGGCCAGTGCAAGATCCGCCAGACCATCACCGCTATCAATCACCAGGTCCACATCGAGGACGGCACCAAGACCGATGATGGGCGCGTGATCCAGCTCGATGCCAGAACGGTCGCGGTGCTTAGGACCTTGCAGAAGGTTCATCAGGCGCAGGAGAGGCTGCTCCTAGGTGCTGGCTACCAAGACCACGGATTGGCGTTCTGTCATCCCGACGGACGGCCCTACCACCCGGAACGCTTCTCGCGCGAGTTCGACCGTATGGTGGCCCGGCTAGGGATGCCACGGATCAGACTGCACGACCTTCGCCATACGTGGGCGTCGTTGGCGTTGGAGGCGAAGGTTCCGCTCAAGGT
>PMHU01000212.1:0-6628 GCA_003156795.1 Acidimicrobiaceae bacterium
GGCGGCCACCCCCGCCGTAGGCGGCGCCGAGGATGCGCAACATGGAGATGTAGACCAGCACCAAGGCGGTCATCATGGCGAAGGCGGCGGCCCATTCGCCTTCAGCCGAAACGCCCCTCGCTTCGGACTGCACGACGAATTGGAAGTCGGTAAAAAGGTTGAGCACCGCGATGCCGAGCATCAACACGGTGAAGATGAGTCCGGCGCCGGTCAGCGAGTCAAGGCCCGGCACCGACAGCCCGACCAACGACAGGAACCCCACCGCCATGATGCCGAAGGCGCCCATGAACGCCAGGCTCATCATGCGCGGGGTCACCCGGACCAGGCCGGTTCTATAGAGGACCAGTGCGCCGACGAACACGGCGGCGGTGAACACGATCGCGGTCGGCACGATCCCGTGGCCGAAGCTGGAGAACTCACGAGACACGGACCCGAGAGCTAGGCCTTCGACGACCGAGTAGGACGGGGCGATGTAGCGGGCCCACCTGATGCGGAGCCACCCGACCATGACCAGGGCGAACGCCACCACCATGAACCCGTAGGCGGCGTCGGCCGGTACTGCGAAGAAGCCGACGATCCCCGCCACCAGCGCCGCTATGCACAGACCTGCGAGCTTGTCGAAAGCCCGGCTGGCGCTGAAGGGCCGCCCGGGCGAGGACGGCGCCGGAGCCCCGGGATGGCCCGGCGGCCCCCCGGCCGGACGGTACTCGGTATCGATTCGGTTGAAGGCGGACCTGACCGCAGTATTGCTCACGGCACCCATTCTGGCGCAGCGGATCGGCTTTCCGAAGTCGGGGCGTATCCCTCTGGCCGGACGGCCGGAGCACTAGCTTCCCGTTTGATGTCCAAAGCCGATCTAGCCCTGCTCGCCCGCATCGGAGTCGGCTTCGGGCTCGCCTACATCTTCGGCTTCGAGCGCCAGCTTCGGGGGTCGCCCGCCGGTGACCGCACGTTCGCCATGGTCGGGGCCGCGGCCGCTGCCATCACCGCTGTCGCATCCAAGTCGTCTCCTCAGGCCATAGCCGGTGTGGTGACCGGGATCGGCTTCATCGGCGGCGGCGTGGTGTTCCACCGAGAAGGCGGCATGGTGAGCGGGATCACCACGGCCGCCGCCATCTTCGCGGTGGCGGCCATCGGCATCGTGGTCGGCTACGGCCACCTATTGCTGGGCGCCGTTACCGCGGCCGGGCTGCTGGTGACCCTCGAGTTGCCGCACATGCCCGTCCTTCGTCGCCTCGACGCCCGCAACTTCTCGGACCGGTTCGCCAACGACGCCAGCTACGGGCCGGGCGGGCCTCAGCGGCGGCCAGCTGACGGCCCGCCAGCTAACCGGGCCGCCGCATCCAAGGACGAGCCGTCACCGGAGGACCAGGGCGTCGCGGGTTGAGCCATCGTCCAATCCTTGGTCGCCGTCTTCGGTCAGACCTTCGCTGGTGAGCACGGGCCCCGACGAGCCGAGGGGGGCGTCGACCGTGACGGTATCTCCGTCGCTGTATCGGCCTTCGAGCAGGGATAGGGCCAGAGGGTTGTTTATCTCCCTTTGGATCAAGCGCTTGAGCGGCCTGGCCCCGAACACCGGGTCGTAGCCTCGGTGGGCCAGCCAGGCTTTGGCCGCGTCGGTGACCACGAGCGTCAGGCGCCGCTCGGCCATGCGCGTTGACAGACCTTCGAGCTGGATGTCCACCACGGCTGCCAAGTCCGCTTCGGTGAGGGACCTGAACCGGACGATCTCGTCGATGCGATTGAGGAACTCGGGTTTGAAGGCCAGGGCCAGGTCGCCGTGGTAGTTGCTGGTCATGATGACAACCGTGTTGGTGAAGTCCACGGTCCGGCCCTGTCCGTCTGTGAGCCGCCCGTCGTCCAGGACTTGCAGCAGCACGTTGAACACGTCTGGGTGGGCCTTTTCGATCTCGTCGAGCAGCACGACGCTGTAGGGGCGGCGCCGTACCACCTCGGTCAGCTGGCCGCCTTCGTCGTAGCCGACGTAGCCCGGAGGCGCACCTACCAGGCGGGCCACGGAGTGCTTTTCCATGTACTCGGACATGTCGATGCGGACCATCGAGCGCTCGTCGTCGAACAGGAACTTCGCCAGGGCCCGGGCCAGCTCCGTCTTGCCGACGCCGGTCGGGCCGAGGAACAGGAAGCTGCCGATGGGGCGGTTCGGATCAGATAGGCCGCTTCGAGAGCGGCGGATCGCGTTCGCCACCGCCGACACCGCCTGGTCCTGACCGACTACCCGTCCGTGGAGGACATCCTCCATGCGCACCAGCTTGGCGACTTCGCCCTCCAGGAGCCGGCTGACCGGGACACCGGTCCACTTGGACACGACTTCGGCCACGTCCTCCTCGTCGACCTCCTGCTTGAGCATCTTCTGGCTTCCTTGGAGCTCCGACAGCCGGCCGATGGCGTCGTCCAGCTGGTGCTGAAGCTCGGGCAGCTTGCCGTACTGGATCTCAGCCGCTTTGGCCAGGTCCCCGTCGCGGGTGAACCTCTCGGCTTCGCCGCGACACGTTTCAACATCCTGCTGCAAGGACCCGATGGCGTCGAGGGCGTCCTTCTCGTTGCGCCACTGGGCGTTGAGGGCGTTGGACTCCTCCTTGAGGTTGGCGAGCTCCTCGTCCAGCTTGGCCAGCCTCTCCATAGACGCGCTGTCGGTCTCCTTGGCCAGCGCCAGACGCTCGATCTCGAGCTGAGCGATCCGCCTGTCGACCACGTCGACTTCGGTCGGCTTGGATTCCTTCTCGATGCGCAGACGGCTGGCGGCCTCGTCGATGAGGTCGATGGCCTTGTCGGGCAGGAAGCGCCCGGTGATGTACCGGTTGGACAGGACCGCGGCGGCCACCAGTGCCGCGTCTTGGATCCGGACGCCGTGGTGCACCTCGTAGCGCTCCTTGAGACCGCGCAGGATGGCGATCGAATCTTCCACGCTGGGCTCGCCCACGTACACCGGCTGGAAGCGCCGCTCCAGAGCCGGGTCCTTCTCCACGTGCTTGCGGTACTCGTCCAGCGTGGTGGCGCCGATGAGCCGCAGCTCGCCCCGGGCCAGCATGGGCTTGATCATGTTGCCGGCGTCCATGGCCCCTTCGGCCGCACCAGCCCCGACGATGGTGTGGAGCTCATCGATGAAAGTGATGACTTCACCTTCGGCGTCGGTGATCTCCTTGAGGACGGCCTTGAGCCTCTCCTCGAACTCGCCGCGGTATTTCGAACCGGCAACCATGGAGCCGAGGTCGAGCGCGAGCAGGCGCTTTCCTTTGAGGCTGTCGGGCACGTCACCGGCCACGATCCGGTTGGCCAGCCCCTCAACGATCGCCGTCTTGCCGACGCCCGGTTCACCTATGAGGACCGGATTGTTTTTGGTGCGGCGGGATAGCACCTGGATGACCCGCCTGATCTCCTCGTCACGGCCGATGACCGGGTCGAGCTTGCCGCTGCGGGCGTCGGCGGTCAGATCGCGTCCGTACTTCTCGAGGGCCTGATACTGATCTTCGGGGTTCTGGCTGGCGACGCGGTGGCTGCCGCGAACCTCGCGGAGCGCCGAGAGGAGGTCGTCGTGCGAGACCGCGATGGTGTCGGACATGGCCAGAAGAAGGTGTTCGACCGACAGGTATTCGTCGCCGAGGGTCTGGCGCTCCTGATCGGCCCGGTTGAACACGCCGGTCGCGGCCCGGCCCAGCTGCGGCTCTCCGCCGCCGTAGCTGCGCGGCAACTTCGACAAGGCGTCCTCGTTGCGGTTGCGCAACGTCAGGGGGGACACGCCTACCCGTTCGAGGACAGGGAGGGTGATGGTGCCCTCCTGGCTCAGCATGGCCGCGAGCACGTGCTCGGGGGTCACCTCAGGGTTGTTGCGGGTGGCGGACAGCTCCGCCGCCATCCTCAACGCTTCTTGGGTTTTGGCCGTCCAGCGGTTGGGGTCAAGCGCCACGGTCCCTCCTATCGAGTCCCGGCAGCCATCGGTCGGGCGAGTTCTTGACGGGGACGAGGTCCCGGCGGTACTGGCGATGCGTGCGTTCGACCTCTTCGAACCCTTGGCGGCGGGCGGCCTCCAGCTCGGCGCGCAGCCGGAAGACTTCTGCCTCGAGCTCCAGCACCCGCCTCACCCCTTCGAGGTTCAGCCCGGACGTGGTCAGGTCCTGGATGCGGCGCAGCTGGGCGATGTCGAACTCGCTGTAACGCCGGCTGCCGCCGACGGTGCGGGCCGGGTCCAGCAGGCCCTTGCGCTCGTATATCCGCAGCGTCTGCGGGTGCACTCCTGCCAGCTCGGCCGCCACAGAAATGACGTACACGGCCCTGGTCGCACGACTCTCGGGGTTGATCACGAGTCACTCCACAAGTTCTCTCGGAGGGCGTCGCCCTTGATCAGGTCGCCGAGCGCCCCGACCGCCTGGCGCTCGGTCTCGGTCAACTCAGCGGGGACGGCCACCTCGACGGTGACCAGTAGGTCGCCCGCACCTGACGAAGCCGGTACACCGCGTCCCCGAACCCGCAGAGTCCGCCCCGACTTGGTGCCCGGCGGCACTTTGAGCGTCACCGGGCGGTCGAGGGTCGGGACCGTGATCGTGGTGCCGAGGGCGGCTTCCGGAAAGCTGACGGGTACCGTCAGTGTCAGGTCCTTGCCGCGGCGGCCGAAGATGCGGTGGGCGTCCACCTTCACGACGACGAACAGGTGGCCCGGTTGGCCGCCGCCGCGGCCGGCGCCGCCCCGACCTTTGACCCGGATGCGCTGGCCGTCGTCAACGCCGGCGGGGATTCGCACTTTCACTTGGCGGGCCGCGTACTCCACCCCGATGCCATGGCAGGTAGGGCAGGGGTTCTCGACCCTCAGGCCGGTGCCGCTGCACGTCTGGCACGGCTGACTAAACGAAAACAGCCCTTGATTGTCATTGATCACTCCCCTGCCACCGCAGACCTCGCACACCACCGGGGCCGTGCCAGGCGCAGCTCCGCTGCCTCCGCACGTGTGGCAAGCGACTTCGGAAGTGACGTTGACGGTGGTGGTCAGCCCGTTGACCGCTTCCATGAACGACAGGTGTAGCGCCGTTTCGAGGTCCTGGCCGCGCTGGGGTGCCATCGGTGGCGCGCCGCGACCGGCTCCACCCCGACCGGCTCTCGCTCCCCTGCCGAAGATGTTGCCCAGCAGGTCACCCAGGTCGTCGACACGGAAGCTTCCGGTGGAACCGCTGCCGCGGCCGCCGGACATGCCCGCGAACGGGTTGCCGGCCGCGCCGAGACGGCGGACCTCGTCGTACTCCTTGCGCTTGGCTTCGTCGCCCAGCACGTCGAAGGCGGCGGAGATCTCCTTGAATCGCTCCTCGGAGCCAGGGTTGGCATCGGGGTGGAACTGCTTGGCCAGCTTCCGGTAGGTCTTGGCGATGTCCTTGTCGGACGCGTTGTCGGCCACCCCCAACACCTTGTAGTAGTCCTTCTCGAACCACTCACGCTGGGGTGCCATGTCGCCTCACCCCTTCACTTTGACCATCGCCGGTCTCAGCACCCGCCCCTTCCAGCGGTACCCAGCCCGGAGCACTGCGACGACTTCCTGCTCACCGCCGTCGGAGGGCTCGTGAGCGACCGCGTCGTGCAGCGTGGGGTCGAAGGGACAGCCGGTCGGGTCGATTCTCTCCAGTCCCTCGCGCTCGAGGGTGGACGCCAGGGCGGCGTTGATCTGCTTGACGTCCTCTCCGCCGCCGTGGGCCAGGGCCAGGTCGGCGGTGTCGAGAACTGGAAGCAGCTTGTCCACGAGGGACTCGGCCGCCCGCTCCAAGTGCTCGGTCTGCTGTTTGAGGACGCGCTTCTTGTAGTTTTCGAAGTCGGCCTGCAAGCGCACCAGCGCGTCGCGATACTCGTCCCGCTCCCTCGTCACGATCGCAAGCGGGTCCGGCTCGATCCCGCCGGAACCTGGCACCCGATCGGCCGACGGCCCCGCCTGCGGCGGAGAACTTACGGCCGATTCGGCTGCCGGCTCCGTCGAGCCTGGTTCCCCCGAGCCGGCATCCGGCCCACCGGCGGCGCGCTCGTACGCGGCGCGCTCGTGATCCGCCGCGACCCACTCAGGGTGAGCAGCGGGCCGGACGGTCGCGTCGGGCGGTCGTTCCCCGGCGAAGGCGGGGCCGCCGTCCGAGGCGCCGGAGGGACCCGATGCTCCGCCGGGCTCCGGCGTCGAGTCCGTCACGCGCCCTGACCTTCGTCGACGATCTCGGCGTCCACGACCTCGTCGTCATTGACGCCTCCGTCGGAGGAGCCACCACCGGCGGAGCTACCGGAATCCGATGCGCCTGCGCTGGCTGCGGCAGCCTGCTCGTAGAGCTGCTTGCCGAGCTCCTGCACGCCGACGGCGAGCTTCTCGGTGGCCGACTTGATGGCCTCGATGTCGCCACCGGTGAGGGCTTCCTTGAGGGTGGTGAGATCGGATTCGACCGCGCCCTTCTGATCGCCGTCAAAGGACGACGCTTGGTCCTTGAGCATCTTCTCGGTCTGGTACACCAGGCTGTCGGCCTGGTTGCGAACCTCGGCCTCTTCTCGACGGCTCCGGTCGTCGGCCGCGTGGGCTTCGGCGTCGCGGACCATCCGGTCGATGTCGTCCTTGTTGAGCGACGACTGGCCGGTGATCGTCATCGACTGCTCCTTG
>PMHU01000212.1:6690-6956 GCA_003156795.1 Acidimicrobiaceae bacterium
TACATCGCCATCTCGCGCTCGCCTTGCAGGACGTGGATCTCAACCGACGGCTGCCCGTCTTCGGCGGTCGTGAACACTTCGGACCTCTTGGTCGGGATGGTGGTGTTCCGCTCGATCAGCTTGGTCATGACGCCACCCTTGGTCTCGATCCCGAGCGCCAGGGGGGTGACGTCCAACAGGAGGACGTCCTTGACCTCGCCCTTGAGGACGCCGGCTTGGATCGCGGCGCCCACCGCCACCACTTCGTCGGGGTTGACGCCCTTGTG
>PMHU01000056.1 GCA_003156795.1 Acidimicrobiaceae bacterium
AACCAGATCCAGCGCGTCGTCATCGCCAGACACCTGCTGCGCTAGGGGTTTACGGCTTCTGGTCGTCGGCGAGCATCCGCAACCAACTTCTGGTCCTGCGGGCGGCGCTGAGTCAGGCGGTCTGGGATTGGATCGATCGCAACCCTACGGCCATGGCGACTCCGCTCGGACGGTCGGCTGACCGCAGGATGGCAATGGCGGACGACGCGGTGGCGGCCGCCGTAAAAGCGTGGTCGGTCCAGAACGATCTTGAAAGGCTCCCCAACTGGGTGTACGTAACCGGCAGTCCGGTCCAGTTGCAGAGCACCTGGAATGCATACCGCGTCACGGTCGTGCCGGACGCCAGGACCCGCACCGTCGACCACGATGCCGCCGTGGAGTTCATCNNGCCCGAGCGGGCAGGAGCGCGCCCTCGGTTACTTCTCGCAAGGATCGATATCGACCGCCTACTACGCCCACGCTGTAGCCCAGATGGCCGATGACCTCCTGCCCGCCGGCCAGCAGGTGCGCGTCGGGGGAACTGCCGTCAACGCCGTGTCGACCGCCGGCGCCACGATCGGCGACGCCGCCCCCGGCTTCTCGCTCTCGAATCTGGCGACCGGACGGGCCCTGTCACTGGCCGAAACGGAGAACAAGCCGCTGGTATTGAACTTCTGGTCGAGCACCTGCTCAATATGCTTGCAGGAGATGCCGGCCCTGCAGCAGGTCGACTCGGAGTTCGCCGGGAAAGTGAACTTCCTGGGTGTGGACGTGGCCGATCCATGCAGCGCGGCCGCGTCTTTCGCGTCCCGGTTGGGGGTCCACTACCCGCTCGTGGCCGATCACGACGGGACGGTTACCGCCGACTACCGCGTTGATGCGCTACCGGTNNGGTGACATTCATCATCGCCCCGGAGGGATCGATAGTCGCCCGCCACGAGGGCGCACTGACCACACCGGAGCTGGTGGCAGTGCTCGACATGGACTTCCAGAACCTCCCCCAGCTCGGATCCTGACGGGCCCGGCCATTGAGCAGGCGGTCCAGTTCGTGCATCCAGATGGCGCCGTGGGGAACCTCGCTGAGGTGCCTCGGTGTCGGGAGGGTTCCGAGGGCGCTCTTGCCGTCAATCCGAGCCAGATGGGTTTGTGGACCCTTCAGGTGGACACTTGCAGCTCACTGCGCAGCTGGCGACCAGCTCTATTCTGGCCCGACCGCACCTGCCGAATCTGGAATGACCGGAACCACGTCGGTAAAGACGAAGCCGTCGCGTTCGACNNGACGAAGGTGTGGAACTCGCCGTTCTCGCCACAGGGGTCGACACCGGGCGGGAGGTTGGCCAACAGCGCCCCGTCGTACCAGCGGCCGGCCAGCTCCCGCGGTGCCTGCTTGGGGTCGACGCATGTGATCACCGCTCGGACGCCCAGGGTCACCAGCTCCTGCGCCACCGCCCGGGTTGGCCGCTGCCACAGCGGGAACAGGGGCGTGAGCCCAGTGCCGCGCAACGACTCCTCGCGGTAACGGCGGATGTCCTCCAAGAACAGGTCACCGAACACCATGGCGGCCACGCCCGATGTCCGCGCCACCGCGATCGCCGCCGACATCTGCTCCTCGTAGACCTCGTTGGGACAAGGCCACGGCAGCTCCACGACGTGCAGGGGCAGACCGAGAGCGTAAGCCTGGGCTTCCAGCAGCGATCGACGTACACCGTGCATAGCCACCCGCTCGGCCGTCGAGTTCACGGTCGTCACCAAACCGACAACGTCGACCTCTCTAGTGGCCCGGACGGTATGCAGGGCGAGAGTGCTGTCCTTTCCGCTCGACCAGCTCATCCACGCCCGGGGCTCCTCTCCTCGACCGCGGGCCACGGTCACGACGCCGTCCGGGAGTTCGGGGTCCCCGGTCCTCAGTAGCCTGAGCCCGCTTCGTCGCCGACGAGCGGAAGGCGAAGCCACGAGATCATCTGACGGAGCTGCTCGTAGGCCTCCAGCCGGACGGCGTCGGTACCGACCTCTTCGGCCGTTTCTATGGGAGCCCAAAGGCGATGCACCATCGAAGGCCCGAGCTCGAGGAGACCACCGCTTCCGGCTGACGCCCATTTGGCTAGCACGTAGTGCACCGCTGCGCCCTCGGGGATGCCCATCGCGGCGGCGAGCCGACTGATCGTCGCCATCGGATCCACATGGGAGTACAGAGCCACGTCCGCCTTGAAGTTCGCGTCGGGATCATCCGGGGTCCACGGCCCATTCCAACCGACCAGAGTGATGGTGCGAGACTCTTCGGGCACATTGCCGAGGCTAACGCTGTCCTCTCACCATAAGCGACGCCCACCGGGCTCGCGGACCTCGTCCTGCTTGGGGGCCCTGGTCGCCGGGTAGGCTTATCGCCGGTGCGTATCGTCTCGTTGCTGCCGTCGACGACTGAGATCCTCTTCGCCGTCGGTGCCGGCGACGATGTTGTCGGAGTGACCTTCGAGTGCGACTTCCCGCCTCAGGCCCGGTCCCGGCGGATCGTGTCGACCTCCTNNAACCATTTGCAACCAGCGGAGATCGACGCCGAGGTCCGAGCCAGGATGGCCGCCGGCGAGGACCTCTACCATCTCGACGAGGACGCCCTGCGAGACCTGGCCCCCGATCTCGTCATAACCCAGGACCTGTGCGCGGTGTGCGCCGTGGATGTCGCCACCGTCGACGCCGCCCTCGATCACCTCGGCTGCGACGGGAAGGTCCTTACCGTAGACCCCGCAACTCTCGACGACGTGCTCGATTCGATCACCGGCATTGGGAGGCGACGCCCGAGATCGCAATCTGGTTCGAGCAGGCCGCCCTGGCCGAAGATCACGACGACCGACGACGCTCTCGGCCGCAGCGCACTACTCGACGGCTGCTGCATCGAGAACGAGATCGGGAGTCTCCATCTGGGTATGTGTCCGGTGGCCGGCAGCAC
>PMHU01000012.1:0-12614 GCA_003156795.1 Acidimicrobiaceae bacterium
GCCGGCCCCGGCGGCCGCGCCGGCCACCGACCAGGCGCCCGCGGGCGAGCCCTCGGCGGCGCTCAAGCTCGTCGTGCGCGCCGGACTCGGACTCGGATCCGAGCTGATCGTTGAGAACGATCTCGCATTAGGCCGGCTGACGACGCTCGACGGCCTACTAGCGGACGACCACGGCATCTCGCGCCGCCACGGCCGGGTGCAGCGAGGCGCCGATGGCGGCTTCGTCGTCGAGGACCTGTACTCGACGAACGGCACGTTCGTCAACGAGACCCGTATCAGTGGCCCCCACCCGCTGCGACCCGGCGATGAGCTGCGCATCGGAGGGACCATCCTCGTGGCTTCGAGCCATCCATCAACCGAACGGGTTGGGCCCGACGGTCCGACGCCCGCCGAGCATCAGCCGGAGGCGCCCGCTCCGATCCCGGAGCTCGTTGTGAGTGCGCCGCGCGTGGAGCAGGCCGAGCGTCTCGTGCTGAGGCTGGAGCTCGACCTCGAAACCGGCGAGCTGGTCGTCGGGATCGAGGGCGGCGCCACTGCGCGTATCGTCCGCGATGGCGACGGCTGGCGCGTGGAGACCCTATGAGCGGGCAGCCGGGTGTCGCCGCGCCGGCCGGTCTCGAGGGAATGATGGCGGCGGTCGTGCTCGAGGTCGATGGTCACGAGCTGACCGGCCGTGATCTGGTGGCGGCGGGCATCGTGTCGGGCCGCTGGCAGCGGCTCGAGAGCGAGTTATCCGAAGGTCTCGGTCTGGTCGCCGCGCAAAGCCCGCCAACGGCTCAAATCGGCGATCAGGTGCGTGCGTTTCGCCTCGAGCGGCGGCTGCTCAGCGCCGAGGACATGCGGGCCTGGCTGCGCGCCAGGGGNNCTGGCGATGCGCGACATCAACGCGCTGGCCGCGCGCGCGGCCGTTCGCCGCCTCGGCGGCACGCCGGAGGCAATAACCGCCGCGGAGGTGGCGGCAGCGCTCCCGGCGGAGGCGATCTGTACGGGCGTGGTCTCCGAGCTTGGCTGGTGGCTGGCCGATCGCCTGCTGTCAGCGAAAGCGACGGCGGCGAGCGCTGAGCCGATCTCGCTCGATGACGCGCGAATCCAGCGGCTCACGCTCGCCGAGGCTCGAACGGTTGCGGGGGCGATCAGCAGGGAGTCTGGGTTGGATCGCGCCCGGCGGCTCGCGTGGCTCGCGGCGCTCGATGACGCCCACCGCCCGTGGGAGGCGAGCGTTGCCGACACGCCTGCGCTCGCTCGCCGGCTGCGCGAGCGCGAGCTCGACTGGTGCCGGTTCGAGCTCGACGAACTGCAGCTTGCCTCACATGGCGCCGCCGCTGAGGCTGCTCGCCAACTCGCGGAGGGCGCCGACCCAGGACAAGTCGCGGCCGCGGCCGGCGTCCCCGTCACCGATCGACACGTGGTCCTTGCCGACGCGGCTCCGCCGCTGGCGCGAGCCCTCGTCGGCGCGGTCATGGGGGATGTCGCGGGCCCGTGGAGCGATGGCGGCGAACATGTCGTGGCCCGCGTGCGCGAGCGCCATGCGCCAGACGACGCGGATCAGCAGCTCCTCGCGCGTGCCCGCGCCGAACTGCTGGCAGAGGGTGCTGAGCGGCTGCGCGCCGGAAAGGTGACCTGGCATGACCGGGCGTGAGCCCGCCGCCTGGGCGGAGCCCACGGCGGTGGTACGTGCGCTGCCCTTCATGGCTCGCCTTCCGCCGGCAGTGCGCAACCTGGTCCTCGCGGGATTTGAGGAGCGCACGTACAGCTTCGGTGAGACCGTGCTCGCGCCCGAGGACGGCGCCTTCGTCGTGATCGTCGAGGGAGAGGCCCGCGCGATCGCGGCCGGAGCCGACGGGACGGAGATCTCGCTCGGTGTACTGGGCCCGGGCGAGACGAGCGGCGAGCGCGCCCTGGTCGAGGAGCACCCGCCCGGAGTGACCCTACGGGCCGCGTCCAGTGCCGTGCGTGTGCTCCGGCTCGAGCGTGCGGTCGCGCTGGCGCTCGCGCGGGCACACCCTGAGGCAGCCGCGGGGTTCAGCGCCCAGGCTCGCGCGAAGCGCATCGGTGCGTTCCTGCGCTTGGATGCCACGTTCGCGCAGCTCGACAAGCAGGCGCTCGAGCTGCTCGTCGAGCGTGGCCAGGAGATCGACGCCGATGACGGCACCGTCGTGGTGCGCGAGGGTGAGCGCACCGACCGGTGGTGGATCGTGCAGTCCGGACGACTGGTCGAGCACACCGGCGATGGGCCGGCGCGCCGCGACGTCCGTTTCCTACGCGCCGGCGACGTATTCGGAGAAGTCGGCGCGATCAGCGGAAGCGCACGCGTCACCACCGTGACAGCGGTCAGCGACTGCGTGCTGCTCGAGCTGAACCGCGCGGTGCTCGGTGAGCTCAGCGCGCTTGACGGCGCGTTCGCCGCGAGGCTGGAGGACCGAGCTCGGCTGCACCTCAGCCGGATCGCCGTGCGTCCGCTGGACTTCGGCGGCGGCGATGCCCTATCNNCGGGCATCGTTCAGCGCCCGCCGCCGCCGCCCCCGTCGCTCGATGAGCGCATCGCGGCCGGCGTCCATCTCGCCGCAGCTCCCGGCCCGGCCGAGCCGTGGGTCGCGCCGCGGCGCTTTCCCTTCGTACGCCAGATCGATTTCGCCGACTGTGGTGCCGCCGCACTGGCGATGATCTGCCGCGCCTTTGGCCGCAAGGTGTCGCTGACCTTCATCCGTCGCGTCGCGGGCACCGGGCAGGACGGCACGAGTCTGCGCGGGATCATGCTCGCTGCCGAGGAGGCAGGCCTCGAGGGTCGCGCGCTGAAGGCCTCCAAGGATAATCTCGACGAGCTCGCATTGCCGGCGATCATCCACTGGGAGGGCAACCACTGGGTCGTCGTGTACGCCGTCGAGGGGGACCGCGTGCGAATCGCCGACCCGGCCCGCGGCCTACGACGAATCAGCCGCGCCGACGTCGAGGAGAAATGGTCCGGATGGTGCGCGACCTTCCGCCCCACGCCGCGATTGGACGACGCGCCGATCGATCGCCTCGATCTGACATGGCTGCTCCCGTTCGTACGCCCGTTACGCGCCAAGCTGGCGTTGGCAGCGGCGATGGCGATCGTGGCAACCGGCCTGCAGCTGCTCGCGCCTGTCCTGACCCAGAAGGTCGTCGACGCTGCCGGTACGCAGAACTCCGGCCGCGTAACCCTGGTGGTCGGGCTGATCGTGGCGCTGCTGTTCGTCGGCCTCGCGATCAGCCTCGCGCAGCGCCGGATGCTCGCCCGCGCGGCCGTTCGGCTCGACGGCGACACACTCGATTTCGTATCCGGGCGCCTGCTCGACCTGCCACTCTCGTACTTCGAGGCACGGCGCACCGCCGACATCGAGCGTCGCCTCAACGGGCTTCGCCAGGTGCGATCGCTGCTTGTCCAGGGGATCGTCGGCGGGCTGTCCGCCGTGATCCAGCTGATCGTTACGTTCGTCATCATGTTCGCCTACTCACCGATAGTGGCGGCGGTGTTCGTCGCCACGGCGCCTGTCTACGCGGGACTGATGCGCTTTTCCTCCCGTCGGTTGCGGCCCACCTTTGACGGTCTCGAGGAGGCGTACTCTCGGCATGCCGCCAAGCAGCTCGATGCAATCAAGGGCATAGAGGCCGCCAAGAGCGCCGGCGCCGAGGAAGGCATGCGGCGCGTAATCAGGAACGAATTCGCCCAACTCGCCGACCGCGTCTTCCGCAGCGACTGGGTGCTGATGTTCTATGACGCGGCCGTCCAGGTTGCGGGGTTCATGATGTTCGTGCTGTTCCTGTGGGTGGGAGCGTTGCTCGTTGCCGCGGGCAAGCTGTCGATCGGCGAGCTCGTCGCGATCAATTCGCTCGTGCTGCTCGCCAACGCGCCGATCGCGATACTGCTCGGTCTCTGGGACCAGGTCCAGCAGGGGACGGTTCTGCTCCAACGCCTGCAGGACGTGCTCGAGGCAGAGCCCGAGCAGCGTCGGGACGAGGTCGCCCCTCGGAACGTCCGGAGTCTGTCCGGTCGGATTCATCTGCGACAAGTGGGCCTCAGCTACCCAGACGCCCCCGATCGCGCCGTGCTCGACGATGTCTCGCTCGTACTGGAAGCCGGCTCGACGCTCGGGCTCGTCGGGCGGTCTGGATCGGGCAAGTCCTCGCTCGTCCGATGTCTGGCGGGGCTGGTGATTCCGACCGC
Organism: Acidimicrobiaceae bacterium; assembly: GCA_003156795.1. Taxonomy (GTDB): domain Bacteria; phylum Actinomycetota; class Acidimicrobiia; order Acidimicrobiales; family Palsa-688; genus PALSA-688. Next base: position 4,187 of record PMHU01000012.1, read on the forward strand.
CGGCACGGTGCTCTACGACGAGGTCGATCTACGCGAGCTCGACTGGCGCCAGCTGCGTCGGCGCATCGGCGTGGTCCTGCAAGCCCCTTACCTGTTCGACGAGACGATCACGGCAAACATCGCGCTTGGGGAGGAGGCTCCCGACCCCGCGCTCGTACAGCGGGCTGCGGAGATCGCCGACGCAGCCGGCTTCATCGAAAACCTCGCACTCGGCTACGAAACGAAGGTCGGTGACAGCGGCATGCGGCTGTCCGGCGGACAGGCGCAGCGCGTCTGTATCGCCCGCGCGCTCTATCACGACCCGCCCGTGCTGCTTTTCGACGAGGCGACCAGCGCGCTTGACACGGAGTCCGAGGCGGCGGTGAAACGCAACCTCGACCGAGTCCTCGAGCAGCGCACGGCCGTGATCGTCGCTCATCGCCTGAGCACCATTCGCGACGCCGACACGATCGCTGTGATCGAACAGGGCCGCGTCGTCGAACATGGAAGCCATGACGAGCTGCTCGGCCGCGAAGGACTGTATTACCACCTGCACGCCAGCCAGACAGCGTGACCCGGCACGGGGCGCTCACCCTTACCGTGGCATGCCATGCCTACGCCCTAGTCCGGATCGGTGAACTCGGGCGGCTGCTTGGCCATCCCGGCCATCACCGCGGCCAGCTGGTTCGGCGAGCCGAGCAGTCCGGCCTGGAGCTCGGCCTCGAGCGCGAGCGTCTCGTTCGCCGGCCCGCTCCAAGCCTCGTCGAACAGGCGCTTGGCGGCGCGGATCGCGTCCGGGGAACGGCCTGCGATCTCAACGGCGAGCTCCCTCGCGGCCGCGAGCGGGTCCTCGCTCAGGCGCGCGACGACCCCGAGCCGTAGCGCCTCCTCGCCGCTGAACACCCGGCCGGTGTAAGTCAGGTCCTTGGCGACCTCGATCCCGACGAGCCGCGGTAGCGTGCGGGTGATCGACATATCGGGGATCAGGCCCCATTTGATCTCCATCACCGAGAGACGCGCATCGGGGGCGGCGATCCTGATGTCGGCGCCGAGGGCGATCTGGAGACCGCCACCGAGGCAGTGTCCGTGCACGGCGGCGATCACCGGCGCCGGGACGCTCGCCCAGTCATAGCTTGCTCGCTGGAACCAGGTCGGCACACCGGCGCGTAAGCGATCGATCATCCCCGGCAGGCCGGCGGGGTCCGACATCATGCTCGTCAGATCCAGGCCGGAGCAGAAGCTCGGGCCCTCGCCGTGCAGTACCACCGCGCGAACGCCGGGCTCGCGGGTGAGCCGGTCCGCAGCGCCGATGATGCCCTCGAACATGGCCGCGTCGAGCGCGTTGTGCTTGTCTGCGCGGGTCAAGCTGACCACCGCGACGTGGTCGGCGACCTCGATTCTGACGCGATCCGCTGCCATCGGTTCCGCGCAGACTATTGCGTGATGGACCTGCGCTGGGCGTCGGAGCACGTTGAAATGATGCCGCGACGTGATCGGAGTGGCCTACGGCGCGGCTACCATGGTGTACGTGCAGCGGAGCCGCCACGGGCGCACCCGGGAATCGACGGAGTCCCCCAACGGCCGCCCGACGGGCGGCCGTGCTCGTCAGCGCGCGTTCGCGATCGCGGTACTCCCTGAAGACGGCGACGCGGAGCTGATCGAGCTCCGGGAGCTGCTCAACACCGCCGGGGCCGCGGTCGTGGGGGAGCTCGTCCAGCGGCGCGAGCACCCGCACCCCAACACCTATCTCGGCTCGGGCAAGCTCGAGGAGCTGAAGGCCGAGCTCGCGGCCACCGACGCGAACCTCGTCGCCTGCGACGACGAGCTGACCCCACGCCAGGAGCGCAACCTCGAAGCGGCGCTCGGGATGCCGGTGATCGACCGGACCGCGGTGATCCTCGACATCTTCGCCCAGAACGCCCGGACCCAAGAAGGCAAGGCCCAAGTCGAGCTGGCGCAGTTGCGCTACCGCTTACCGCGATTGCGCGGTCGCGGCCACCAGCTGTCGCAGCAAGCGGGCGGGATCGGGACGCGAGGCCCAGGCGAGACGCAGCTCGAAGTCGACCGCCGGCGTCTGGTGCGGCGGATGAACAGGCTCGAGAGCGATCTGCGCCGCCTGACCGAGCAGCGCCGGCTCCAGCGCAAGTCGAGGCGCCGCAGCCGAGTGGCCTCGGTGTCCCTGGTCGGATACACGAATGCCGGGAAGTCCACCCTGCTCAACCAGCTGACCGACGCGGGTGTGCTCATCGAAGACCGACTGTTCGCCACCCTCGATCCTCGCACCCGCCGCTTGGAACTGCCCGGCGGCGAGGCCGTGCTCATGTCGGACACCGTCGGGTTCGTGAGGAAGCTTCCCCACCAGCTCGTGCAAGCCTTCCGCTCCACCCTCGAAGTCGTCACCGAGTCCCACCTGCTGGTTCACGTGGTCGACAGCACCAGTCCGGACCCCGAAGGCCAGATCGAAGCGGTCCGCACCGTCCTTGACGAGATAGGCGCCGGCGAGGTTGCCGAACTACTGGCCTTCAACAAGGGCGACGCCGGTCCCGAAGCGGCCCGGCTCGCAGGTCGCCATCCGGGCTCGGTCGTCATTTCTGCTCTCACCGGCGCAGGGATACCGGACCTGCTCGCCGCGGTCGGAGACCGGTTGCGGGCGTCGGCGCAGGTGATGGATCTGGTCGTTCCCTACGATCGGGGCGACGTTCTTGCCGCGGTGCACCGCGAGGGCGAGGTCCTCGTGGAGTCGCACTCCGACGGTGCGGCCCATTTGAGGGTGCGGGTGGATGTTGTGGCCGCCGCTCGCTTTGCCGAATTCGAAGCGGGGCGGGCGTGAGCCACGGATTCGTTCCCCCGGCTTACCCCTACGACCGATTGGAAGCTGCCCGCGAAGTGGCGGCCCAGCATCCCGGCGGCGTGGTGGACCTTTCCATTGGCACTCCGACGGATCCGCCGCCCGAAGTTGCCATGGCCGAGCTGGCTCGGATCTATGGGCTGGGCGGGGTCGCGTCTGGTGCCATGGACGCAAATGGATCGGCCCGCGGCTACCCGCCGTCGATCGGCACGCCGGAACTCCGCCGCGCCATCCAGCGGTGGACGAAGGACCGACTCGGCGCCGCCATCCCCCTCGATGCCGTGGCGGCCTGTGTCGGCACCAAGGAGTTCGTGGCCACGCTGCCCCAGTGGCTGAAGTTGCGGAACCCCGGGCGCGACACCGTGCTCTACCCGGCCGTGTCGTACCCGACCTATGAGATGGGGGCCACCCTGGCCGGGCTTCGGGCCGTGAAGGTCCCGATGGATGAGGCCTGGCGTCTGGATCTGGGTGCGCTGTCGACGGAGGACGTGTCGCGGGCCCTGATGCTGTGGGTCAACACGCCGGGCAATCCGGCTGGAGCCCTCGACGATCTGACGAGGGCGGCCGCATGGGGTGTCGAAGCGGGAGTGCCGGTTTTCAGTGACGAGTGCTACGCCGAATTCACCTGGGAGGGCCCACCCCGAACGATCCTGGGCCACGGCTCCGGACCGGATGGAATAGACGGGGTCGTGGCCGTTCACTCGATGTCGAAGCGGTCCAACATGGCCGGGATGCGCGTGGGTTGGTACGCCGGGGACCGCGAGCTGGTGGGCTATCTGCGGGAGGTGCGCAAGCACGCCGGCTTCATGGTGCCCGGCCCGGTCCAGGCGGCTGCGGCCGCCGCGCTGGGCGACCAGGAGCACGTGGAACAGCAGCGGGCCCGATATTGGAGCCGGCTGACCAGGGCTCGCGAGATTCTGGCCGGGATCGGCGTGGCGGCCGAGCTGCCTGAGGGTGGGTTCTACCTGTGGGCGCCGACTCCCGACGGTGACGACTGGGCGTGGACGGACTGGTTGGCATCGAAAGGGGGCGTCTTGGTGTCGCCTGGCTCGTTCTACGGGGTGGAAGGCGCCGGCCACGTACGCTTGGCCATGGTGGCGCCCATCGAACGCCTCGACCAGGTCGCGTCGCGCCTCGGTGTATAGGCGCCGATCGGGCCTACGCGTGGGCCATCGGTAATGGTGACCAGTTCGGATAGCGTCGCTGTACATGGCTGATCTCGAGTCACAGATTCGCGAGCTGTGGGAGCGCCGAGGCAGCCTGGGCCCGTCCGACGCTGACGCCGCCGCCGTGGTTCGCTCGGCGGTCGATCTTCTCGACAGAGGCGAAGCCCGGGTGGCCGAGCTGGGCCCGGATGGTGAGCCCGTGGTGTACGAGTGGCTCAAGCAGGCGGTGCTGCTGTTGTTTCGAGTTTCTGCCCTCGATACGGTCGAAGCCGGTCCTTTCGAGTACGTCGACCGCTTGCCACTGAAGCGGGACTATGCGGCCGCCGGTGTTCGGGTGGTGCCGGGCGCGTCGGCCAGGTGGGGGAGTTTCCTGGAGCCCGGCGTGATCATGATGCCGAGCTACGTCAACATCGGCGCCCGGGTCGGCTCCGGAACCATGGTCGACACGTGGGCGACGGTAGGCAGTTGCGCCCAGATCGGACGCAACACCCACCTCTCCGGTGGAGTCGGCATAGGCGGTGTGCTCGAGCCGCCTCAGGCCGCGCCCGTGTTCGTGGGCGACGAGTGTCTGATCGGCAGCCGATGCATCGTCGCTGAAGGAGCGCGCGTCGGAGACGGCGCCGTGCTGGGTGCGGGTTGCGTGCTCACCCAAACCATTCCGGTGATTGATGCGCAGACCGGAGAGGAACTGTCGCGAGGGGTGGTACCGAGCTGGTGCGTGGCGGTGCCCGCCACACGAGCGCGGCCCTACCCGGGTGGCGAGTTCGGTTTGACTTGCGTCCTGGTGGTGAAGCGCCTCGAGCCGGGTGATCGCCACGACAAGTCCACGCTCAACGACATTCTCCGGTTGCACGGTGGCACCGTCTGACACGATGGGCCGGGACGAAGTTCCAGCCGTCCCTGACCTGATTACGGCCACCGCAGCGCTGGTTGCGATCCCGTCTGTCAGTCACTCCGAGGGCCTCCTGGCCGATCACGTGGAGACGGATCTGCGGGGCGTGGGCCGACTCTCGGTCGACCGCATTGGAGACAACGTCGTCGCCCGGACGCATCTCGGTCTGGCCAATCGGATAGTCCTCGCCGGCCACCTCGACACCGTTCCCGCCAACGGCAATCTCGATCCGAAGATCGAGGGAGACACGTTGTGGGGCCTGGGCAGCGCCGACATGAAAGGCGGGCTGGCCGTCATGCTGGCCTTGGCTGTGACGGATTCCGACGTGGCCATGGATGTGTCCTACGTGTTCTACTCAGGCGAGGAAGTGAGCCGCCAATACAGTGGGTTGCTCGAGATCGAAAGGGTTGCGCCCGAGCTACTCGCCGGCGATGTCGCGGTGCTGGGTGAGCCGACCGGCGCCACGATCGAAGCCGGCTGCCAGGGGGTCCTCAAGATAGAGGTAAGCCTGGGAGGCGTCAGGGCCCACACGGCCCGGCCGTGGATGGGTGTCAACGCCGTGCACCGCTTGGCCCCCGTGCTCGACCGGGTGGCGGCCTACGAAACTCGCCAACCGGTGATCGACGGGTGCCAGTATCGGGAGGCGCTACAGGCAGTCAGCGTGAGTGGAGGCCTGGCTGCCAACGTCGTGCCCGACCGTGCGACCGTCTTGCTCAACCACCGCTTTGCGCCCGACCGGGACGCGGCAGCAGCCGAAGCGGCGGTCCGGGCTCTGCTGGAGCCCTTGCTCGATCCGGCCACGGGAGATCGGATTGCAGTCGTGGAGTCGCAGCCGGGAGCGTCTCCATCGCTCGCCCACCCGCTGCTGCACCGCCTGCTCCAAGCGACGGCGCGCCCTCCTCGGGCCAAACTCGGCTGGACCGACGTCGCCTTCTTCGCCGAGAGGGGGATCCCCGCCGTGAACTTCGGGCCGGGCGACCCCGAGTTGGCTCATACCGCCGACGAGCGGGTGACCCGCAGGGACCTGGATCGCACCTACACCAGCCTCAGGGGCCTGATCGAAGGAAGGGCCTTACAGGCGACGTAGGACGGTTACGACCTTCCCGTATATCTCGATGTCGCGCGGGTCGAACACCATTGGCTCCATGGTGGCGTTGGCAGGCGTGAGCACGACCTTCGATCCTCGACGACCGTAGGTCTTGACGGTGGCTTCCTCGCCGAGAATCCCGGCGACCACGACGTCACCCTTGGTGGCTTCGGCCTGCTGGCGAACCACTACGAAATCGCCGTTGAGGATGCCTGCGTCGATCATCGACTCACCCCGAACCTTGAGCATGAAGAGTTGACCGTCGCCCGTGAAGTCCTCGGGAAGGGGCAGAAGCTCCTCTACGTTCTCCTGGGCCAGGACGTTCGCGCCGGCGGCCACATCGCCAACCAGGGGAACGTGGCGAGTCGGGCGCCGCTCGATGGCCGCACCTGACATGGCGTCGTAGCGGACCTCTATGGCCCTGGGCTTGGTCGGATCTCGCCTCAAGAAGCCCTGGCGCTGCAGCGTCGTCAGGTGGGTGTGAACGGTAGAAGAAGAAGTAAGACCGACGGCCTCGCCGATCTCGCGCACGGAGGGGGGATAGCCGCGCTCGCGGATCTGGGCGGCGATGAAGTCGAGTATCTCTTTGCGCTTGCCGGTGAGCTCGATGTCGGTCAAAGCGGCTACTCCTTCGTTTCGGCATCAGCCCAAAGAGCTGCCCAACGCAGTTCCTTGTGCTGTTTCACGATAGGCGATTATCCCACCACAAGCAAACATTTGTTCGAACTTGGGTCTTGACAGCGAACAAGCGTTCGTGGTGGTATGAGAGGAACACCTGTTCGAGTTGGGCTGGCCGGAAGGTGGAGTCCCAAGCCGGCCTTAGCAGTAAGTCCCTGAGCCAGGAAGGCAAAGCAGTGGTCGCACTTCTATCCGCAATCCCGCCACGTCCATCCACACCCGGTGGGCCGGCCCTGCGTCCGGTTGACACCCCAGGGGCCACTCGCCGTTCGCAGCGCCCCGGTCCCGTGCCCTTGAGGCCCGTCCTGCCTTTGCGGCCGGCTGCGGTCGGGCCGGGTCGGAGCTTGCCTACCGCGACCGTGCCTCGGGTGCGCCCGAGCCGCGCCACATTCCGGCGGAGGCGCGTCGCCGCCTTGGGGATGCTCATGCTGTTTGCCTTCCTTGTCGTTATCGCCATCAACGGGGCGCTGGATCGCATCGGTGGTGGCCCCCTCACCACCACCGATGCACCCAGCGGTGCCCAGTCGGCCGCGGCCCAGGCTTGGGTAGTGAAGCCCGGCGACACCATCTGGAGTATCGCCACGTCTCTCGATCGGCACGGCGATGTCCGTCCGCTCGTGGACCGGCTGTCCAAGGAAGTCGGCGGCGCCCCCTTGTACCCGGGCGAGACGATCGCCATACCGTCGCCTGGCTAGTTGCTTTAAGACCGCGGCCGCCGTGCTTGGTCGACAGGCCGACGGATCGCCACCAACCGACAACCGGCCCCTACCGGATATGGTCGGAGCCGTGCGGTGCCCGCAATGCTCGAGCATGGACGACAAGGTTGTTGACTCGCGCTCGGCCGAGGACGGGCTGTCCATCAGGCGCAGGCGGGAGTGCTTGTCGTGCGGACGCCGGTACACCACATACGAACGGCTTGAAGAGATTCCCTTCGTGGTGGTCAAGCGGTCCGGTCACCGAGAGCCCTTCGATCGCTCCAAAGTTNNAAAGTCACGGTCGGGGTGATGGCGGCCGCCAAGAACCGTCCTGTCACTTCGGAGCAGATGGACGAGCTGGCGGCGGAGGTGGAAGAAGCGTTGCGGATGATCGGGCCCGACGTCACATCTCAGCAGGTTGGCCTGACGGTGCTGGACCACCTCCGGGCCTTGGACGAGGTCGCCTACCTTCGTTTCGCCAGTGTCTACAAGGGCTTCTCCGGCGCTTTGGACTTCGAGCGGGAGGCCGGCCTGTTGAAGAAGTCGACCGAGCCGAAGCGAGGTCGCCTGGCCGAGCATCGTTCGGGTTCGCAGGGAGATGACTTGGGTGGCGAAGGCCAGTTGGCTGATCCATGAGAGGGGCAAGGTCTGGGCGCCGCCCGAGTAGCTGTAGCTTCGTGCCAGGAGGCGGACCCCGGCTCCTAGCTCTGCGACGAGGCGGGCGCGCCAGCGACCATCCCGAATAGGACAGGAGGCACCTGCATGCGAGTCGGTGTGCTGACAGGCGGCGGCGACTGCCCGGGCCTCAACGCCGTCATCCGTGGCGTGGTGCGAAAGGGAGAAGTGGCCTTCGACGACGAGTTCGTGGGCTTCCTCGACGGCTGGCGGGGAGTGGTGGAAGGCCGCACCATTCGACTCGACGTGGAGCGTTGTCGGGGGATCCTGCCTCGGGGCGGGACCATCCTGGGAACTTCGCGAACCAATCCGTACAAGATCGAGGACGGGGTCGGAAACGTCCTGAACACGCTGCGTTCCGAGCGGATCGACGCCCTGGTGGCCGTCGGCGGCGAGGACACCCTGGGC
>PMHU01000012.1:12619-22727 GCA_003156795.1 Acidimicrobiaceae bacterium
TGCGAGGTCATGGGCCGCCATGCTGGCTGGATCGCCACCTACGCAGGCATCGCCGGGGGCGCGGCGGAGATCCTTGTCCCCGAGGAGGCTTTCGACATCGACGTGATCTGCCGCAACCTCAAGGCCCGCCACGCCAAAGGCCGCTTCGCTTCGATAGTGGTGGTGGCCGAGGGTGCGCTCCCGGCGGAGGGAACCCTCACCCTGGCCTCGCGTGAAGTCGACCAGTTCGGCCACCCCCGCCTGGGAGGCATCGCCAACGTGCTGGCTCAAGAGATCGAGCAGCGCACCGGCTATGAAACCAGGGTCACGATCCTCGGCCACGTTCAGAGGGGTGGCACACCGACCGCGTTCGACCGCGTGCTGGCGACCCGATTCGGCGTCGCCGCCATCGAGGCCGTGCACGACCGGGCGTTCGGGCAGATGGTCGCCCTGCAAGCCGATCAGATCGTGCGCGTGCCCCTCAGCGATGCGTTGCGCGAACTCAAGACCGTCGACCCGGCCCTTCTCCACGGAGTGGCGGAAGTCTTCTGGGGCTGAGAGCCCTCAGCCGCGACAGCCTGTCCGAAATCGGGGCCGTCTACCAGAACGCCGGCTCTGTGCCTGCAGGCGGCTCGAGCCCGCCCGCCGAGATCAACAGTTCGCACAGCGGATCGAACAGCGCCGGTGGGGCGGCCACGATGAGCCGGCCGGGGAGCGCTTCGACCCGGCCGCCGGCTTCGGTGCAGATGAGGGCCCCGGCCGCCAGATCCCACGGGTTGAGGCCCCATTCGTAGTAGGCGTCATAGCGACCGCCAGCCGTCCAACACAGGTCCAGCGCCGCCGATCCGAATCTGCGGATGTCCCGCACGGCCGGGATCAGCTTGGCCGCCACGCGGGCTTGCCACTCCCGTCGAGTCGCTTGATATCCGAATCCGGTGGCCACCAGGGCGGTCGCCAACGTCGATNNTCGACAGGGCGACCCGTTGAGTCGGGCTCCCCACCCTCGGACGGCAGCCCAGGTCTCGTCACGCGACGGGTGGGTGACCACCCCCACCACAGGCGAGCCGTCGATCTCGGCAGCCACCGATACCGAGAACTGCGGTATCCCGAACAAGAAGTTGGTGGTGCCGTCCAACGGGTCGACGACCCATCGCACGCCCGTTGTGCCGTCCCTTGCCGTCCCCTCCTCGCCGAGCACCCCGTCGTGCGGGCGCAATTCGCTGAGCACCCGGCTGACGGCTGCTTCGGCCTCCCGATCGACGTCGGAGACCATGTCGGTCGCCGACGACTTGGTTTCGACTCCGGCCGGTGCTCGGGTCGCCCCCAGGGCCAGGACGGCCGCGGCGGCCCGGGCCGCGGCCAGCGCCACGGTTGCGAGGTCGACGAGCAGGGGGTCCGAGCCGGCGGGAGGCGCTCCGAACGCATCCCCCACATCCAGGACAGGTCCGTAGGTCGTCGGCGTTCCTAACGGATCGTCAAGAGTCATCCGCCAGTTGTAGCGTACGGTGGCGGGGTGCTGGTCGACCTGCGCTCCGACACCGTCACCCGACCGACTCCCGAGATGCGGCGGGCCATGGCCGAGGCCGAGGTGGGCGACGACGATTACGGCGAGGACCCCACCGTCAACCTCCTGCAAGATACGTACGCGGAGCTAACCGGGAAGGAGGCGGGCCTTTTCGTCCCGTCGGGAACGATGGCCAACCAGGTGGCCCTTCGCGCCCTCACCCGGCCGGGCGACGCGGTCATCGCCGGGGCCCGCCAGCACGTGGTCGTCTACGAAGAGGGGGCGGGACCCATCAACGCCGGCGTCACGTTTCTCACCGTTCGGGACGACCGCGGCGGCCTCGACATCGAGGCGGTCGAGCGCGCCATCGACTCGTCCCGTCACCACCAGCCCGTCGTGACCCTGATCGCCGTGGAGGACAGCCACATGGCGTCGGGGGGCACGGTTTGGGAGACCGGCGCGCTGACGGCGGTGGCCGAGCTGGCCGGGCGCCATCAAATCGCGGTGCACATGGACGGGGCCCGACTGTGGAATTCGTCGGTCGCAACCGGCCAGACGATGAAAGAGCGGGCCGGGGTGGCGACGACGGTCATGAGCTGCCTTTCGAAGGGTCTGGGGGCGCCGGTCGGGTCGGTCCTGGCCGGTCCGGCCGACCTCATCGAGGAAGCCAAGCTCCACCGCAAACGTCTGGGGGGCACCATGCGCCAGGCCGGGGTGATCGCGGCCGCAGGGCTGGTCGCGATCGGGACCCGGGTCGACCGCCTGGCCGAGGATCACTCGAGGGCTCGGAAGCTGGCGGCGGCGGTCACCGATCGATGGCCGCAGGCGGGAGTGGACCCGGAAACGGTCAGCACAAACATCGTGGTCTTTTTTCATCCCGACCCCGACGTCGTCCTCGACCACTTGAAAGGGGCCGGGGTTCTGGCGGGCACGATCGGCCCCGGCGTCGTTCGTCTGGTCACCCACTCCGACGTCGACGACTCCGGTATCGACCGGGCCTGCCGGGCCCTCGCCAGCGCGCCTTGACCTAGGGTGGGCCGGTGGCCGAGCTCCTGACCGACGCCCCGGCCTCGGTGCTGGCGATCTACGCCCACCCCGATGACCCCGACGTCGCCGCAGGAGGCACGCTGGCCCGCTGGGCGGCCGCGGGATCGAAGTTGGACGTCTGCATATGCGCGGACGGCGACAAGGGATCCCTGGACCCGGAGACACGCCCCGAGGACCTGGTGACGCTACGCCGCCGCGAGACCTCCGCTGCGGGGACCCTGCTCGGAGTCAGCCGGCATCACTGGCTTGGGTACGGCGACGGCGAGCTCGAGGACGGGCCCGACCTTCGGGCCAAGCTGGTGGCGCTGGTGCGGCGGGTGAAGCCCGAGGCCGTGGTCGCCGCGGACCCGACGGCGGTGTACTTCGGTCAGCGCTACATCAACCACCGGGACCATCGGGCAACCGGGTGGGCGACCCTCGACGCGGTTTCCCCGGCCGCGGCCAACCCGCACTATTTCCCTGACGAGGGGCGGGCCCACCGGGTCAAGGTTCTGTATCTGTCGGGGACGCTGGAGCCCGACGTTTGGGTCGACATCTCCGACACCATCGACGTCAAGGCGGCTGCCATCGCGTGCCACACCAGCCAGGTGGGCGATACCGGAGAGTGGCTGCGGGGCGCCGTTCGCCAGCGGGCCGAGGAAGCCGGTCAGGAGGCGTCGGTGCGCTTTGCCGAGGGTTTCCGCCGCATCGAGCTGCCCTGAGGGCTCACCCGGACCAGTCGTTGTCGGCCGCGAGACGGTCGCACCCCTCTGGCAGACTCACGGTGTGGGTCAGGAGTCTGAGGCGAGGACCATCCTCCACGTCGACATGGACGCGTTCTACGCCACAGTCGAAGCCCTCGACGACCCGACCCTGGCCGGCCGGCCGCTGATCGTCGGCGGGACAGGCGCCCGCGGCGTCGTGGCGTCGTGCAGCTACGAAGCCCGGGCCTACGGCATCCGGTCGGCCATGCCCACCGGCCGGGCTCGTCGACTGTGCCCGCAAGCGGTGTTCGTCGACGGGCGCCACGATCGCTACATGGAGGTGAGCCGCCAGATCCACGCTGTGTTCGACCTCTATACACCCTTCGTGGAGGGGATTTCTTTGGACGAGGCTTTCCTCGACGTGACGGGGTCGATCCGTTTATTGGGCCCGGCGCCTCACATAGCCGCAGACATCAGGGGCCGGATCAAGAGCGAGCTCGGGCTCGGCTGCTCTGTCGGGGTGGCTCCGGTGAAGTTCCTGGCCAAGCTGGCTTCGGAAGCAGCCAAGCCGCAGGCCGACCTCCAAGGCACCATCGCAGGGAAGGGTGTGGTCGTGATCGAGAGGGGAGAGGAGCTCGAGTTTCTGCACCCTCTCGCCATCGAGGCCCTGTGGGGAGTCGGCCCCGCCACCGCGACCCGACTTCGACGACTCGGCGTCACCACTGTCGGCGAGCTGGCCCGGGTACCGTCAGATGCCCTCGAGAGTGCCATCGGCCGCGCCAACGGCGCCCATCTGGCCCGCCTATCGTGCGGGGTCGACGACCGTGGCGTCGAGCCTGATCGTGAGGTCAAGTCGGTCAGCCACGAGGAGACCTACGCGGTCGACCGCTACGAGCTGGACGAACTCCACGTCGAGGTCGTTCGCATGGCCGACTCTGTGGCGACCAGGATGCGAAAGGCCGGACTGCTGGGGCGCACCGTGACCCTCAAGATCCGCTACGGGGACTTCTCGACCATCACCCGATCGCGGACCGGCCCGGCGGGGCTGGCGGAAGGGCCGGCCATCACCGCCCTGGCCTTGCTGCTGCTCCAGGAAGTAGATCTGAGCCCGGGCGTCCGCTTGCTCGGTGTCGGGGTTTCCAACCTGACCCCCGCCGGCCGCGGCCCTGGCGAGCAGATGACCTTCGACTTCGACGGCCCGGACGCTCCACCAGGCGGCGAAGGCCGCGGCCGCCAGGGGGGTGCCGGGTTGGTAGATGCCGCCGCCGCGGTGGACGCCATTCGGGAGCGCTTCGGCTCGGGCTCGGTTGGTCCGGCCGCGCTGCTGGGATCCGGCGGCTTGCGGGTCAAGCGGCCCGGTGACACCCAGTGGGGTCCGCCGGCGAATCCAGACGGGTAGGAGGGGCCAAGCGGCTCAACCTGCGTCCCAAGCGCCGTTCTGCGAACAGGTTGCGCCCCTTTCCTAGTCCTCCCTGGTCGTCCGAGCTGACCCGATTCGACCTCGGTCCGGGCTGGTGAACCACAGCTGCGAACCGATGGACGTTCTTGGACCTATAGAGGGGCGCGTTGCTGTAGGTTGCGCTCCAGCGCGAAGATGCGGTGGAGGGTCTGAATTGCCGCTAAACGAAAACGAACAACGCATCCTTCATGAGATCGAGAAGCGCTTCCACGCGGAAGACCCGGAATCGGCGCGCCGCCTCGGCTCCACCACCCTGCCCGGCTACCTGGCCCGCAACTGCAGGCGGGCGGCCCTCGGCTTCATCGTCGGCCTGGTGATCCTGCTGGTCGCGTTCGCTTCGAGCTGGATACTCGGAGTGTTTGGGTTCTTGGTGATGGTGGTCAGCACCGTCGTGCTGATCCACAACCTGCACCGGATGGGTCGCTTCGGGATACAGCAAATCCATTCGTCGACGAACCATCAGCGCTTCGGCGAAGCCCTCGACGACGCCGCCCGACGGTTCCGCCGGCGCTTTGGGAGCGACGGGGAGTAAGGCGCTACCCGGACTGGTTGCCCAGACCGGCCTCGGATGCTCGGCGGCCCGGCCTGGGCAGGAAGGCCCAGGCTAGGAGCTGGCGGGCCGTGGCCGACCTGAACAGCCGCTGACGGATCTCGGTCGTGACCAAGGCCGCCTCCCGGGGCCGGTTTGGGGGCATCGTCGCCGCGAAGGCGGCTTCGCGCGCCAGGCCGGCCATGCGGACCACGCCTCCGGCCAGCCACGGCGAAGGCTCGTGAAGCTGGTGGCCGATGCGGTTGGCGGCCCGGCGGGCGAACTCATCGTCGGTCTCGCTCGGCCGCCGAGCGACGCCCCACCAGGCGAGCAGCTCGGGGGGCCGGGGAGCAGACCCTCCTCAGGCGCCTGGCCCGCCGCCGCCCTGGCCGGCGCGGATTCGCCGGAATCTCCATCGCAGCCTTCGCCCGGCCGCGTTGAGCACTATCCAAGCTGGGATCGCTAGTACCACCAACAGGACGGGCGACCAAGGCTGGTTGTGCCCGTTGGACGACGACCCGCTCGACGACCCCGCTCTGGTGGTAGGTGGCGTTCGCTGGGCCTGGTTGAGGGCCCCCTTTTTGTCCAGGCCTTTCGGCGCGAGGGGTGAACTATCCGGCGCACTGTTGGGGCTGCCATTGCTCGTGCCCGAGGTGGGTAGGTAGCTGCCCGCGCCCGGGTCGATGAAGTTTGGTGTCGGCTCGAACGGTAGCCATCCGAACTGGGGTCCGAAGTACACTTCGGGCCAGGTGTGGGCGTCGGCGTCGAGTACTTGGTAGCTGTCGCCGCCCAGGCTCCTGCCGGTGGCGAAGCCGACAGCCAGGCGGGTGGGGAGCCCAGCGGCCCGGGCCAGCACGGCGTAGGCCCCGGCGAACTGCTGGCAGTAGCCGGAGTGGGTCGTGAACAGAAACGTGTCCAGTGCGTCGGTACCGGTCCCGTCGGACACCGGGTTGAGGCTGTAGACGAAGGGCGCTGATCGGAAGTAATTCTGCAAAGCGACGGCCTTGTCGTATTCGGTCGTCTTCCCGGCCGTGATCGTCTTGGCCAACGCGATCACCAGGGGTGATACGGAGCTGGGCAGCTCGAGGTCGCTTTTCAAGGAGGCGAGAGAGTTGAGGGGCGGGGCGGCTTCGAGGTCGGCCGGGTCGAGCGTGGAAAGATATTGGTACGACGTGACCGTGTAGTCGAGTCCATTGGACGTTTGGGAGGCCGTGATGAGGCTTCCCGTACTGGGGTCGTAGGACACTCCTCGGACCCCCTGTACCGACACCGGGTTGAAAGCGTCGGGCAGCCACACCGAGTCGAGGTTTTCGATTTGGAACACCTGCTTGACGGTCCGCGTCGCCGCAGGTATCTCGCCGATGCCCGGCAGGCGCGCGCCGAAGCTGCGGTAGGAGCCGGTCGAGGTCCAGGTTTCGCCGTTGAATGTATCGAGCGAGGTCAGGCGCCAATACGATGGGACCGGGCTTTCGACGGTGAAAACGGGCGTCTGCGTCAAGTCGATCAAGCGGGTCCGGAGATCCACCACAGGGTTGGCGACGATGCGCGGCCCCGTCGTACCGGGGCCGGCGCCAGATCTCCAACCGAACAGGCCGACTCCATCGACGCTGGCCAGCAGAGGGGTGACCAGCAGCGCAGTCAGTAGGGCCAACCCGCCCGTCAGGCCGCCGGCCCGAGTCGCCCACGCCGCCACGCCGACTCGGCGTCCGGCGAACCACACCCGCTCCGTTCCGCCGCCCGCGGCCCGGTGGGCCAGCATGAACACGACCAGCGCCGTCACTTCGATGGCCACGGCCCATTGGCGCCCGCTGCCCTGGCCCGTGGTGCAGCAGACGATGAATAGGGCGAACGCCGGAGCGGCGCCTAGCAGCACCGACTTCCACCTGAACGCGATCCAGTCCCCGAGGAAGGCGACCGCGGCCGTCCCGAGGGTCGCCAGCAACCGGAAGCCCTCTGTGGGCACCACTGGAGCAATGGCGGTGGCGAAGTCCTCGTGCGCCTGGCGCAGATCGGACGTGAACTGCGTGAACGTGTGTGAGTCGGGAATCCCATAGTGCGTGTAGGGGCCGAGGATCGTCCACGCCGTGATCAGCCACACGGCCGCCAGGCCGACGACCAACGCGACGGGCTGCGGTACCCGCCACCTCCGGGCGGCCGAGCACACGGTGTGCACGGTGATGGCCGCTAGGAGCACGGGTCCGAGCCAGCTATGGCCGGTGAAAACCCTCTCGAGCCCGGAAGCCGAAGCGAGCGTTAGAAGCCCGAGTGCGAAGGTGGCGGCGGCGTTGTAGTGCGCAGTGCCAGCGCGACGCGGCCGAAGCGGCCGCATGGCCGCCAAGTGTGGGTTCGGGCCCGCCCGGCGCCCGGCGCTTCCTGCGGCGTCCTTGACAGTCAGCACTGGTGAGCGTCCCATGCGGCGCGAAATGAAGTGCCCGGGCGGATCCGTATGTAGCGGCCGTTCGACGGCACGCGGTAGCCGTCTCGGGCGGCCTTGCGCTCGAACACCACGGCGGTCGCGTTGCGAAGCTGTCCCAACCGGCAGGCCGACGCCAGGTCCGCGTCGGAGGTGGCATCGGTCGTGATCACTATCAGCGGATCGGACGTGCGCAGGGCCAGCAAGCCCTCGGTCAAAGAGGTCCCCTGATGGGTGTTCGCCCCGGCCAGAGAGTCCAGGATGGCAGCCCGGTGGGCGGCCGTGGTCCCGAAGTCTGTGTCGAGCCCGCCGGTCGTGACCACCCGAATGTGGAGGCCGGCCCGCAGCGCGGCGGCGGCCACGCTCGCGCCCGCGGACAGCGCCGGCTCTAAGGTCTCGCTGTCGTGCACGGCCGATCGAAGATCGATGGCGATGGTGGCCCGGCCCCTCCACAAGCTCTCGGCCTGGCGGATGACGAGGTTGTCGACGCGCGCGGTCGAAGGCCAGTGGACCATCCTCAAGTCGTCACCCGGCTCGTATTCCCGCAGCCCGTAGAACTCATCGCCGCTGCGCCCCAGGACGGGCAAGTGCATGTCGCGGTCGTTGTGCGCCGACACGGAACGGGACGAGATCTTGTCGACCCGCGGGTGAACCGTGAGCGACGCGTCTGGTGTCGCGCACCGCAGGACCCGGGCCAGGCCGAACGGGTCGGTCACTTCGAGCTCCAGCGGGCCCAGTCTGAAAATCCCCCGATTCGATGTCGGTAGCCGATAGGAGGCGGTCCGCTCTCCGCCAGGCGCAAGGGGAGCTATCGAGAACCTGGCCCATCGCTTCCCCTCGTCGAAGGGGTCGCTGGCCATGATGACCGGCGACCGCCGTCGGCTGTGGTTGACCACGTTCAGCGCCACCCTCGCTTCGACACCGGCCGGGACGCGAACGGGCTGGATGTGACGCGACACCCTAAGGTCCCAGTTTTGCCCGCTGACCCATACCCGAGCCGCCAGAACTAGGACGACTGCGGCCGCCCCGATGGGGTATAGCTCCTGAATTCCGAACAGAATCGCCGACACGCCCATCGCACCGGCAAGTGCGAGCATCCCAAACCCCTTTCGGGTCAGGCCCGCACCGCCGGGGTTCATCACACGCCGCCGCGTCCAGTCGGGACAGCAACGCTTCGCAGCACCTCCGCCATCACCTCGGGCAGATCCACGCCCGACACCGAGGCTTCGGGCGACAGCATCAGGCGGTGCTCCACGACCGGCCCGAACAGGGTCTTGATGTCGTCTGGGATCACGTACTCGCGACTCTCGGACGCGGCGTAGGCGCGCGACGCCCGTTGAAGGGCCAGCGCCGCCCTAGGGGACATTCCCAGCGAGAGCGCTGGGTGGCTGCGGGTGGCGGCCGCAAGATCGACGATGTAGCCCTTGATCGCGGAAGCGACGTGAATCTGGTTGGCCAAGGAGACCATGGCGGGTATGGCTCCTTCGCCGGCCACAGCGGGCAGGTCCTCTGGCGACTCGCCATCTCCGTACACATCCAGCATTTCCACCTCGGCATTGCGGTCCGGGTACCCCATCCGAATGCGGAGCAAGAACCGGTCCAACTGGCTTTCGGGCAGAGGGTAGGTACCCTCGTGCTCGACGGGATTCTGGGTGGCGATGACGAGGAAAGGAGAAGGCAAGAAGTGGGTCACGTTGTCGACTGTCACCTGCTGCTCCTGCATGGCTTCCAGCAGAGCCGACTGGGTCTTCGGGGAGGCCCGGTTGATCTCGTCACCGAGCACCACGTTGGCGAACACCGGGCCCGGCCTGAAGCTGAAAGTTCCGGTCGAACGATCGAAGACGCTGGTGCCGGTGACATCCGATGGCAGCAAATCGGGAGTGAACTGGATCCGACGGCATTCGAGGTCGAAGGAGCGAGCCAGGGCCTTGGCCAAGGTGGTCTTGCCGACGCCGGGTACGTCCTCCAAGAGGAGGTGCCCTTCCGACACCATGCAAACCAGGGCCAGGCGGGTGGGTTCGCCCTTGCCCTGGATGACCCTCGACACGTTGGCCACGATGGCGTCGAACGTTTCGGCGAACGAGCCGACGAGGGACGCGTTGGCCGCCTGTTGTCTCGACATGTACCCTCCGTGATGTCTGTGTCGGTAGCGTAGCGTGCCTGTAATGCAACTATCCGGCGTGGCGGCCCCCGATATGCAGGTTCTGGCCGTCGATATCGGCGGCACGATCACCGATATCGTCGCGCGCCAGCCGGATGGCCGCCTGACCGTCAGTAAGCTGCTCTCCGAGGATCCCGGCCGCTACCAGGACGCCGCGGTCGAAGGAATCCGCCGCCTGCTCGGAGTGCCGCCCGGAAAACCCATTCCCGCGCAACGGATCTCCTCGGTCCGTCTCGGCACCACCGTCGCCACCAACGCCCTGCTCGAGCGCAAGGGCGAGCCCACCGTCCTGGTCATCACCCGCGGCTTCGCCGACGCCCTGCGCATCGCCTA
>PMHU01000191.1 GCA_003156795.1 Acidimicrobiaceae bacterium
GTCAGGCCGTAGTAGAAGGCGATCATCAGACCGAGCGATGAGATGGTGTCGCCCAGCACACTGGTACTCACCGCGGTCATGATCACGTAGAAGGCGATCGACGCCACTCCCATGCCGATGGTCGACCAGGTCGGGGTGAGATAGCGGGGGTGGATGCGGGCAAAGCGGGAGGGAATGCTCCGGTAGGCGGCCATCGCCAGCGACGTCCGAGCCGTCGGCAGGATCGTGGTCAAGGTGCTGGCCGCCGACGAGCTCAGCACCATGACCACGAGCAGCTTCGCCAGCACCCAGCCGGGGCCGGTGGTCCCGAAGACCTTCCCGCCGAGGACCGAGAGCACGTCGCCGGAGTTGTTCGGGTTGGCCAGGCCGATCCCTTTGGTGTTGGCGCTGACCCCTGCAAAACATTGGGCCGCCACGGTCACCAGCACGTAGGTGACGAGCAGCACTAGCGTCGAGGTGATGGCTGCTATGCCGGGCGCCCGCTCCTTGTCGGCGGTCTCCTCGTTGATCGAAACAGCGGTGTCCCATCCCCAGTAGATGAACAGGGCCGTCAGCATCCCGGCCGTGAGCGCCCCGAACCCCAGGTGGAAGGGATTGAACCACGACAGCGCCGGCTTGATGGCCTGGTGCCCGGCGCTGCCTCCGTACACCTTGACGAGAGCGGTGACGCTGAAAATGCCCAGCATGACCAGCTCAATGCCCAGGAGGGCGTACTGGATACGGGCGCTGATCTCTATCCCGATGTAACAGATCCAGCACATCAGGACGATCCAGATCACGCCGGCCAGCAGGCTCCACCAGGTGCTGGCGGCCAGGCCCTTGGCCCCCACCAGCTGGAACCCGTAGCCCCCGGCAATCGCGGCCAGGTTGGCCATGACAATCACGTCGGCCGCGATGATCCCCCAGCCCCCCATCCAGCCGACTTTGGGGCCGAAGGCCTTCGTCCCCCAGGTAAACGTGGTGCCGCAGTCCGGCATCACCTTGTTGAGCTGCTGATAGCCCACCGCGACGAACATCATCGGGAAGAAGGCCAGGAGCATCACGACTGGGGACTGCAAACCGACTGCAATGACGACGAAGCCGAGTGCGGCAGCCAGGCTGTAAGCGGGGGCCACGGACGCGATGGCGACGACCGTGTTCGACAGGAGGCCGATCGCCCCACTCTTGAGCCCCTTGCCGTTGCTTCCCTCGCCGGCGGCGCTGGCGGGCTGTTCGATGACTGTGGCCATGGTTTCGGTCCCCCCTACTCGAAGCTGCTCATGACGTGCTTGATGCGGGTGTAGTCCTCGAGACCGTACATCGATAGGTCCTTGCCGTACCCGGAGTGTTTGAAGCCGCCGTGCGGCATCTCGGCTACCAACGGGATGTGGGTGTTGATCCAGACGCACCCGAAGTCGAGGCGCCTCGATACCCGCATGGCCCGGCCGTGATCCTGGGTCCAGACGCTCGACGCCAGGCCGTACTCCACGCCGTTGGCCCACGCCACGGCCTGATCCTCGTCGCTGAAGCGTTGCACCGTGATGACCGGCCCGAAGATCTCGCTCTGGGCCAGCTCGTCGGTCTGCTCCACACCGGCGACGAGGGTGGGCGGGTAGAAAAAGCCAGGGCCTCCCGGGGCCTCGCCCCCCACGACGACGCTGGCGTGGGAAGGGACGCGGGAAACCATCCCCGAGACCCGCTCGAGCTGGGCGGGGTTGTTGAGCGGGCCGAACGTGACGTCGGGCTGGTCCAGCCCACCGAACGTCGTCTGCCTGGCCTGGTCGGCCAGCGCGTCGACCATGTTGGCGTAGGCGCTCGCCGAGGCGAGGACCCGAGTGGCAGCGGTGCAGTCCTGACCGGCGTTGAAGTAGCCGGCGATGGCGATGGCTTCGGCTGCCTTCTCCACGTCGGCGTCGTCAAAGACGATGACCGGCGCCTTGCCCCCCAACTCCAAATGGACCCGCTTGAGATCTTCGGCCGCCGTCAGCGCCACCTCGCGCCCGGCTCGCACGCTGCCGGTGATGGAGACGAGTTGCGGCGCCGGGTGGGACACGAGGGCCCGGCCCGTGTCCCGATCGCCGCACACGACGTTGAACACGCCCGGCGGGAAGATACCTCCCGCCAGTTCGGCCAGCATGACCGTGGTGACCGGGGTGGTGTCGGACGGCTTGAGCACGACCGTGTTGCCGGCGGCCAGGGCGGGCGCGATCTTCCAGATCGCCATCATCATCGGGTAGTTCCAGGGCGTTACCTGGCCGACAACTCCTATCGGTTCGCGCCTTATCCACGACGTGTGGCCGGCCAGGTACTCGCCGGCGGAGCGGCCCTCCAGAACCCGGGCCGCGCCGGCGAAGAAGCGGATCTGGTCCACCATCGGTGGGACCTCCTCCGATCGGGTCAGGGCCAGCGGCTTGCCGGTGTTGCGTCCTTCGGCCGTCACGAAGTCCTCGGCCCGGGATTCGATGGCGTCGGCCAGCTTCAACAACATGAGGCTGCGCTCCGACGGCGTGGTGTCGCGCCAGCTGTCGAACGCAGCCGCCGCCGCCTCGCACGCCAGGTCCACGTCGGCCTGCCCTGAAAGGGGCGCCTCCGCGTATGTCTCACCGGTACTCGGATCCACGACCGCCGTGGTACGACCGTCTTTGGCGTCCACCGCAGCGCCGTCAACGAAGTTCCGCAGCCTCTCGGCCATGGCTCACCCCCTAGGGTTCGGGTTCAGGACCACGCAATAATGCCAGACTGTGGCGGGCGCGCAAGGGAATCCTTTGCAAATGAGGGGGAAGGTCCTTAGAATCCGTCGTTGTGGGCGATATGGACACCGCGATCCGCGACAGCGGGGGCCGCCTGGATAAGGTCAGCAAGCTGATCATCGAGCAGCTCCAAGAAGACGGCCGACGGTCGTACGCGGCCATCGCCAGGACCATCGGGCTGTCGGAAGCCGCCACCCGGCAGCGGGTCCAGAAGCTGATCGACGAAGGCGTGATCCAGATCGTGGCAGTGACAGATGCCGAGGCCATCGGCTTCCATCGCATGGCCCTGCTCGGCATCAAGGTTGAAGGAGACATCCACGCGGTAGCCGACAAGCTGGTCGCCCTCGAGGCGGCCGAGTACGTCGTTTTAACGGCCGGCCAGTTCGACCTTCTGGTCGAGTTGATGTGCGAGGACGACGACCACCTTTTGCACACCATCAACGAGTCGGTCCGGACCATTCCAGGGGTGCGCAGCACGGAAGCGTTCGTGTATTTGAAAGTCGCCAAGGAGAACTACCAATGGGGGACGCGTTGAGCACACCGGACAACCACGACCAATTCGACGAGCAGCACCTGCAGGACGCAGCCAAGCGCCACCTGTGGATGCACTTCACCCGCATGAGCTCCTACGCCGATCACGAAGTACCCGTGATCGTGCGGGGGGAGGGCCCGTGGGTATGGGACAGCCGGGGCCGCAAGTACTTCGACGGCCTTTCCGGTCTGTTCGTCGTCCAAGCCGGTCACGGCAGGCGCGAGCTGGCGGAAGCCTCCGCCCGGCAAGCGTCCCAGCTGGCGTACTTCCCGCTCTGGAGTTACGCCCACCCCAACGCCATCGAGCTGTCCGAACGCCTGGCGGCGCTGGCCCCGGGCTCCATCAACCGGGTGTTCTTCACGACCGGGGGCGGAGAGGCCGTCGAGACGGCGTGGAAGCTGGCCCGTCAGTACTTCCGGGCGACCGGCCAGCCCGGCCGCTACAAGGTTCTGTCGCGCGACATCGCCTACCACGGGACCACCATGGGCGCCCTATCGATCACCGGGCTACCCGACATCAAAGCGCCCTTCGAGCCCCTCGTGCCTGGTTCGGTCCGCGTGCACAACACCAACTTCTATCGGGCCCCCGAACACGGCGACGACCTCGAGGCCTTCGGGCAGTGGGCGGCCAATGACATCGAGCGTCGCATCGAAATGGAGGGCCCCGACACGGTGGCGGCGGTCTTCCTCGAGCCGGTGCAGAACTCCGGCGGCTGCTTCCCCCCGCCCCCGGGGTACTTCCAGAGGGTGCGCGAGATCTGCGACCGACACGGGGTGCTGCTCGTGTCCGATGAGGTCATCTGCGCGTTCGGCCGGCTGGGCGCCTGGTTCGGGTCGACGAGGTTCGGGTACCAGCCCGACATGATCACTTGCGCCAAGGGCATGACGAGCGGCTACGCGCCCCTCGGCGCCGTGCTGGTAGACGACCGCATCATGGAGCCGTTCACGGACGGGACGGAGACCTTCTACCACGGCTTCACGTTCGGTGGTCATCCGGTCTCGACGGCCGTGGCCCTGGCCAACCTCGACCTCTTCGAGAAGGAGGACATCATCGGCAACGTGGCCGCCCGGGCCGCCCAGTTCCGCGCCGTTCTGGAGGGTCTGCGCGATCTGCCGATAGTCGGAGACGTGCGCGGTGATGGGTTCTTCTACGGCATAGAGCTGGTCAAGGACAAAGACACCCGCGAGACCTTCGACGACGACGAGTCGGAGCGGCTCCTACGAGGCTTCCTCTCCGGCGCGCTTTTCGACGCCGGGCTCATCTGCCGGGCCGACGACCGGGGTGACCCGGTGGTCCAGCTGGCTCCGCCGCTGATTTGCGAGCAGGAGCACTTCGACCTGATCGGCGAGACGCTGCGCTCCGTCCTGGACGAAGCGTGGTCGCGGATCTGATCCCGTCGTACACTTGACCTCCGACCCGGCAGGGGGGACCCCCGCGAGCGCCGGGACGGTCCGCCCAGAAGGCTCGCCCACGCCGGCCGCGCCGGCCCCGGCCGGGTACTGGCACCGCGCCCTCGGCGGCCCCCCGCCGACGAGGTCCTCGCTGTCGGGCCTGACCGACGTCGACGTTTGCATCGTCGGCGGCGGATACACCGGGCTGTGGACGGCATGGGCCCTGGCCCGCAGCGACCCCTCTCTTCGCATCGCCGTCCTCGAAGCCGAGCACGTCGGGTTCGGGGCCAGCGGGCGCAACGGCGGATGGCTGTCGGGCTTGCTGCCTGGCGACCGCCACCTGCTTTCGCGCGGCCCCGCTGGCCGAGACGGTGTCATCGCCCTGCAACGCCAACTCATCGATGCCGTCGCCGGCGTCGTCGCCGCGTGCGAGTGCGAAGGCATCGACGCCGACATCAAGGTGGGCGGCACCATGGCCGTGGCCACCAACGAAACCCAGATGGCACGGCTGCGTGCGGCAGTCGAGGAGGGGCGCAGGTGGGGTCTCGGCCCGGAGGACTTCCGCGAGCTCAGCCCCACTGAGACCACCGAGCGGATTCGGGTCGAAGGCGCGGTCGGCTCCACCTTCAGCCCCCACTGCGCTCGCATCCAACCAGCGAAGCTGGTGCGCGGACTGGCGGCCGCGGTCGAGAATCGCGGCGTCCGGATCTACGAGCGCACGCCTGCGCTGGCCATCACGCCCGGTCGCGTGGATACCCCATACGTGACGGTGCGTGCGCCGTGGGTGGTGCGAGCCACCGAGGGCTATACGGCAGCGCTGCCCGGGCTACACCGCCGCCTGCTTCCGATGAACAGTTCCATGATCGTGACCGAACCTCTGCCCCCGGACACGTGGAGCCGGATCGGGTGGGGAGGCATGGAAACCGTGCGCGACGGGGCGCACGCCTATACCTACCTCCAACGGACAGCCGACGGGCGCATCGCCATCGGCGGCCGCGGTAGGCCATACCGGTTCGGCTCCCGCCTCGACCACAGCGACGACACCCCCGCCGCGACGGTCGCGGCCCTGGAAGCAGCGCTCCACCGGCTCTTTCCCGCCACGCGCTGCACCGCCGTCGCCGACTCGTGGAGTGGTGTCCTCGGGGTGGCACGCGACTGGTGCCCCTTCGTCGGGCTCCAGACGTCGGGCGACGGCGGGCTGGCCTGGGCCGGTGGCTACGTAGGCGACGGCGTCACCACGTCGCACCTGGCCGGGCTCACCCTCGCCGACCTGATCCTCAAGCGCGACACACCCCGCACCGGTCTGCCGTGGGTGGGCCATACCAGCCGGACTTGGGAGCCCGAGCCGCTGCGTTGGCTGGGCGTGCACGGCATCTACGCCCTCTACCGCGCCGCCGACAAAGCCGAAGCCCGCCACCCGCTCGTCGGGCGAAACTCGCGTTGGGCGGCGCTCGCCGACAGGATCTCTGGCCGGCCGTAGATTTCCGGCTCGACGGGATCGACCGGCTCCATCCTCGCGTGTTCAATCCTGCTTCCCGTGCGCGAAAAACGTCGCCAGCTGACAAAAATCGCGCACGCGAAGCCGAATTGAACACGGATGACGGGCGAGCCACGAGGGCCAGCGCGGGGACCTTCGTCTGTGGGTTACTCCTCCGAGGCGGGAGCGGGCTCCGCGGCCGGAGCGGGTTCCGCGGCGACATCGGCCTCCGCGGGAACAGGCTCCGCGGCCGGAGCGGCCTCCGCGGCGGGAGCGGATTCCGCGACACTGGCCTCCGCAGTCTCCTCACCGTCGACGCCAGCCGCCGCCGCGCCATCGCCTTCGACGCCATCAGCCTCCGCGCCGCCGGGCTCGGCGCCACCACCGCTGGCCAGGTACTCGGCCGCCCACGCAGCCTGGGCTTCAGATTCCGGCTCGAAGTCGGCGAAGCCGGCTGCGCCTATGTAGTTGCCGTGCTCGTCGTAGGCGTGCTCGCCGAAGGCGTCCCGGTACTCGGCTGCCACTTCGCCGCCCTCGGCCGCCTGCTTGATGGACAAGCTGATCCGGCGCCGCTGCAAGTCGATCTCGATGATCTTGACCCACAGCTCTTCGCTCGGGCTCACGACCTGCTCGGGGAGGTCCACGTGGTGGTTGGCCATTTCGGAGATGTGCACCAGGCCTTCGATGCCGTCGCCCACCTGCACGAAGGCGCCGAACGGCACCAGCTTGGTGACCCGCCCGTACACCAGCTCCCCGACGCGGTGGGCGTTGGCGAACTCCTGCCACGGGTCAGATTGGGTGGCCTTGAGCGAAAGGCTGATCCGCTCGCG
>PMHU01000113.1:0-1495 GCA_003156795.1 Acidimicrobiaceae bacterium
GCCTCGGCGTTGCCGCCGATGGCGTAAACGTAACGCCCGAAGCGGGTCCGGCCCAGCAGGACGGTCCACGCTCCGAACACGCCGATGATGATCAGGACGACCCACGGCACGCCTTGGAACGGGTGCGATTTGAGCCGGCCTCGGTTGGTGTTGCACACCGCCACCAGAGCGAAGCCGGCCACTGCTACCAGGAGGATCCGGAGGGCGGTGAGCGCGGTCGGGGGCGCTACGAGTCCGTGGGCCCGCCGGTGGCGGTCCCTGGCCAGGTGGAACACCGCGAAGGCGACGACGACCAGCACCAGCATTGTCCATCCGGCCGCCACGCTCAGGTTCCCGTCGACCAGGTCCCTCAGGATGTTGTTGGTGATCTCCAAGGTGCCGCCACCAGCCCGGCCGCCCTCACGGTCGGCGAGGAATATCAGCATTCCTTCGAACCCGAGGAGTCCGGCCAGGGTGACGATAAAAGACGGCACCCGCAGGCGGGTGATCAGGGCCCCTTGAAGGAGGCCGCACAAGGACGTGAAGGCCAGACCGGCCAGGATGGCGATCCACCACGGATGGTTCCCCGGTGGAGCCGCGGTCGCGACGGTGACGACCGCTCCGCAGGCACCGACGTACCCGATGGACAGATCGATCTCGCCGAGTAGCAGAACGAACACCTCAGCCATGCCGAGGAGTATGAAGGCGGCTGCTTGGATGAGGAGGTTGGTCAAGTTGGCGGCCGAAAGAAAGACCGACTTCTGGCTTTGGAAGATGACGACGATCAGGATCAGTCCGCCCAGGACCGGGAGCATCCCGCTGTCACCGCCGCGTACCCTCTGCACCCAGGCTTTCACGTATTCGTTGAAAGAGCCGGCGGTGAGCTCGGGACTCGTCACCCGATCGGTGACGGCTGGAAGTGGAGCGAGGGGGCCCTCGGCTGGTGGTGGACTGTCCGTCGTCGGTGATTTGGGCTTTGAGGTGAAAGCCATGGCTTAGGCCGTTTCGCTTTGTTCGGACGGTGAGCCGGTGGGGCTGCCGGTTGTGATCGCAAGGACCGCGGACTGGGTGTCGAAATCGGATATCGGTCCGGCTGCGGCCATGCGGCCGAGGTAGAGCACAGCGATCCGGTCGGCGACCTGGAAGACGTCGTTGAGGTTGTGGGATATGAGCAGCACGGCGATGCCGCGAGACCTGAGCGTGGCGATCAGCTCGAGGACCATCGCCGTTTGGGCTACTCCGAGAGCAGCGGTGGGCTCGTCCATGATGACCAGGCGGGCGTTCTGCATGACCGCTCGGGCCACTGCGACGGCCTGTCGTTGACCCCCTGACAGCGACCCGACCGTCTGGCGGATCGAGCGAACGGTTGTCACCGACAGTTCGCTGAGCGTTTCCTTCGCTTCCCGCTCCATCTTCGTCTCATTGAGCAGCCCAGCCTGGCGGGGCTCCCGCCCGAGGAACATGTTTTGGACGATGTCCAGGTTGTCGCAGAGGGCCAGGTCCTGCCAGACCACGG
>PMHU01000113.1:1533-24971 GCA_003156795.1 Acidimicrobiaceae bacterium
AGCGTCGACTTTCCGGCGCCGTTGTCCCCGATCAGGGCGGTCACCTTGCCTGCGGGGACCTCTAGGTTGACCCCAGACAGTGCTTCCACGGCGCCGAAGCGCTTGACCAAGCGGGAGATGGATAAAAGTTCCGCACCTGCCGCCGCGCCCGGGTTGGTTGGCGCCCCGGCCTGGCCCGGNNACCGGGCCAGGCCGTGTTACCAGGCGGGAAGCTCATCGCGTCCGAAGGTACTCGCTGTTCGCGTATCTCGCGGAGGCTATTAGGAGATGCCGGCAGCGGAGCAGGCCGTCGCGTACGCGGCCGTGCAGAGCTGGGCTGCCGTTACGAACCCGTCGGCAACGACGGTCGACGCCATGTTGGTCGGCGTGACCCATTCTGGGGTCAAGAGCACGGACGGCACCTGGGTGTTCGACTTCGTGTCGGCAGTGTTCCCGTTGACCAGGCTCGGCGGCGGGGTCTGGTTGGCCCTGGCGTAGATGGCAAGGGCGACGGCGGCTTGAGCTTCCTCATAGATCGGCTTGTACACCGTGCCNNATCGGCGCACCGTTCTCGTCGTTCGGAATGAGCGCCGCGTTAGAGCTGGGATGAGCGGTGTAAGCCTGCTCGAACTCTGTTTGGGCGACGGCGGGAGTCCATGTTCCGGCTGGCTGGGCCTCCTCGGTCCACTTCCCGCTAGTGAAGTAAGGAGCCATGACCGCGTCGTAGCCCTGAGCGAAAAGAGTGGCGTTGTTGTCAGTGGCAGCTCCCCGCATGACGATCACGTTGGGGTGAGTCACTCCCCAAGCGGCGACGCACGACACCAGGCCCTGGCCGAGAAGCGTTCCGACCTGGACGTTGTTGAAGCTCACGTAGTACGACCGGCTGCCACCGAGGGTGAGGCGGTCGTAGTCGATCACCGCGACACCGTGCTCCTTGGCGTAGGACTCGATTTGGGCGCCGACGCCCGAATCGAGCGGGTCGACGATGAGCACGCTCGCTCCTGCGGTGATGTCCGACTCGGCATCGGTCAGCTGGGTGGGGTCGCTGCCCTGGGCGTTTTGCACGACGAACTGTGAGCTCGTCAGGCCGGCGTCCTCGAACGCCTTGGTCAAATAAGGTGCGTCGAACTCCGTGTAACGGGCCGAGGACACCGTATCGGGCAGGATGACCGCCACGGTGCCTTTGCCTTGCGCGGCGAGGCTCGTCAACTGCGACATGGCCGAGAAGTCACGCGTGAACGAGCTGATCGAGAGAGGAGCTGGGGCTACCGTCGTTGTCGGGGTGGCGACGGTGGTCGCGCTGCTCGTGCTCTTGCTGGTACTTCCGCAAGCGCTCGAGACGAGTCCGATACCAACTGCTAGCACCACGAGGGCGCGCTTGTTATTCACGGGTCGATGTTCCCCCTGTTTTGGGGCCGTGCCACCACGCCCTCTGACGAGGGCGGTCTGGTCGCAGCCGTTAGGTCTTTCCACTCGGACGATAAGACCGAGACCGTGAACATCTCGTGAACATCGGCCACGCCGCATTAATAAATCGTAAACGTGATC
Source organism: Acidimicrobiaceae bacterium (assembly GCA_003156795.1). Lineage (GTDB taxonomy): Bacteria > Actinomycetota > Acidimicrobiia > Acidimicrobiales > Palsa-688 > PALSA-688. The sequence goes on from PMHU01000113.1 coordinate 3,061, forward strand.
GTGGGAGCCGATCTACGGGGCGGGTGATCCAACCGGTCCATGATCCAAGAGTTGCGGTCGGCCGCTACCCGGCGGTCATGCGGTACCCGACCCGCGGCAAGGTGATGATCAGCGGGCCCTCCCCGTCGATTTCGAGCTTGGATCGCAGCCGCCGCACATACACCCGGACGTACTCGGTCTCGGTCTCGTACCCGGTCCCCCAGACCCGACGCAACAAGTGGGCGTGAGTCAGCGATTTGCCTCGGTTGGAGGCCAGTTCACGCAGCAGCGCGAATTCTGTCGGGGTCAGGTGCACGGGCTCCCCTCGGCGGGTGACCTGTTGGGCGGCCAAGTCGATCCGCAACTCGCCGATCAGCACGACTGGAGCGGAGGTCTCACCCAACTCCGTCACGCGCGTCCGACGCAGAGTCGCGGCGATCCGGGCCAGCAGCTCCTCGATGCTGAACGGCTTGGTCATGTAGTCGTCGGCGCCCACGTTGAGAGCCGACACCTTGTCGCGCTCGCCCCCGCGAGCGGAGACCACTATGACACCGACTGCGGACCTCTCCCTGATCTGTCGGCACAGCTCGAAACCGTCCACGTCGGGCAACATCAGGTCCAGCAGGACGATGTCAGGCTCCTCGGTATCCAACAGCTGAAGGGCCCGTGTCCCGTCGGTGGAGACGACAGTGTCGAAACCCCGGACCACGAGGTTGGAGCGGATGAGGTCCACGATGTTGGGGTCGTCCTCGACGATCAGGACGCACGTCAAGGGTTCTCCGTCAGGCATCGCCGGCGACTTCCGACGCCGGAGCGCCCAGCGCCACGGGAAGGTCGACCACGCATCTAGTCCCGGCCGCGAGTTTCTCGATATCGATGCGGCCGCCGTGGGCGTCGACGATGCCCTTGGCGATGGATAGCCCGAGACCGGCGCCGGCGGTCCTACTCCGGCGCTCCACCCGGGTCGCGAAACTTCCGGCGACGACGTCGGCCGGCACGCCCAGGCCATTGTCGGTAACGCCGACCCTGACCGTCGAGGCGGGTGCCGCGGCCGCCTCGACGACCACTTTCGTTCCGGGTGGGTTGTGGCGGATGGCGTTGTCGATGAGGTTGACGAACACCTGCTCCAGGCGGTCGTGGTCGGCCCACACGATCGGCAGATCGACGGCGCAACGCAACTCGACCTCGCCCGAGCCTTGGACCGGGACGCACGCCTTGGCCGCTTCGAGCACGAGGGCCAGGTCGCACCAATCCGGGTGGAGGCGCAGGATGCCGGCGTCTATGGCAGAGAAGTCCAGCAGGTCGTCGACGAGGCGCCCCAACCGGGCCGACTCTTCGCTTATCCGGCCGAGGAACCGCTTTTGGGAGTGGCCGTCCCAGCTGACGTCGGTCTGCAGAAGACTCGACGCGTACCCGCGGATCGCGGTGAGGGGGGTTCGAAGCTCATGGGAGAGCCACGACAGGAACTTGCGCTGGAGTTCCTGAGAGCTCCGCAGGGCCATCGCCTCGCGTCGTATCCGATCGGAAGCTTCGCGTTCCAGGGCCAGCCTCAACGAGTTGGCGGCGTCTTCGATCAAGGCGGTGTGGTCGGCTCCGGGGTTGCCGTCTTGCCAGCGGGCGACGAGGGCGGCCGTTCCGCCCGGAGCGGGGAAGGCGATGGCGAGGCTCCACGCCGGGTCGCCCGGCGATCGGGAGCGCCGAACGCCCAGGTCGCCGAACTCGTCCAGCGTGGTCTCGGCGACGCTCCTCAGCTCGAACGAGGGCTGGAGCGACGCGTCACCGCGGTTGGCACTTCCACGACACGATGGGCCATCCTGTCCGGGCGACCGGGTCAGCAGCCCTACCTCATCGGCGGCGAGGCCGATAAGAAGTGCCCGGAGCGCGACGTCGAGCCCATCGGTGAGGGGGACCGGGCCGGCGAGCGTTTCAAGCACCTCGCGGATGGTTTCGAGAACGCGGTTGCGCGCCGTCAGCTCGCCGAGCAAGCGGTCTCGCTCCAGGGCGCTGGCGGCGTATCCGGCGTAAACCGTGACCAGGTTGAGCTCGTCTCGCGAGGGAGAGCCAGCGTCACCGCCCAACACCGTGATCACCCCGGTCACACCGGACGTTCCTGTAAACGGCACGCTCCACGCGCTGCGGATCCCGGCCAGGCGCGCTTCGTGGCGGTGGCGGGCCCACCCGGCGGCGGACTCAATGTCCGCGGAGACCACCTCCTCGCCGGTAGCGGCGGCCCGGCCGATCTGGCCCCCGGCCACGCCGGCGGGCACCGTCTGCCAAGCCGTCACGATCCGGTCGGGTACTCCGACCGTCCCTGCCAGGCGCAGCACGCCCCCTTCTCGTACGTGTATGCACAGATGCTCGTTCTCCAACGCGCCACCCAGAGCGGAAAGGATGAGGGACAGGCTTGACGAAGGCTCTGCGGAGGCGAGCTGGTCGGCGAGGCTGTGCAGGCGGGTCAGCTGCCGACGGGCGGACACATCGACGGGCTGGCCTGACAGGAGGGCCGCCACTTCGTCAGGGTGGGACAGCTCCGGCTCCACGTCCGCTACCACCTGGCCGTGGCGGAGCACCACGATGCGGTCGGCCAAGCGGAACATCTGCTCGACGTCGTGGGAGACCAGGAGAACGGTCGTGCCTTGGGCCGGCAACGTTGCGGTCAGCTCTTCTACTTGGACCGACTCCGCCACTCCGAGCGAAGCGGTCGGCTCGTCGAGGATGAGAAGGTGAGGGTGGTCCCTCATGGCTCTGGCCACCGCGACCAGTTGCCTTTGCCCGCCCGACAGGTGCCTCACGGTGGTGGCCGTGTCCGGCAAGGCGATGCCAAGTCCGTCCAGCAGCGCGGTCGCGTGAGTGTGGGCGCGCGTGGCGGAGAACATCGTGCGACGCGACTCCCGCCCCAGCAGCAGGTTGGCGGCGATGTCCAAGTTGTCGCACAAGGCCAGGTCCTGCCACACGACGGCCACGCCCAACCGGGCGGCGGCGCGGGGGTCGGGGCTGACCACCTGACCGTTGATCACGACCTGGCCCGACGTCGGCGGAATGTCGCCCGCGATGCAACGAACGAGGGTCGACTTGCCGGCTCCGTTTTCGCCCGCGAGGGCTACGATCTCGCCCCTCCGGACGCACATGTCGACGTGATCGAGAGCCCGGAGCGGACCGAAATTGACGCTGAGGCCCGTGGTTCGAAGCACCGGTTCCGGCTCGGTCCTGGGCGCCGTGGACGTTGGTACGACAGCGGTCACGGTCCCATTCTGGCGGCGGATGGGACCAAGGTGGTCGTCGACACGACGCGACACGGCGTCGCCCGGTGGCCGGTCAGGTCCGGAGGCCTCGCATGTCGGCGTTGGGAGCGGCCCTGGCCACCAGATCAGGGATGATCTCGCCCAGTTCGGCGGGATCCCACCGTCCTTCCTTGTCGGCGGCGGGACCTTCGACCCACCCTTCGGCGACGCTGACGTGGCCGCCCATCACGTTGAACACCCGGCCGGTGACGCCCCCGGACTCGAGGCTCCCGAGCCACACGACGAGGGGAGCGATGTTGTCCGGAGCCAACGGGTTGAACTGGTCAGCAGGCACCGCAGCAGCCTGCTGCCCCATACCGAGGTTCTCGGTCATGCGGGTCAGGGCGGCCGGCGCGATGGCGTTGACGGTAACGCCGTACCGGCCCACCTCCATGGCGGCGATGACGGTAAAGGCGGCGATTCCGGCCTTGGCCGCTCCGTAGTTCGTCTGGCCCACGTTGCCGTAGATGCCGGACGGCGACGTGGTGTTGATGATGCGGGCGTCGTTGGTCGCGCCGGCCTTGGACCGCTCGCGCCAGTACTCGAGGGCGGCATGGCTCGGGGCGAAGGTCCCCCGAAGGTGGACGCGGATGACGGCGTCCCATTCCTCGGGGGTCATGTTGACGAGCATGCGGTCCCGCAGGATGCCGGCGTTGTTGACCAGCACGTCGATACGGCCGAACCCTTCGATGGCGGCTTTGATCATTTTGGACGCCCCGTCGAAGTCCGACACGTCCTCGCCGTTGGCCATGGCCTCGCCGCCCATCGACCTGATCTCGTCGACGACTTGGCCGGCTGGGCCGGTCGAGCTACCCGTGCCGTCCATCTCTCCGCCTAGGTCGTTGATCATGACCTTGGCGCCCTGCCGGGCGAACTCCAGCGCGTAGCCCCGTCCGATCCCCCGGGCCGCGCCTGTGATGACGACCACCCGGCCCTCGCAGATTCCGCTCATGACGTCTTTCTTCTCCTGTGGCTCGTGGGCTGTTGCCGACACTTTGCCTCAGGATGGGCGGGCGACGCCTATCCGGATGCGTTTCTGGCAGGCGGGAGTGGGCTGTCGGCCCCCGACGCCATGACGCGGGTGCCGTCCCGCGGGTGGCCCGAGCCGGTCCTGGCCAGCCGGTACCTTGGATCTGGCCATGGTGCTCGACCCCTTCGACGGTACGGACCTCCTCGAAGGCCTCAACGAGGCCCAAGCGGCGGCGGTGACGTACCCCGAAGGCCCCCTGCTGATCGTGGCCGGCGCCGGCTCGGGCAAGACCCGGGTGCTGACGCATCGCATCGCCTGGCTCATCGCTGAGCAGGGCATCTCGCCGTTCGAAATTCTGGCCATCACCTTTACCAACAAGGCGGCCCAGGAAATGCGCGAGCGGGTGGCGGCTCTGGTTGGTCCTGTGGCCAGCCGCATGTGGGTGAGCACCTTCCACTCGGCTTGTGTGCGCATCCTTCGGCGCGACGCATCCCGGCTCGGTTACAAGTCCAACTTCACCATCTACGACCAGGCCGACGCCGTGCGCCTCGTCGGTTACGTCGTTCGTGACCAGGGCCTCGACTCCAAGAAGTTCCCACCCCGCTCCATCCACGGGTACATCTCGACTGCGAAAAACGAGCTGATCGACTTCGAGAGTTATTCCGGCCGGGCTCGGACGGTCATGGAGCGGCGGGTCGGCGACGTGTACCGCGAGTACCAGCAGCGGTTGGTTGCTGCCAATGCCATGGACTTCGACGACCTGCTCCTCGTCACGGTCAACCTGCTGCAAGCCTGCCCCGACGTGCTGGAGCACTACCAGCAGCGCTTCCGTCACGTCCTCGTCGACGAGTACCAGGACACCAATCGGGCCCAGAACGAACTGGTCCTCCTGCTTTCGGGTCTCTATCGCCAGATCTCGGTGGTCGGCGACAGCGACCAGTCGGTGTACGGCTGGCGGGGGGCTGACATCCGCAACATCCTGCAGTTCGAGGAGGCTTTCCCTGACGCCAAAGTCGTCGTGCTCGAGCAGAACTACCGCTCGACGCAGGTCGTCCTCGATGCCGCCAACGCCGTCATAGCCAACAACGCCATGCGCAAGCCGAAGCACCTGTGGACCGACCAGGAGGGTGGTCACCCGGTCGTGCGTTACCACGCCGAGGACGAACACGACGAAGGATCGTGGCTGGCTTCTGAGGTGATCAAGCTGCACCGGGCGGAAGGTGCGGGCCGCGCCGACGGCACGCTCTACGAGTGGGGGGATGTGGCGGTCTTCTACCGGGCCAACGCCCAGTCGCGCGCCGTCGAAGAGGAGCTCGTCCGTCGCGACATCCCTTACAAGGTGGTGGGCGGCACCCGCTTCTACGACCGTCGCGAAGTCAAGGACCTGCTCGCCTATCTACGGGTGCTCGCCAACCCGGAGGACGAAGTATCCCTCAAGCGGGTGGTCAACGTTCCCAAGCGGGGGATCGGCGACACCTCGCTGGCCCGGATGGACCGGTGGGCGAGGGACCACGACACGACGTTTGCTCGGGCTCTGAACGAAGCTGAAGTGGCGGGGGTGACCGGCAAAGCCCTGGGCGGCGTGCGTGATCTGGTTGGGCTACTCGACGAGCTGCGGTTCTCGCGGGACGAACTGGGCCCGGCCGCCCTCCTGGAAGCGGTGGCGGACCGGACCGGCTACCTGGCCGAGCTGGTGTCGGAACACACCGTCGAATCTGCCGGTCGCATCGAGAACATCGAGGAGCTGATCGGCGCGGCCCGCGAGGTCGAGGACCTCGACGCCTTCCTCGAGCAGGTGAGCCTCGTCGCCGACGCGGACGAGGTGGACGGGGACTCCTCCAAGGTGACGCTGATGACCCTCCACACGGCCAAGGGACTCGAATACCCGGTCGTTTTCATCGTCGGCATGGAAGACGGCGTGTTCCCCCACCTTCGATCCCTCGGTGAGCCCGACGAGATGGAGGAGGAACGCCGCCTGGCGTACGTGGGCATAACCCGGGCAAGGGAGCGCCTCTACCTGTCGAACGCCTGGTGTCGCAGCCTGTGGGGCCAGACCCAGTACAACCCCCCGAGCCGTTTCCTCAACGAGATCCCCGACACGCTCGTTCGGATGGAGGACGGAGGCCGGGTCCAGGGCAGCAGGCGATCCGATCTGAGCGGACGCGACCGGATCGTGGAGTCGGCCATGCGCCGGGCCAAGACCGGACCGGTCCATGGCACGGGAGCCGAGTCGCTCGGGCTGCGCGTCGGGGAGTCGGTCGTGCACGCCAAGTGGGGCGAAGGCGTGGTCATAGATGTCGGTGGCGAAGGTGAGCGAGCCGAGGCGAGGGTCCGCTTCCCGTCCGTCGGTGAAAAGCACCTGGCGCTGGCGCTGGCTCCGATCAAACGGGCCTGACGACCCGCCGCGGCCACTTGGGCCAGGCCGCCGACCAGACCTTGCGGGCTGGCCCCGGGAGGCCGTGACCTGCGAGTATTCGATCGGAATGGAGCGCACCTACAGGGTGGTGGTGGCCAAGCCTGGCCTGGATGGTCACGATCGCGGGGCCAGGGTCATCGCTCGGGCGCTTCGAGAAGCCGGCTTCGAAGTGATCTACACCGGGTTGCACCAGACTCCCGAGCAGGTCGCCGAGACGGTGATCCAAGAGGACGCCGACGCGGTCGGATTGTCGATCCTGTCGGGAGCCCACATGACCCTGTTCCCTCGGATCATCGAGGAGCTGAAGTCGAGGGGCGCCAGCGACGTCTTGGTCTTCGCGGGTGGCATCATTCCCGAGGCCGATGTGGCGGAGCTCAAGGGCATCGGCGTGGCGGAGATTTTCACGCCCGGCGCCCCACTCGGTGCAATCACGTCTTGGCTGGAGCAAGCGCTGGACCGGCGGGAGGCCCTCAGCGCCGGCTGACGACCGGCCGTCTTTTTTCCGTATACGAGAGCATCAGGAGCGAGCGTGGATCTGTTCGAGTATCAGGGCAAGCAATACTTCGCCCGGTTTGGCATCCCGGTATCGGCGGGCGGCGTGGCCGACACCGTCGACGAGGCGGTGGCCGAGGCGGACAAGGCCGGGTACCCGGTGGTGGTCAAGGCCCAGGTCCAAGTGGGCGGAAGGGGCAAGGCCGGGGGGGTGAAGCTGGCCGAGAACTCCGACGAGGTGCGTCACCACGCCGGCAACATTCTCGGCCTCGACATAAAGGGGCACGTCGTGCGCCGCCTTTGGGTGGAGCACGCTTCGGACATCTCGAAGGAGTACTACGCCAGCTTCACGTTGGACCGCGGCGCCAAGAAATACCTTGCCATGGTTTCCGCCAAGGGCGGGGTCGAGATCGAAGCGGTCGCCGACGAGGACCCAGACGCGATCGCCCGGTTGTACATCGACCCCTCGATCGGCTTCGTCGAAGCGGACGCCCGCGGCCTGGTCGAGCGGGCCGGGCTCGACGAGGAAGCCCACGACGGGGCGGTGGCGATACTGCTCGAGCTGTATCGCTGCTACGTCGAAGGCGACGCCGACTTGGTGGAGATCAACCCCCTCATCCTGACCCCAGCCGGTCAGGTGCACGCCCTCGACGCCAAAGTGACCCTCGACGACAACGCTTCGTTCCGTCACCCGGAGTGGGACGGGTTCCGGGATATCGACGAGTTCGACGAGCGGGAACGTCTGGCCCGCAGCAAGGGACTTCAGTACGTGGGACTCGACGGCTACGTCGGGATCATCGCCAACGGCGCCGGCCTGGCCATGAGCACTTGCGACGTGGTCAACCAGGTGGGTGGCAAGCCCGCCAACTTTCTGGACATCGGAGGCGGAGCCAACGCCGAGGTGATGGCCAACGCCCTCGAAGTCATCAACTCCGACCCCAACGTTCGCGCCATTTTCATCAACATCTTCGGAGGCATCACCCGGGGCGAGGAAGTGGCCCAGGGGATCGTCACCGCCTTGGAGCGCGTCGACATCAAGGCGCCCATGGTGATCCGCCTCGACGGAACCAACGCCGAGGAAGGCCGGGACATCCTGAAGCAGGTCGAATCGGATCGCGTCATGTCGTCGCCGACCATGCTGGAAGCGGCCCGCAAGGCCGTGGAACTCGCTGGATCCGGAACAACCGGAGGTAACGCCGGAACATCCGGAAATCGATCCGGAACATCCGGAAATGGACCCGCAACATCCGGAGATACGGGAGACGTGCAGTGAGCATCTTTATCGACGAGAACACCAAGGTCGTGGTCCAGGGCCTGACCGGCGGCCAGGGCCGCTTCCACGGCTTGCGCAACAAGGCCTACGGCACCCGGATCGTGGCCGGCGTGACCCCCGGCAAGGGTGGCCAGGACGTCGAAGGAGTCCCGGTCTTCAACACCGTGGCGGAGGCGGTGTCGGCGACGGGCGCCAACGCCAGTTTCGTGTCGGTCCCGCCGAAGGGGGCGGCGGCCGCCATCCTCGAAGCCGCCGAGGCGGGCATCCCCTTCGTGGTCTGCATCACCGAAGGCATACCGGCTCATGACGAGGCCCGGGTCTACAACATTTTGGTCGACAAGTACCCCGGCACCCGCCTCCTCGGGCCCAACTGCCCGGGCATCATCAGTCCAGGCAAGTGCAACATCGGCATCACGGCCGGAGAGATCGCCCTCCCCGGCGGACCGGTGGGCATCGTGAGTCGCTCCGGGACGCTGACCTACCAGGCTCTGTACGAGCTCAAGCAGCTGGGCGTCGGGGTGACCACGTGCGTGGGTATCGGAGGGGACCCGGTGCCGGGGACCAACTTCGTTGACTGTCTTTCCGCCTTCCAGGCCGACTCCGACACCCTCGCCATAGCCATGTTCGGCGAGATCGGTGGGTCCGAAGAGGAAAAGGCGGCCGACTTCATCGCCAAGGAAGTCACCAAGCCGGTCGTCGCCTACATCGCCGGCGTGACCGCTCCGCCGGGGAAGAAGATGGGCCACGCAGGCGCCATCATCTCCGGGTCCAAGGGCACCGCTCAGGCCAAGATGGAGGCCCTGTCCGCCGCTGGCGTCCACGTGGTCAACAACCCCACCGAAGCCGGCATCAAGATGGCCGAGATCGTCAAGGAGCTCTGAGGCCGCGACCTCGTCCGCCGTTGAAATCCGGCGGGGGGATCAGAACTTCAGCTCGAGAGTGATAGTGCCGCCTCGGAATTGCCCCCCGGATGTGATCGGCGTGACCGATAGTCCCTGCACGCCGGGTATCGACAGCTTCAGACCGTTGGCCGCCCCGATGAGCCAGATCCGGCTGGACGGGTTGCTCAAGGCGCCTGCGGCTCCGCCCAGGGCGATGGCCCCGGTAAGGGTGAACGCCACGGTCTTTTCCAACGGGCTGGTCCCGGCCACGATGTTCTTCCAATCCGCCACGGCTCCCGCCTTGAGCTGGTCCAGGGCCGCCTTGAACGGCGGCTCGGCTGCCAGCGCTTTGGCCACGTCGATGACGGTGCCGGGGTGGGCTGGCCCGGGCGGAGGAGCGGTGGGGTCGGGGGCCTGGGCGGGCGGGCCGCCGGGCGGAGGGCCCGGAGGCGGGTCGCGCTGGAGCGAGATGGCCTGGGCGGTCGGTGGCGACGATCCGTCGTCACCTCCCGGCTGGCCCGGGGCCAGGTCGCCGGCCCCCTCCATATTGGCCACCCCCGAGACGATCTCGCCGCTATCGAACTGCGCTGCGAATTCCTCTGCCGTCGGAGCCGCACCAGCTGCTCCCGATTGGGCGGCCCCCGCGTCTGACGACTGACCGTCGCTCGCCGGCGCCGACGGGTCACCACCTGCATCGCGCTGCAGCCAGATCCCCTGCAGCGGCTCATCTTCGTGGTCCTCTTCGTCCCCCACCTCTTCGGGCGCGGCCTGGCGCTGGGCCGAGCCGTCCGTGCCGGATCCCCCGCCACCAGACATGAGCCGATCGGCGTTGGCTGCGGCCGCCTGCTCGAAGCGGTCGGACGGGTCGCTCACGGCGATCCCGTCTCCGGTTGGGGTGCCGTCGACGGGGCCGTTGCGCTGCTGCACCACGTGGGTCAGCTCGTGGGCCAGGGTTCGTTTGCCCTCGGGGCTGTCGAGAGCAGGGGAGCCGTCGCCGAACACGACCTCGTTGCCCACCGTGTAGGCCTGGGCCCGGACGTCGGCTGCGGAGTCGGCCGCGTCTCGGTTGGTGTGGATCCTCACGTCGGAGAAGTCGTCGTCGAGGCGGCCCTCCATCTCGGCGAGCAGCTCCGGGTCCAGCGGTTGGCCCCGGCCCTGGCCAACCACGTCGAGGACGGACGAGGTCTTTCGTTGCACCCCGGTAGAGTCCGACGTCCGCTGGATCATGGCTGCCACCGCGGCGTTGCCGGCGGTCCGCTGCAACCCGATCAGGACAGACGGGCGGTAGGCGGCCGGTGCCGACCCCTCCATGGCCGCCCCGACCGCCCTCGCGGTCTCGGCCCCATCGAAAGCGGACGCCTCGGGCGCGGCGTCGGGGACGGGCACCCGTTGCGGTTCGAGGTCCGGAACCGGAGCTTGGTGTTCCACGTCTCAATTGTGCGCCTTCGCGGCCGCGGCCAACAGGGGGTGCAGCAAGATCTGCCTCAAGGGGCAGCGGCCCGACGACGAGGCGCCGACCGCCGGGACGGCCAGAGCGCCGCCGGCTGTTTACAGCCGGCGTTCTGCCGCGGCGACGGTGTTGCGGAGCAGCATGGCGATGGTGGTCACTCCGACTCCACCGAGGCGGGGGGTGATCCAGCCGGCCACTTCGGCGCAGGATTCGTCCACGTCGGAGAAGGCCTTGCGACCCTCCCACGTGAGACCGCCGCCGATGACGCACGCCCCGGGCCGGATGACGCCGGGGGTGATCATGTTCGGGGAACCGGCCGCGCCGACGACGATGTCGGCGGTGCGGGTGTAGTCGGCCCAGTTGGAAACCCCGGTATGGACGCTCGTGACAGCCGCGTTGGCGCCCGGTTCCTTGAGAGACAGAAGCATCGACAGTGGGCGACCGAGCGTCGGGCCCCGGCCCACGATCACCACGTTGCGGCCGGCGACCGGCACCCCGTAGTGGGTCAACATGGCCTTGATCCCCACCGGCGTGCAGGGCCGCGGCGCGTTCGGGTCGCCCAGCGCCAGCAGGCCCAGGTTCGTCGGGTGGAGGCCGTCGGCGTCCTTGGCGGGGTCGACGGCCCCGACCGCTTCGTTGAAGTCGAAGCCGGGGGGGACGGGGTGCTGGATGAGGTAGGCGTCTACGGCGGAGTCGGCGTTGAGCTGGGCGACTGCGGCGAGGAGGTCCGACTGCTTCGAGTCGGCCGAGATTCGAATGTCGATCGACGTGATACCGACCCGCTCACAGGCTTCGTGCTTTTTCCTGACGTAGCCGACGCTGGCCGGGTCGTCGCCTACCAGCACGGTCGCCAACCCGACCGCCTTGCCGCCGCCGGCGAGCTTGGCCACGCGTTCGGTCACGTCCTCCATGACGGCGTCCGCCACCGGGGCCCCGGGCATGAGGATGGCGTCGGTCTGTCCTGCCGTTTCGTTCGGCGTCGCCTCGCTCAATGTTGGAACTGCCTTTCGCCGGTGAGAACCATGACCAAGCCGTGCTCGTCCGCGGCCGCGATGACTTCCCCGTCACGCACCGAGCCGCCCGGCTGGATGACGGCCGCCACGCCGGCTGCGGCGCAAGCATCAAGGCCGTCGCGGAAGGGGAAGAAGGCGTCGCTGGCGGCGGCCCCGCCCTTGGCCCGACCGGCGGCCCGGGCCGTCGCGATCTCGCCGGGAGTCACCCGGTTCTGTTGCCCGCCGCCGATCCCGACCGCCATCCCGCGAGCGGCCAACACGATGGCGTTCGACTTGACCCAGGCGCACACCCGCCAAGCCAGCTCCATGTCCCGCCAGTTGTCCTCGGTGGGCTGGACCTTGGACGCCACCGTCCACTCCTTGCGGCCCGTCGCGAAGACGTATGGGTCCTGCAGCAACCACCCGCCACTGAGCTGTCGCCAATGCCAAACCGCCGCGTGCGCGTCGGGGGCGGGGGCAGCCAGGACCCGCATGTTTTTCCTCTTCGCCGCGAACAGGTCGAGCGCTCCCTCGTCGAAACCCGGCGCGATGAGCACGTCCGCCTGTGCGTTGGCCACCATCTCAGCCGCGATGGCCTCGGTCACACGAGCGGTCAGCGCCACTATGCCGCCGAACGCCGACATGGGATCGCATTCGAAAGCCCGCTCGTAGGCGGCCAGCGGGTTTTCGGCCACGGCGGCGCCGCACGGGTTGGCGTGCTTGACCACGACCGCGGCGACGGGCCCCAGGTCGGCGAGCTGGTGGGCCAGGCGCCACGCCGCGTCGGCGTCGTAGAGGTTGAGATAGGACAACTCTTTGCCGCCGTGCTGGACCACGTCGTCCCACCAGCTCGGCTGGCCGATCTCCCGGTAGCGGGCGCCCCTCTGGTGGGGGTTCTCGCCGTAGCGCAGGGTCTGGGCCCTTTCGAGCGACAAGTGCACCGTGGCCGGCAGATCCCCTTCCGCCGCGCTTTCGCTGAACCAGTTGGCGATGGCGGCGTCGTAGGCGGCGGTGTGGGCGAAGGCGGTCGCGGCCAGCCTCCGGCGCAAGCCGTCGGATAGCGCCCCGTCCCGCCTGAGCTCGTCGAGGACCTCGCCGTAGTCAGCGGCGTCGACGACGCAGCCCACGTGGGCCCAGTTCTTGCCCGCAGCCCGCACCATCGTGGGCCCACCGACGTCGATCAGCTCGATCGACGGGTTGGAGCGGAAGGGGTAGAGGTTGCACACCACCAGCCCGATCGGTTCGATGCCTTGGCCCGCCAGGTCGGATACGTGTTGCGGCTTGGACAGGTCGGCCAGGATGCCGCCATGCAAGCGAGGGTGCAGCGTCTTGACTCGACCTCCAAGCATTTCGGGCGCTTCTGTCAGGGACTCGACCGTGGCGTGGGCGATGCCGGCCTCGCCCAGCGCAGCCGCCGTCCCTCCGCTGGCGATCAGCTCGTGACCCAACTCGACCAGGCCGCGGGCGAAGTCCACCAGCCCGGTCTTGTCGTAAACCGACAGTAGGACCTTCACGAGATTCCTCCTCGCTGTATCTCCTCCAGAAGCTGTATCTCCTGCAGAAATTGGCGGATGGTTTCGGGGTACAGCCTGCGTTCCACCACTTTTATCCGCTCGTGCAGGGTCTCTTCGCTGTCGCCGGGCTCCACCCGAACTGCCTCTTGGGCGAGGATGGGACCGGCGTCGACCTCTTCGGTGGCGATGTGCACGGTCGTCCCCGTGACTTTGGCGCCGAACGCGATGGCGTCGCGGACGGCGTGCCAACCCTTGAACGAGGGCAGAAGGGCCGGGTGGGTGTTGAGGATCCGCCCCGGATAGACCTCGAAGATCGGCGACGCGAGGACGGTCCCGAAGCCTGCCATCGCTACCACGTCGATCTGGTGTCTTTTTAGCGCCTCCACGACGCGGTGGGTGTAGGCGACCCGGTCGAAGTCGTCGCCGTAGCTCTCCCGCTCGACCACCTCGGTCTGCACTCCGGCCTCGTCGGCGAGGGCGGCAGCCGGGCAGACTCGGTCGAGTATCACGGCCCGCACAGGGATGCCAGCGTCGAGAATGGCGCCCAGGATGGTGCCCGTTCCAGACGCCAGGACGCCGAGCCGAGGCGGTTCCGCAATCACAAGATGACGCTAGCTCAAAGGCCATAACCTGCTGGCATGGCCCGAATAGCCGACGCGCTCGCTTCTGGGCGTACCTACTCGTTCGAGTTCTTCCCGCCGAAGGACGACGCCGAACACGCCCGACTGGTCAAGACCCTCATGGAGCTACAGCCGTTGCGGCCGTCGTTCGTGTCGGTGACCTACCGAGGCGGGCGTTCCTCGCGCCAACGCACCCACGACCTGGTGGTCGGGATGTTGCGCACCACGACCCTGAACCCCATGGCGCACCTGATCTGCGCCGCTCACACCCGGCTCGAGCTGGCCGAGATACTCGTGGAGTTCCGCAAGGCGGGAGTCGAGAACCTGATGGCCTTAGGCGGAGATCCACCGACGGACCCCGACGCGGCCGAAGGCGAGCTCATCCACGCCATAGATCTCGTCGAGCTGGCCGGGGCCATCGGTGGATTTTGCATAGGCGTGGCCGCCCACCCGGCCGGTCATCCCCATTCTCCCAATATCGAGTCGGACCGGGACCGGCTGGCCGCAAAGATGAGGTTGGCCGACTTCGCGGTGACGCAGTTTTTCTTCAAGACCGAGGAGTACGTATCCCTCGTAGACCAGCTGGCGGCCCGCGGCATCGACAAGCCGGTGGTGCCAGGCATCATGCCGGTGACGAGCTTGGAGGCCATCCCTCGCCGGGCTGAGATGGGCGCCGCCGTTCCTCCCGACCTGGTGGCCGAGTTGGAAGCCGCAGGAGATCCGGAGTCGGTGCGCCGGGCCGGAATCGATCAGGCCACCCGCTTGTGTCAGGACCTCCTGGAAGCGGGTGCACCGGGCCTTCACTTCTATACGCTCAACCGTTCGCTGGCCACTCGCGAGATCTACGCCAACCTAGGGCTCGACGCACCGACTTCCTCTATTTCGTGAATAGGTCCCTTCGGACTTCCATCATCTGCAGCGAAGGCGACCGTGGTTAGACTTTCGCTTTCGAAGCGAGAGCCTGCAGGGCGCCCGAACAGGCGCACCGCGCTGCCCCAACCGGGGGGTGGCGGGTAGGGGAACGTGACACAAGTCGACGACTCTTTAGGCCAGTCCAATCCAACGCTGGGGGGTCCGAGAGACGTCGACCCCCCGTGGGAACCCGCTGGCCTCGTTCGCTCTCGGCTCATAGCGAGGTTCTCCGATCCCGAGTCCTACTCCGTCGGGTGGGTGGTCGCTCCAGCCGGTTCGGGTAAGTCGCGTCTCCTGGCTCACATCGCAGAGGCCTATCCCGGACCCGTCGCCTGGTGCGGAACCCCGGACCCCATGCCCCGCACGGGCGCCGCCCTCGCCGGCTGCCTAGGAGCCGCGCTCGTCGCGGCGCCGGGAAGACCGTTTGCCGATTCCATCGGGATCGCGCCCGTCGAGAACATCGACGCGCTCAACGAAACGCTGGGCGGTAGCGGACCGCCCGTGCTCGTGGTCATGGATGACGTGCACCTGGTTGAAGGCACCGAGGCCGAGACGGCGCTGGCGGAGCTGGTGGTCAAAATGCCGGGCCGGATGCGCCTGGTCCTGGCGTCGAGGGTGAACCTGAGCCTGGACCTCGTCCGCCTCCGAGTGTCGGGGCGGCTCATTGAGATGGGTCCCGAAGATCTCCGGTTCCGCACGTGGGAGGTGGAGGAGCTGTTCCGCGACGTGTACGGAGATCCGCTTTTCCCCGAGGACGTCGCGTCCCTCGCCCGCCGGACCGGCGGGTGGGCGGCCTACTTGCAGCTGTTCTTCCTGGCGACCGTCAGAAAGACGCAAGCCGAGCGTCGACGCGTCCTCGCCAGCTTGGTCAGCCGATCGCCGCTGGTGCGCGAGTATCTCGGCAGCTACGCCCTGGCCGGCCTTTCTTCCGAACTGCAGGACTTCCTGATGCGCACGAGCGTGCTCAGGCGACCGACCGGAGTCCTTTGCGACGAGCTCATGGGCCTCTCGGGCGGGAGCAGCGAGCTGCTCGAGGAGCTCGAGCGCCGGCAGCTTTTTACGGAGCGGGTCGACGAGGAGACCTATCGCTACCACCCCGTCCTCCTCTCTTATCTCGACGCCAAGCTGGTGGAGACGCTCGGCATCGGCGCAGCCCGCCAGGAGTACCAGAAGGCCGGCCTCCTGCTGGAACGGGAAGGGCGAGTCGAGGAAGCCCTCGCCGCCTTCGTGAAGTCCGAGGACTGGCCAGGCGTGGGGCGCGTGCTGGGTCGAGCCGGCGACGCCGGCGCCGGACTGGGCGAGGCGTGGATCGACGCCCTGCCACCGGATGTGGTCAAGACCGACTCTCTGCTCCTACTGGTACGGTCCCGCCGGGCGCTGGCCCGGGGCGCACTCATCGAGGCGGCCGAGATCCTTCGAGACGCCGAGAACGCAGCGGTTTCTGCCGTCGTGGCCGAACGATGCCGGTGCGAGCGCGAGCAGATACTTTCCTGGGCCGAGCCGTCGCGCCCCACCGGCGACGACTGGGTCGGCGTAGTGAGGCGGGCCACCCAGAGGCAGCCCTTGGACGCCTATCGACAGGCGGCCGCCCTGCCCGGGCTGATGGGCCGGTTCGCAGAGGGCTTCGCCGCCCTGCTGACCGGGAACATGCGAACGGCGACCCGGGTCATGCGCGCCGTGGTCGGCCACCCAGACGCTGGACCGGCCGTCGTCGCCGGCGCCGGCCTCGTAATGGCGCTGGCCGGGACCGTGTCGGGCCGACGCCTGGCCAAAGGTGAAGCCGATCGGATCCAGGAGGAAGTGGAGTCCTCGGGCATCCCGTGGATGGACCGAGTCGCCCGAGCCGCGGTCGTCGCCTCGGAACCCGCGGCAGCAGAGATGCTGGACGATCTGGTCGACGCCTGCGAACGGGAAGGCGACCGCTGGGGCGCGGCCGTGATCGGACTGGTTGGCGGTGTGGCCAGCTTGTCAGTGGGCCAGAGCGCGCCCAGGATTTCTGATCCCGCGGCCGACACGCTTCTCCGGGCCGCCAGGATCTTCGACGAGCTCGGTGCCGGCGTGGCCCAGGCCATTACGTTGGGCTACGTCGCTCTCGCCGAGTTGGCTGCGGGGCGCCGCGAGGCCGCGGAGGGCGCAGCCGGCCAATCCCAGAGCTTGTCGGCCGCGTTGGACGTGCCCATGGCGGCCGCCTTGGCCGCGATGGCCTTCGGTTTGTTGTTCGACGACGAGGAGCAGACAGCCGCAGCCAGGCAGATACTGCAGTCGCAGGGGACCTGGGAGTGGCATGCCGATCTGGCTGGGCTCAACCCCAGAGAGCCGGACGATGACGCCTTCACGCCCGCAACTGAGGCGCCGGCTGGATCGTCGACTGCGCCGGCTGGGGTGCGCGTGCGGTGCCTCGGTGGGTTCTCGTTCGTCGTCAACGGTGAGCCGGTGGACGAGAGCGCGGCCAAGCCGATGGAGCGGGCGTTGCTGCACGTCCTCGCCATCAACCCGGGCGAGCGGGTTCACCGCGAGGCCCTGATCGAAGCGCTATGGCCGGAAGCCGACGGCGATGCCGGGTTGCACCGACTTCAAGTGGCCGTCTCATCGCTGCGCCGGCTGCTAAGCGCCAGCGGCGCCGACGGGTCGCGGATCCTCACCAGGGACGGGGACGGCTACCGACTGGCCTTGCCAGTGGGGTCGGATTGCGACGTGCGGGACCTCGAACAGGCCATGCGTCGAGCTGCGACGGCTCGTGGCGCCGGCGACACCGGACTCGAAGAGGAGGCCCTGGTAGCGGCGATGGCCTCATACGGCGGACCGCTCATGCCGGGCGACGGACCGGCGGACTGGGTCATCGAGCCCCGCCGCCGCGTTTNNCCGCCTGGCGACCCTGCGCTTGGATCGAGACGATCTTCAAGGCGCGGCTGAAGCGGCGCGCGCCGGCGTGGCCGTGGACCGCTACCGGGACGAGCTGTGGAAGCTTCTTATAGTCGCGGCAGAGCGGGCCGGTCACCACGCCGAAGCCGGGTCGGCCCGGCGGGCGTATGAAGCCGTCCTCGAAGAGCTGGGCGTCTGATCTGGTCGCTGGACACCCCTTCCCGCAACCTGGCTCGGTATGCCCGAACGGGAGAGCTCAACGGGAGGTAGGGCAGGCCCCATGCCCAAACGTACAATCAGCGGTTCCCGTTGAGCACCCGTTGAATGCCTGTTGAGCCCTCCGGGAAACGATGGAACCGCAAGGCATCCAGCGAGGCAAAGTAGAGGACTGGTCATGAGCACCGACGCCCGTGTCAAGGTCTACGTTCACGCCAGCGATCCCGTGTCCGCCACCGGAGTGGCGGGGGNNTGGGGAGTTGCGGCTTCGACCCGAAGTGCTCGTCGTGGACGAGGCCGAGTGCGAGATGGCCCACGTCGCGGTCGTGGTGGCAGACGAGGTCGACTCTGCCGCGGTACGGACGGTCAGGGCCATGCAACGCGACGGCTGCGGCCGGGTGGTGATGGTCGTTACCCGCCTCGACGATGCCGGGCTCCTCTCCGCGGTCGAGTCTGGGGCGTGCGGGATCCTGCGGCGCTCGGAGGCGGTCGCCGATCGAATCGCGGACACGGTCCTCACGGCCGCGGCCGGCGACGGCTCGGTTCCCCCGGATCTGCTCGGCCGCCTGCTCAACCAGATGAGCCGTCTTCAGCGTCAGGTCCTGGCCCCGAGGGGCCTGTCCTTGAGCGGGTTCAGCGACCGGGAGGTCGATATTCTGCGCCTGCTTTCAGAGGGTTGGGACACGGCGGAGATCGCCGGGAAGCTGTCGTACAGCGAGCGGACGGTCAAGAACGTCATCCACGACATCACGGCTCGCCTGCAGCTGCGCAACCGTTCCCATGCGGTCGCCTACGCGGTCCGGGCAGGCGTGATCTAGGCGGAGATCCAGTTGCCCGTTCGGGCGACCGTGGTTGCCCGGAGGTCTGTCCTGGGTCACAGGGCGGATCGCACTGGAGGCCGCGATCATGCGAGGGGCCCACAGCAGTTGAACCCGAGTGACACGGGAAGGCACCGGCGATGATCAACGAAGTCGACGAAGCCCTTCGAAACCTGGTGAAGGCCGACGTGGTCAACGGCTCGGACATCGAGGTTCTCTTCGACGCTCCGACCAGGGAGTGGGCCTCGCGCCGCAACACGCCAACCGTGGACCTCTACTTGTACGACATCCGGGAGGACGTCAAGCGCCGCCAGACCGGACTGATGGACCGGCGCGACGAGCAGGGCGTGGTGGTCGAGCGCCGGCAGCCGCCGCGTTTCTTCAAGCTGGCCTACTTGATCACGGCGTGGACGCAGCGTCCCGAGGACGAGCACCGGCTGCTGTCCGCCATCCTGGCCACTTTCATCCGTCACGAAGTGTTGCCAGAATCGGCGCTGCCCCAAGCGTTGCGCGACCTGGGGTCGCCGGTATCGGTCCTGATCGCCTATCCCCCGCCCGAGGACCGCCAGGTGTCGGACGTGTGGACCTCTCTCGGCGGCGACCTCAAACCGTCCCTCGACCTGGTGATCACCGTCATCATCGAGGACGACACGCTCCACGACATCGCCCAAGCCGTCATGGCCCCGCTGCGCCTCAAGGCGGTGGGCCACACCACCTACGACGTTGAAGACGGCGTCCGGCACCTGCCCGACGGAACGGTAAACGGGTCGCCGACTCCGGTCCCGAGAACCGCTTCTGCGACCAAGGGCAAGTCCGGCCGCAACGTCGGCCAGAAGGGATCGTGAGCGACCAGGTGCACGTCGATTCGGCGACCGG
This sequence comes from Acidimicrobiaceae bacterium, assembly GCA_003156795.1. Classification (GTDB taxonomy): domain Bacteria; phylum Actinomycetota; class Acidimicrobiia; order Acidimicrobiales; family Palsa-688; genus PALSA-688. The sequence continues at coordinate 22,613 of PMHU01000113.1, forward strand.
GTCGGCCGACATCCGTCCGGCGGCCGCGCCGGAGCCGGGTCCGGACGTCGAAATGAGCCAGGTCGAGCCGTCGGCCGCCTTCTTGATGGGGCGGATCAGGGTGGTGGAGAGTCGGGTCCGGGCCTTGGTCACCCACCGCCGCCGGGACGATCCGTCGCCCGATGACCCCTTCCGAGGCCTGTACCTATCGGACGAGCACGTCGATCGCCTTCTCGCGGACGGCTCTATGTCGCGGGCGATGGCGTGGGAGGACGAGCCGCACCTGGCGTCATTGGAGGATGAGGCAGACCGAGTCGAGGCGGCCGGGACGCCGATCCGCCTGCGGTCGCTGGCCCGCCGGGCCGGGCTCGACGACCTCGACGTCGCGACCATGGGGACTGTCGCGTCGGGTGTAGACGTCGACCTCGTGGCCGAGTCTCGCCAGGGCACTGGAGAGTTCGCGCACGTAGACGTTCATGCCCCCACCGTCGCCGGTGCCGGGTTGGGCGAGGGGCGAGGTGTGATAGGAGAGAACGCAGAGTCGAGCCACGCGCCCACCCTACCGGGAGCAGCGCCCTATATATATGGCGTGTACTTTCGAAGGATCCTTAAAAATGCGGGGATTCACTGGCCTCGAGGACCCAGGACCAACCATTTCACCTCACGCTGGGAAACGACACCGAAATCGCGCGAATCCGTGGACGCGTCGGCGTTGTCACCACGCAAATCCAACGAACGGCCCGATTTCTCCGTGCATCGCTTGAGCAACCACCGCGTTGGTTCGCGCGGATCACGGACCACCACCACGTCGCCCACGCGCACCGGGCGCCAGCGGCGCACGGCCGTGACGGTCTCGCCCGGGAGAAACGTCGGCAGCATGGAAGGACCCTCCACGAGCAGACGGCGAAAGAACAGGCGAGCGAGCAGGGTCATCGGGGTGAACGCTAGTTGAGCGCTCTGGCTAACCTCGTGAGAGACAACTGGTCTCGCGAGACCCAGACAATCGAAAGGCGAAGCCATGACGCTTCTTTCTCGAATCAACGCAGCCCTGGACTCTTCGAGCACCTCGCTCGTGGTTCACGCCCACTGTGACCTGCCCTGTGGCGTGTACGACCCCGCGCAAGCGAAGCTCGAAGCCCAGTCCGTGAAGGCCTGTATGGAGAAGTACAACGCCTCGAGCGACCCCGACTTCAAGGTTCGCGCCACGATCATCAAAGAGGAGCGCGCCGACCTCGTCAAGCACCACCTCTGGGTGCTGTGGACNNCGCCGAGATCGACGACATCGCCGAGATCTTCTGGGCGACCAAGAAGTAGCAAGCGAGGCCCGGCATTCCTCGCCGGGCAAACAGTCTTGTTCAGCTCAGTTCGGGGTGCGCGGGACAGTTCGCCAGCAACGGGTTCTTCAGCAGTTCGGCCTGGTCGATCTCGGTACCGCACGCTTGACACGTCCGGTAGGTACCACCGCGCAGACGCTCGAGTGCCCGGTCCACGTTGTTGAGCGTGTTCTCGATCGCCACCACGCTCTCGTTACTGAACTCGCTCACGCCAGCCAAGTTACACGCTGATCCGCCGAGCGCGTTCGGNNCTCGATTGCTACCATGGCGCATGCTCATCGCGTCGTGGAACGTCAACGGAATCCGGGCCGTACAGCGCAAGGGGCTCTTCGACCCCTTCATCACGACCCTGCAACCCGACATCCTCTGTCTCCAGGAGACCAAGGCCCAGCAACACGAAGTGGATGCAAACCTCGACGGTTACGAACAGTTCTGGCATTCGGCGAGCAAGAAGGGTTACTCCGGCACCGCCATCCTCTCGAAGACCTCGCCACTGTCAGTGACGACCGGACTGCCCAAGAAGCTCGCCACCAAGCACAAGTTCGCCAGTGACCCTTTCGGCAACCCCAACGACGAGGGCCGGGTCGTCACGGCCGAGTTCGAGGAGTTCTTTCTCGTCACCGCCTACACGCCCAACGCCAAGGGCGACCTCGGACGCCTGGGGTTACGTCACCAGCAGTGGGATCCCGCATTCCTCGCCTACGTGAAGGAACTCAACGCCACCAAGCCGGTCGCCATCTGCGGGGACCTGAACGTCGCGCACACCACCGACGACCTTTCCAATCCCAAGGGCAACGTCGGCAAGGCGGGCTTCACCACCGAGGAGCGCGCCGGCTTCGAGGCCCTGTTGAACGCGGGTTTCGTCGACTCGTTTCGCGTTNNACTCGCGCGCCAACAACGCCGGGTGGCGCATTGACTACTTCCTCGTCTCGGCGGACCTTGCGCCGCACTTGAAGGCCGCCGAGATCCACGCCGACTACATGGGTAGCGACCACTGCCCGGTCAGCATTCCCCTGGAGTTCTGAGAGAACTTCTCGCTCGCGTCA
>PMHU01000099.1 GCA_003156795.1 Acidimicrobiaceae bacterium
GAGTAGTCGACCCCGTCCTTCTTGAAGGCGTTGTTGCGTAGATAGCACCACAGGACCGTGAACATGCCGAGGGCGTGCGCTTCTTGGAACGCTTCGGAAACCTCTTGAATCTGCCGGGTTGCGTGCTCGGAACCGAAGTACACGGTGGCCCCGACGCCCACGGCGCCCAATTCGTAGGCCTCCTGAGGCGACCCGAACATGATCTGGTCGTACTGGCTCGGGTAGGTCAGCATNNAGGTGTTCGGGTAGTGCAGGAACTGGTTGTGGTTCAGCTTGACGATGAAGGGGATCCGGTGGACGTAGCGTCGGGACACGATGCCCAGTCCGACGAGGGTGGTGGCGATGGCGTTGCGATCGCCGGCGATGGCCAGGTCACAAAGCCGGGCCGGGTCGAAGTAGGCCGGGAACTTGGCGAAGCTGGCCGCCGCCGAGTGCTCGATGCCCTGGTCGATCGGCAGAATGGACAGGTAGCCGGTATGGGCCAGCCGGCCGTGCCCGTACAGAGACGACAGGTTTCGCAATACCGGGATAGGACGGTCCGACCAGCTCATCACGTTGTCGATGGCGTCGGACCCGGGTAGGACCAGGTCGTCTCGTACGATGCCCTTGCACTGGTAACTGAGCAACTCGTCGGCATCGTCGCCAAGCAGGCTTTGCACGTCCATCGCGGCGGGCTCCTATTGCTCGTGTCGGCCACCCGGCCGACGATCAGATCCGACTCCGAGCCTACGCGCCGCCCCGGGTAGGGTGACGACCGTGGCGGGAGGAAGCTTCGATGGTGGGCTTCGTGGCGTCGCCCCGGCCCGCCGAGGAGCCGCCTGGGCTCCGATCAATCTCGGCCGCGTAAGTCTGGTGGCCACGGACATGGATGGCACCCTCCTCGATCCGAGCGGCGAGGTGAGCCCTCGTACCGTCGCCGCCGTAGCCGCCGCTCGCGACGCCGGGATCCACGTCATCCCGGTTACGGGCCGTCCACCTCAGGCCTTGTGGCGGCTGGCCGAAGTCGCGGGCCTGGGGCCGCTGGGGGTGTGCGCAAACGGCGCTGCCATCGTCGACTTGGAACGCCAGTCCGTCATCGCGGTCGACGAGATTCCCAGCGACATTGCCACCCACCTGGTCGACCTGGCGAGGGAGGCCGTGCCCGGTATCCGGATGGCCGCCGACGACCTCGACTGCTTCTCCTACGAGGTCGGGTTCTTCGAGTCGCCGGTGGACTGGCAGGAGAAACTGGTGGAGGTCCCCGACATACGGCCAGCAGTGAAACTTGGGTGCACCAAGCTGTCCGCCCGGGCATCAGGGACCACGGCTCCCAGGCTGATCGACCTTCTGCAGGAGGCGATCGGCGGCGTCGGTCATGTCACCAGCTCGGGGCTCGACTGGGTGGATATCGGAGCTCCCGGCATCTCCAAGGCTGCGGCCGTGGACCGCGTATGCGACCTCCTCGGCGTATCCCCGAGCGATGTCGTGGCGATCGGGGACAACCACAACGACCTGTCCCTCCTGTCGTGGGCCGCGCTGTCGATGGCCCCCGCCAACGCCATCCCCGAGGTGATCGCCATCGCGGATCGGGTACTACCGGCCAACACCGATCACGGGGTGGCCGCCCTGCTCGAGGAGCTGATCGCCACCCGTCCGACCGGAGGATGAAGTCCAGGGCGGAGTCATCTCCTCGACGGGTCGAGGGCGGCGGAAGCCTCGGCCAGAAGCGCCGTCACTTTGGTGGTCGCCGAAGCTCTCACGACCCTGTTGGCGACCACTTCGGTCCGGCTTTGAGTCACGCCGCCGGAGCGGAAGAACCGCCGTCGAACCCTTCCGAAGACCACGACTCCAGCGCCTCCGTCGAGCGCTTTAGCCCACGCGGGCGGGTCGAACCAGGTCACAGGAACGGACTCTGCCGCGCCTTCCTCCCGTCGCACCGTTACCTCCAGTGACAACAGGCGGCTGCCGGAAGGCAGCTCCAAGTCCTGGGCCGGCCGGGCCAGCACGCCTTCCAGTACCACCAGGTTGATCATCGTCGTCTCTCCGTTCGCCGGTATCGGCCACCGGGCCACCACTGGCCCGGCCCCATGCAGGTCGGTGTCACGGCACCGGCGAACGGTCGCGCTCCCCCAGGAACGGCAACGCCACGTTAAGCCCCGGGTGTGACGGTCTCCGGGCCCTCAAGCGAAATGTCCGAAAGGTTCGATCNNCGGACGTGCCCGGTAAGGTCGGGGCGAAGTGAACACGGGCGGGGGGGTACGAGGGTGAGGGCGAGAGCGGCGCTTCGCCAGGAGACGGTGGTGGCCAACCGGAGATCGGCGCTGATCGCGGTCGCTCTACTCGGTCTCGCCGTCTCTGGGTGCGGAGGCGGGTCCCCATCTGCGTCCAAGTCCAAGACCGCCGGCACTATCGGGGCGGGATCCTCGCTTCCGCCGTCGACGGCCCCAGCGTCAAGCGTCCCATCCACGGCCGCACCGACCATGCTCCCGGCGGCCACCCAGGGCTCCGCGGGCGAGGTGCCTTGGTCGATAGTCGGCTCGGGTTGGTTGTTGGCCCAGTGGAGCGCCAGCAACCCCGACGCATCCGCTAGTGGAACGGCCACCTCGACCTCGACGCTCTTTCTCATCGACCCCGAGGGCGGTCGGTACGACCTTGGTCTCGCTCCGTCGGCAACCCAGTTATCCGACTGGTCGGGAGATGGTCACAGGGCGCTGCTGGTATCGAGTGACTCGTCGTCGGCCACCGTTCTCGACCTGCAGACCGACTCGACCAACAGCATCTCCATCGGCGCCCAGCAGCCGTTTGCCGATCTCGACTTCACCAGACCGACCGGTCAGGCCTTCATCGTGCCCGGGATGAGCCAGGAGTCCGGCACCACGCCGATACAGCGCTTCAGCTTGGCCGGGAGCCTCCAGCAGAGCTACCCGACGACCTTCCCCGAGGCCGGCAGCTCGGACGGCTCGTACGTCGAGTCGCCCGACGGTGCGGACCTGGCTCTCGACACCCGCAACGGCCTCGAACTCGTCAGCAACGGCGGACAACCCGTCGCCTTTTTACCTTTCCCGCCCGGCCAGAGCACTTGCAGCGTGGTCCGGTGGTGGAATGCCGACGAGATGCTTGACAGCTGCCCCAGCCAGCTGTGGCTCGTCCCCGCTTCTGGATCGTCCCCGACGCCCCTCACGAGCGCCGCCTCCCCCGGTGCCTACCTCGACGCCTGGTCTCTTCCCGAGGGCACCTATGTCGAAGAGGGAGCCTGCGGTACCACCTGGCTCGACAATCTCAACGCTGACGGGTCGACGAATCGCCTCGCCGTGCCCAACACACCGACCGGCGGAAGCGTCGCCGGGCTCGGCGCCTTCGGAAATCAGCTGGCAATCACGCTGACGCCCGGTTGCGACACCGGGAGCGCGGCCCCGACGAGTAACTCCCTGTCGTGGTACGACCCGGCCACCGACGTGGTCACCCCGCTCCTGGGGTCGCGGGTCAACGGCGGGTGGGTTGATCAAGCAGTTCTTTTCGGCTCCTGATCCTCAACGCAAGCTGCGGAGCCGCACCCCGACGTCGAAGGCGTCAGGTTCGTTGGCTGCGATCCGGGAAAAGAGATCGCGAGCCCGCGGCACGTCGCCGGCCCGCTCATACAGGTCGGCCAGGGCGTACCACTGGCGCAGATGGCGGTCCTGCGGGCGATTCACTTTCCGGGCGGAGCGCTCGAGAAGAGCGATGGCCCCCTGGAGGTCTCCCTGATCGGCGCGACAACCTGCCGCCACGATCCGGCCTTCGGCGACCAGGTCTCCGCTAGGAGAAGCCTCGCGGAGGTCGTCCCAAACCTGTTGCGCGTCGTCGTAGCGCCGTAGGGCCCGGTAGCAGTCGGCGAGCACCGGGTTCTGGTCAAAGGAGCCCGTCATCTGCCGGAACGCCTCGAGTTGCTTCGCCCCGGCCGCCCACTGGCCCGTCCGATACAGCACCAGCCCGTACAGCTCGCGAACCGTCGCCGACTCCGGCACCTCGTCGGCGAGGATCCTGAGGGTCCGCCGAGCCTCCTGGTATCGCTCTCTCTCGTAGGCGTACGTTGCATCCGCGATGCGATGGGCCAGCTTCGCCCCGCGGGCGGCGCCGGCAGCCGCCTCGAGCTCGTCGACCACCGGTCTCGGCAGCTTGCGTCGATGCCCGCCGGGCGAAGCGATGCCCTCCTTGCCGGTCGCCCACTCTCGGGGAGTCGATACCGGCGTCTTACGACGCGGGGCCGGCGCTNNCCTCGTCGGGCGTCCAGGCCTCCCGGGTCTCGGCGGCCTGATCACCCTCGGCTCGCGCCACCGCGTCGCGCCACAACTCCGAGGCCGAAGGACCTCCAGCCGGACCGTCGACGACAGAGCGAGCACCCCGGCGGGCCACGCCTCCCCATTTGTTGTTGACGCGGGGTCCGGGCCGCCACGTCGCACTCGGCTCGTCCCGGCCCACCCGGTCGCCGCCCCGGGGTCCCTCGCGGACCGGACGCCCGTCCTGGTCAAACCTCGGGGCCCGGGCCGGGCGAGCCGGTCGGGCCGACCCTCGATCGTCATCGGCGCGCCGATAGCCGGATCCGTTCCTGATGCCTCGATCCGAAGGTGCCCCCCGGGGGGTTGCCGCCGGAGAGCGCCGGCTCGAAGACGACGGGCCACCAGTGCGTTCTGCCGATGCCCCGCGCGAAGCGGCCGGCGAGGAGCGGCGAGCCGACGCCGCTGGGCGCCCAGCCCGATCGGAGGTGGGGCCGTCGCGGCCGGTGCGGCCGTCCGATCTAGCGGAGCCGCCACTCCGGTCCGACGACGCACGCCGCGGACCCGCCGCCGAGCCCCGCCTATCCGAACCCGGGGGACCACCGGAACGCTCCGAACTCT
>PMHU01000123.1 GCA_003156795.1 Acidimicrobiaceae bacterium
CGACCACCGGCCACGGAACCAAGTTCCCCAGCCGATGGTGAAGCTGAGGAAGGACGGCTGCCAGTGTCGTCGAACGCACGGGTCCCCGGCCCTAATCGGCGTGGCGACAGGAGCGGCGTCGATTCGTCTGGGTGGCTGGAGGGGCGGGACGAGGTCGGGTCGGGCCTCGTGGGCGATCTGTTGTACCCGCATCAGGTGATGGGTCCCGAGGGATAGCTCCTGATCCTTGTGGAGGCCAAGAGAGCGGTAGAGGCGGCGGGCCTTCTCGTCTTCGAGGTCGCGCAGGCGTTGCCAGTCGCGGGAGGTTCGAAGAGCGTCTAGGGGGAGGTGGTCTTGACGCCAGGTCAGGACTTTCCAAGCTCGTGAATCGAGTTCCGGCTCGGCCATGATGGGTCGGTCCATGTAACCGGCCGGGACCGGGGGTGGTATGGGGATAACTGGCAAGTCGGTCGCGATGCGGAGTTCTGAGAGTGCTACTCGTCGGACGGTGGCTGGATCGATCCCTGATCGACCGAGAAGGTTCATCGTTTCAGGGTCGCCCTGGTCGGTCAGTGCCACCAGTAGATGTGCTGGCGAGCGCTCCTCGCCCCGACTGGCCGCGAAATCAGCGGTGGCTTCTTGGGTCTGCATACAGAGATAGCCGGCCCCGCCGCCCCTGGCTTCATGTACGCCTGGCGGCCGTGGCAGGAGCGGACCACCGCCGGCTGGCGCGAGAGACTCTCCGATTGGTCCGTCCATCTCCGACAGAGCAGCAAGCATGTGGATGGGGCGACACTTCACGTCATGCTCGGTGGCGATACAAAAGGCCCGGCCGACCACTTGCCGGAACTTGTCGTCGATGACCTGGAACTCTGTCGGGTCTATCCGGAAGACTGATTCATCGAGAGGCGGGTCGACAACGACGTCGACGAGTTCATCCACCACCAGATGGCTGTCTATGAGCCCGGTCATGCGATGCAAGAAGCCGTATTCCGCGTCGATAACCACATCCACCTCGATCGGTGGTCGCAGGCCGGGTGGTCGCAGGCGAGTAACCGTCGGGGTGTCGGGGCTGCCCATCCGACCGGGCACCGGGGTTGCTGCGACGCGGGCGTGCATCACCAGCACGTTTCGGTCGTTGTGGACATCAGGCAGGGGTGTGCCCCAGTCATATCCGGCCAGCCAGGACGGATCGAGAAGGTTCCTGGCCGGAAAAGAATCGGGGTGGGGTCGGTGGCCGTGGAAGCCTCCCCAATACGTGGGTAGCCACATCGTGACGCCGTCAGAGACATGAACTGACGTCCGGTTCTTCTTCTTACGATCCTTCCAGTCCCGCTCGAGACGCCACGAATCCCTTTGAGGCGCGACCCAGAGGCGGTCGGTGCCCAAACGCGCCGAAAACGGCGGCGTCCGCCCGAAAGCACCGCAAACGAGTTCCAACACGTCGCCCCGAGCCGTCACACCAACAAACGATAGAACCCCACGACCACCCTTTCACCGCCGTTCCGACGCCGGATCGCCGAGTGGAGCGTGCGAACTCAGACGGCCTTCGTGGGTGCTAACCGCGCCAGATCAGGTTGACCTGGGACGTAGCTTCAACCCCAGGGCGACGGGCTGGTCCGCGGGCTGTGGGTGATTCGAGGGGTAGACGTACCTGATCCCCCTCACACCATTCCAACGCCATAATCAGGGATCCCTACCGGAGCGAACATCTCTTATCTCTCTTCCTCAAGTCTCACTTCAGGGTTAGAGTATGCCTCTCCAGGTATTCCGAGGCAAAGAGCGGCCGGACACCAGATATGGGCCCTGAGCAGCCCAAGCGTTGTAGAAATGACATCGGCATCGGCGCTGGAGTGGGCGCTAGTGAGAGTGGGCGCTAGAGGACTCGAACCTCCGACCTCAGCCGTGTGAAGGCTGCGCTCTAACCAACTGAGCTAAGCGCCCGATAGGGATCTCGGAGCGTAGTGGCAGACCGGGGAGCCCGCCAGGATCGTAATGGCGGTCCGGATTGAGCCGGTATCGCGTATGATTCACAACCGCAGCGAGGGCCAGCGTCGTCCCTTCCAGCGAGGACCTCAGAAATCGATCCCCGGAAGGACGCAAGTGGCTTCACCTACACCGGTCGGGCTCTACCGACCTGAGTTCGAGCACGACGCGTGCGGCGTGGCGTTCGTGGTCGACATGCACGGCCGACCCAGTCACGGCTTGCTGCAGATGGGCCTCGACAGCCTGTGCCACCTCGAGCATCGCGGCGCCTCCGGGGCGGAAGTCAACACTGGCGACGGCGCCGGAATCCTGCTCCAGGTACCGGACCGGTTCTACCGGGCCGTGACCGGCTTCGAGCTTCCCGAGGCGGGTCAGTACGCAACCGGGATCGGCTTTCTGCCCGCTGAACCGGAGGACGCCGACCGGGTTCGCACCGCCATCGAGAACCTGGCCGGGTCAGAGGATCTGGCGGTGTTGGGCTGGCGGGAAGTCCCCGTGGATCCGTCTTCGCTCGGCAGCATCGCCCGCTCCGCGATGCCGGCATTCCATCAGGTCTTCGTTGCGGCCAGACCGGGCCTACCGGCCGTCGGCGGGTTGGCCCTGGAGAGGCGTGCGTTCATCCTGCGCAAGCGGATCGAGCACGAGATCGAAGGTACCTACTTCGCCTCCCTCTCGTCGCGAACCGTGGTCTACAAGGGGATGCTGACGGCGCCACAGGTCCGCGTCTTTTTCCGAGACCTCAATGACGAGCGGGTCGAAACCGCACTCTCCCTGGTCCACTCCCGCTTTTCGACCAACACCTTCCCGAGCTGGCCCTTGGCCCACCCGTACCGGTACGTGGCTCACAACGGGGAGATCAACACCCTGCAAGGCAACCGCAACTGGATGCGGGCCCGCGAAGCGCTCCTCGAAAGCGATCTCCTGCCCGGCGACATCGAGCGGATTTTCCCGGTCATCACGCCCGGGGCCAGCGATTCGGCCAGCTTCGACGAGGTCCTCGAGCTGCTCCACCTCGGCGGCCGAACGCTGCCGCACGCGGTCTTGATGATGATCCCGGAAGCCTGGGAGAACCACCGGACCATGGACCCGGCCAGGAAGGCCTTCTACCAGTTCCACGCCGCCATGATGGAGCCTTGGGACGGCCCGGCGTCGATCGCGTTCACCGACGGAACCGTCATCGGTGCCGTGCTCGACCGCAACGGCCTCCGGCCTTCGCGGTTCTGGGTCACCGACGACGGCCTCGTCGTTATGGCGTCGGAAGTAGGCGTCTTGGACATCCCCCCGTCCAAGGTGGTGCAACGGGGGCGTCTGCAACCAGGCCGTATGTTTTTGGTGGACACCGCCCAGGGCCGGATCGTCGCCGACGACGAGATCAAGTCGACGCTCGCGGCCGAGCACCCGTACGGAGACTGGCTGGCCAACCGCCAGATCTACTTCGACGACCTGCAGCCCCGCTTCACCCTGACCCCGCAGCACTCGTCGGTCGTCACCCACCAGCGGCTGTTCGGTTTCACCACCGAGGACCTCAAGATCCTGATGACGCCGATGGCCAAAAATGGCTACGAGCCGATCGGCTCGATGGGCACCGACACCCCGTTGGCCGTGCTGTCGGATCGGCCGCGGATGCTCTACGACTACTTCCAGCAGATGTTCGCCCAAGTGACCAACCCGCCCCTCGACGCCATACGGGAGGAGTTGGTCACGTCTCTGTCCGGCACCATCGGGCCGGAGCGGAACCTGCTCGCTCCGGAGCCGGCTAGCTGCAACCAGATCGTGATGCCACAACCGGTCATCACCAACGAAGACCTGGCCAAGCTCATGTACATCAACGAGGACGGCACTCAGCCGGGATGGCGTTCTTTCACCGTCGATGGCCTCTTCCCGGCCAACAGCGACAACCCGGGCGAGGCCCTGCGTCTGACCCTCGATTCGATCTGCGCCCAAGTCAGCGCCGCCATCGATGACGGCGCCAAGATCATCATCCTCTCGGACCGGCACACGTCTCCGGAGCTCGCTCCGATCCCGGCGCTGTTGTTGGTGAGCGCAGTCCACCACCACCTGATCGAAGAGAAGACCCGGACCCGCGTGGGCCTCGTCGTCGAGACCGGCGAAGCGCGCGAAGTGCACCACATCGCCCTCCTACTGAGCTACGGGGCGGCGGCGGTCAATCCGTATCTGGCTTTCGATTCCCTGACCGATCTCGTCCAGGATGGATCGCTCGACGGCATCACGCCCCGTCAGGCGGCGCGCAACTACATGAAGGCGTGCGGCAAGGGCATCCTCAAGATCATGTCCAAGATGGGCATCTCGACGGTCGCCTCCTATACCGGCGCCCAAGTGTTCGAAGCCATCGGGCTGTCCACGGAGGTCGTCGACGCCTATTTCACGGGGACCGTCAGCCGCATCGGTGGCATCGGCCTGGACGAAATCGCCCGCGAAGTGCTCAGCCGTCACGAAATGGCGTGGCCCGCGCAGCCCACCCAACTGGCCCACCGCGATATCGAAGTGGGCGGCGAGTATCAGTGGCGGCGCGAGGGCGAGTTCCACCTGTTCAACCCGAACACGGTCCACAAGCTGCAGCACTCCACCCGGACCCAGCGGTACGACATCTTCAAGCAATACACCAAGGCCGTCGACGACCAGGCGGCCCGGCTGGGAACGCTTCGCGGGCTGTTCCGTTTGCGCGACGCCACTGCGACCGGCCGGGCCCCCATTCCCATCGAGGAGGTCGAACCCGTCTCGGAGATCGTCAAGCGGTTCAGTACCGGGGCCATGTCGTACGGCTCTATCTCGGCCGAGGCCCACGAAACGTTGGCCATCGCCATGAACCGCATCGGCGGGAGGTCCAACACCGGTGAAGGTGGTGAGGACGCCGACCGCTACACCCCCGACCCAAATGGCGACCTGAGGCGCAGTGCCATCAAGCAGGTAGCGTCGGGACGTTTCGGCGTCACCAGCGAGTACCTGGTCAACGCCGACGACCTGCAGATCAAGATGGCGCAGGGGGCCAAGCCCGGCGAGGGCGGCCAGCTTCCGGGTCACAAGGTCTACCCGTGGATCGCGAAGACCCGGCACTCGACGCCGGGCGTCGGGCTCATATCGCCCCCGCCCCACCACGACATCTATTCGATCGAGGATCTGGCCCAGCTCATATACGACCTCAAGAACGCCAACGACCGCGCCCGCGTCCACGTCAAGCTCGTCGCCGAGATCGGCGTGGGTACCGTCGCCGCCGGGGTCAGCAAGGCCCACGCCGACGTGGTGCTCATCTCCGGTCACGACGGCGGCACCGGAGCCTCTCCCCTCACTTCGCTCAAGCACGCGGGCGCCCCGTGGGAGCTGGGCTTGGCGGAGACCCAGCAGACGCTCATGCTCAACCGGCTCCGGGACCGGATCGTGGTCCAAGTAGACGGGCAGCTGAAGACGGGTCGAGACGTCCTCATCGCGGCGCTGCTCGGCGCCGAGGAATACGGCTTCGCGACCGCTCCGCTCGTCGTGAGTGGCTGCGTCATGATGCGGGTCTGCCACTTGGACACCTGCCCGGTCGGGATCGCCACCCAGAACCCGGAGCTGCGCAAGCGGTTTACCGGCCGTCCGGAGTTCGTAGTCACCTTCTTCGAGTACATCGCCGAGGAAGTGCGCGAGCTGTTGGCCTCGCTCGGATTCCGCTCGCTGAGCGAGGTGATCGGCCATCCGGAGCTGATCGACGTCAACGAAGCCGTCGGCCATTGGAAGGCCAAAGGGCTGGACCTCTCCCCCATCCTTGCCGTCCCCGACGTGGACGCTGACGCGCCGCGCCACTGCGTGACCTCACAGGACCACGGCTTGGACCGGGCCCTGGACCGCCAGCTCATCGAAGCCTGCCAACCGGCCTTGCTCGACGCCCGGCCGGTGCAGCTGTCGCTGCCCATTCGCAACGTGAACCGCACGGTAGGGACGCTTCTCGGCGCCGAAATCTCCCGTCGCTACGGAGGAGAGGGCCTGCCCGACGGAACGATCGACATCTCGTTCACTGGTTCGGCCGGGCAGAGCTTCGGCGCTTTCGTGCCGCGAGGGGTGACCTTGAGATTGGAAGGCGACGCCAACGACTACCTCGGCAAGGGTCTCTCCGGTGGCAGGCTCATCGTCCGCCCGTCCCTCGATGGTCCCACCTCGTTTGTGGCCGAGGAGCAGGTCATCGCCGGAAACGTGATCCTCTACGGAGCCACGGCCGGCGAAGCTCTGATCAGGGGTGTGGTTGGTGAGCGTTTCGCCGTTCGCAACTCGGGGGCGGTGGCCGTGGTGGAAGGAGTTGGCGACCACGCCTGCGAGTACATGACCGGCGGGCGCGTCGTCGTGCTGGGCGCGACCGGGCGCAACTTCGCGGCCGGGATGAGCGGCGGCATCGCCTACGTGCTCGACGTCAACGAGGACTTCCGCGAACGCTGTGCCAACACCGCGATCGTCAGCTTCGAGGCGATTGACGCGGGCGATGAGATCGAGCTGCGCGAGCTTGTCGCTCAGCATCTGGCGCGCACCGAATCGACGGTCGCCGAGCGCCTGCTGGCCGACTGGGAGGCCAATCTCGCGCGCTTCGTCAAGGTGATGCCCAACGACTACCGGCGTGT
>PMHU01000248.1:0-32905 GCA_003156795.1 Acidimicrobiaceae bacterium
CTGCACAAGACGTTCTGCATCCCCCACGGAGGCGGCGGTCCCGGTGTGGGACCGGTGGCGGTGGCCACCCACCTGGTCCCGTTCCTGCCATCCCATCCGCTCCACCCTGATCCGGCTCGGCGGGAAGGGATCGGACCCGTGAGTGCTGCACCCTACGGCAGCGCCGGCATCCTGCCCATCAGCTGGGCCTACCTGCGCCTGATGGGGTTCGAGGGTCTGGTGGCGGCGACGAAGGCCGCGGTGCTCGCGGCCAACTACGTGGCGGCTCGGTTGGCTCCACATTTCCCCGTTCTGTACACAGGCGCTCATGGCCTGGTCGCGCACGAGTGCATCCTCGACCTTCGGGCCATTACCAAGGCCACGGGAATCACCGTCGAGGACGTGGCCAAGNNATCGACTACGGCTTCCACGCCCCGACGATGAGCTTTCCGGTGCCGGGAACGTTCATGGTCGAGCCCACGGAGTCTGAGAACCTGGCCGAGCTCGATCGCTTCTGCGAAGCCATGATCGCGATTCGGCGCGAAATCGACGAGGTCGGATCCGGGAAGATCGCTCCCGCGGACAGTGCCCTACGCCACGCACCACATACCTCCTTGGCTCTGGCCGGAACGTGGGATCGCGTCTACAGCCGAGCCGAAGCCGTCTTCCCGGCCGGGCCCACGGCCGATAAGTACTGGCCGCCGGTGGCGCGCATCGACCAGGCTCACGGTGACCGGAACCTCATGTGTTCCTGCCCGCCGCCGGAAGCGTTCGCGGTAACGGCGATTCACACTTCCGTGTAGGCGGCGTCGTGACTGTCGGCCACCGCTGGCCAGACGGTTACGGAGTCGGGCTTGAAGCTGATTCGGCAAAGGTCACCCGTGGAGGCGTCCACCGTCTCGACGGTGCGAACCCGGAGTTGTGGCCCGTCAACCAAACGGACGGTGATCGTGGTCACGGCCCCGAGGTCGACGACGTCGAGCACGGCCGCGGGATAGCCACCACCGTCGTTGGTCAGCGCCACGTGCTCCGGACGAACGCACCACAAAACGTCCATGCCGGGCGGGATCCCGCGGGTCTCGGCCGAGATGAGCAGGGGGCCCACGGCGATCGACTCGGCCGACGCGATGGTTCCATGCATCAAATTCTGGATGCCCAGGAGTCGGGCCACGCGAGGCGACGCCGGACGACGGTAGACGTCTTGCCTGTTGCCAGCTTGAAGCAGCTTGCCGTCCGCGACGACGAGGATCTCGTCCGCCAGCAGATTCGCCTCCTCGGGATCGTGGGTCACCAGGACGGTCGAAAGCCCAGACTCACGTTGGAGCCGGCGCAGCTCCTGGCGCAGGTCCTCGCGCACCGGGGCGTCGAGGCTGGAGAAGGGCTCGTCCAGAAGCAACAGCCGGGGTTGCCGGCTGAGCGCTTGGGCCAGGCTCACACGCTGGCGCTGGCCTCCGGAGAGCTGATGGGGCAAGCGGTCTTGGAAGCCCGTCAGGTGCAGAGTGCGAAGCCACCACGCGGCCACCTGCCCGTCGGCGTCGGTCCCGAACAGCAGCTGTTTCCAGACGGTGAGCCCTGGAAAGAGTCCGAGACCTTGGGGGACGTAGCCGATGTGCCGATCCTCCGTCAGGACGGTACCCATCGATTCGTCGTTGTATGAGACCGGGCCCACGCCCGGGCCCAGAAGGCCGGCGAGGGACTTGAGGGTCAGAGACTTGCCGGATCCCGATGGCCCGAGGATGGCGAGGCGGTGGCTGGTGGCCCGATGGGCCAGGCGCAGGTGGAACGTACCCACGGTCACGTCGAGGTCGAAGTTCACGGTGGTCGGCTCCCCCGGGTTGGGCGGGCGGGGGACGGGCTGGTCGATGCGTTTGGCGCGAGCCGCCGGCAGCCGGAGCCTGCTGATGGTCACTACACCGGCCGCGGCAACCAGGGCCAACGCCGTCGGCGCCTGTGTGTCAGGGATGCCGGTCCCCGAGAACTGGACGTAAGTGAACACGGGCAGGGAGTAGGGGTGGTACGCGATCAGGACCGTTGCGCCGTACTCGCCGAAGGCCCGTAGCCAGGTCAGTAAAAGTCCGGCTCGGATGCCGGGAGCGGCGACCGGCAGGTTTACCCGCCAGAACCGGGCCAGGGGGCGCTTTCCGAGAGAGGCGGCCAGATCGTCCAGTGCGGGGTCGACGGTCGCGAAGGCGGAGCGCGCCGCGATGACGAGGAATGGCGAAGCCACGAAGGTTTGGGCGAGGACGATACCGGCGACCGACCCCGTCAGCCGGCCGTCGAAGAAGCGACCGACCGTGGTGTAAGGACCGACCATATAGATGAGCACGATGCCGGCCATCACCGGTGGGAGGGCCAGCGGCAGCACCACGATCACTCCGATCGCAGCTGCGATACGACCGCGCGAGCGCGCCAGCCGATAGGCCAGGGGTATGCCAAACACGGCGATGAGGAAGGTCGAGATGGTGGCGCTCTCAACCGAGGTCCGGAGCGCGCTCCAGAGGCCAGGTGTTCCGAAGCCGGTTTCCTGCGCCTTCGCCAACCGGATCACGAAGGCGATCAGCGGCAGGGCGAGATAGACGGCTAACAGCCCGCCCAACCAGCTGAGCGGGCTGCGCGCCGTCCGCGTGGTCACTGACCTGACAGTACCGCCTGCAAGTTGGTCGGCACCGTGCCGCTAACGATCGGAGGTGTCGTCAAAGCGAGCCCTTGCGCCCGGAGAAGTGCGGCTCCGGCGGGGCCGAGCAGGTAGGCAACGAAGGCGGCGGCCCCGGCCGAGTGCGGAGCGTTGTTGATCACGGTGATGGTGTACACCGCTTCCAGTACCGGGCCCGGGATGGAAACGGTCTTGATGTTGGACGCGGCCGCCTCGACTCCATAGAAGAACCCGGCGTCGAGCTGTCCGGCTTGCAGTCGTCCGACGAGGGTGTTCTCTGGGAAGACGTTGGAAGACTCCGTCCCCAGCTGCCTGAGTGCGGGCAGATTGTGCGCGGTCGCCGCGTCGTCGAGGGCGCTGACGGCGAGCACGCCCTTCGGGTCGGTCGCGGGGTCAGTGCGCCCCAGCAGGAAGCCGGGTTGGGTTACGACGTCGTACCAGGGCTCGGTCTGAAGGTCGTGGGCGAACCTGCTGTTCGGGTTGTACCCGATCACGAGTGGGGAGGTTGCGAACTTCGCGTACCAGGAGACCCAGTTCCCATTGGATGCTCCCTCGAGGCCGACATCTTTAGAGGGATTGGCGCTGATATAGACGTCGCCTTGCTGGGTCTTGCCCTTGATCTCGTTGGCGAGAGAGCCCGAGTCGCCGGAGTACCCCGTAAACGTGTAGCCGGTCGCGGTATTGAAGGCTGGGCCGACGTCCTTGGTCATCAGATCCACTAGGGAGCCAGCATAGAGAACGTCGACCGGGCCGGAACCCTGGGCCGAGGTGGGAGTCGGAATCGTGGTGGCGGACGACGAGGGGGTCGCCTTGCTCGAGCTCCCACATCCGGCAGCCAGCAGGGCCAGGCCTGCGAAGACGCAAGTACGACGAAGGTTTCTCCGGACCGGGACCGTGCCCGGTTGGGAACAGCGCGACGATGTCATGAATTCAACCCTAGCCCGAATCACTAGTCCGATTTCGACTAGTCAGCGGTGGGGCTCACCGGGTCATTGCCTCGCCCGTCGCCTCTCTTGCTGTGCAGACCAGCCCGGTAGGATCGACAGGAAATGAAAGCTCTTCGCCGGACGCTGGTCGCCCTCGGGGTAACGGTGATCGTCGCCGGTGTCGTACGCCTGCGAGGCACCGGAGGGACCCCGCCCCAACGTGGGGGTTGGCGGGAGCTACCCGCAGACGAGCTCGACTGATCGGCCTTGCTTTGAAGGCGACCGTCGTGGGGCTGGGAGCAGTGGGCCGGCAGGCGGTCAATAGTCTCATCGAGGAAGCCACGTTCGACTCCGTGACGCTGGTGCATCGCGATCCGCGCCGGATCGGGTCTCTGATCCAAGGCTGGGGTGACCGGGTGGAGGTCCACCGCGGCTCGGCGTCCGACCTTCCCGAAGCCGACGTCACCGTCGTCGCGTTGGCTTCCGGCCAGCTCCGCGCCGCATCGGTCGCGCTGGCCAACGGTAGCCACGTCGTGTGCGCCACCGACGATCCCGCCGAGGTCCGAGCCCTGCTCGGCCTCGATGGCAAGGCCCGAGGCGAAGGTGTCAGCGTCGCGGTAGGGACCGTCATGGCGCCGGGTCTCAGTTGCGTTCTGGCCGCACACTTGCGGGGTCACCTCGAGAGGGTGGACGAAATCCACGTCGCGAGCGTTGGCACCGGCGGCCCGGCCTGCGCCCGCCGTCACCATTCGGCCTTTGCTGCCATCGCCGTGGATTGGGAGGACGGCGAGTGGAGGCGGCGGCCAGGTGGATCGGGCCGTGAACTGGTCTGGTTTCCTGAGCCGGTGGGCGGAGCCGACTGCTACCGGGCCGCGCTGGCTGATCCCTTCCTTCTGGTTCCGGCTTTTCCTGGCTGCCGTCGGGTGACGTCCAGGCTCGAAGCGACGCGTCGAGATCGGTTGACGTCCTGGCTTCCGATGCTCCGTTCCCCCCACCCCGAAGGTTTGCTTGGTGCGGTGCGAGTCGAGGTGCGGGGCTGGATGGCCGGCCGAGCCGAGACCGAGATTCTCGGCGCCGCCATACGACCGGCGGTGGCGGCCGGCGCCGTGACCGCCCGGGCTGCTATCTGGGCCGCCACCGGCCGGCTGGCTCGGAGTGGATCGGGGGGCCTGGCCGAGCTGGTGCCCGCCCCGGGGAAGTTTCTCCGAGAGCTGGCGGGCGACGGCATAGCCGTCTCCTCGTTCGGAGGTTAGGAAGATGCGCCGGGCGCCGGAGATTCCGCCGGCTGAAGCGGCCTCTAGGGTCGCCGGAAGCGCTGGGTCCAGCGGACCCGCCAGTCCAGCGGATCGGTCCGCGGCATCACGGCCAGAGTGCGGTTGAGCAGCGTGAGGGTCGCAGTCGCGCCCCAATCGTCGATGACGCCGTGAAGGTGGGCGGCCACGATGTTTCTCGCCGCCTCGATGATGCTCCGGTCACCACCGGCGGCGGTCGACAAGACGTCCACGGCACCGTCCGTAGCGCCCGAGCTGGATAGCTCGGCGGCCCGGGCGGCGATGGCTTCAGCTGTCGCTATCGTCATTGGGCGGCATGCTACTCAGCGGCTGGTAGTGGTCCACTTCCGGGGTGCCGTCGAAATGAGGTCCGATCAGGGCGCGCCACTTGGCGAAGCTCGCCGACTGGCGGAATCCGACGAGGTGATCGTCGATCGTCTGCCACTCGACCAGCAGGAGGTAGCGCGACGGGTGCTCGACGCCCCGATGCAGCTGGATCCGTAGGCATCCGGGGCTCGATGCCAGCACCGTTTTTGCCTGCGCATAGTCCGCTTCGAAGGCGCTCTCCGCGCCGGGGGTCACGTTGATCAGGGCGTGTTCGAGGAACATCGGAGCTCTTTCTTTGGATTCGGTCGGTCAAGACTCTCCATCTGGGCATGCTGCCGGCCGGTCTCGGCTAGGCCGCAGTGGCCACCGCAAAGATGCGGCTGAACGGAAACACGGTGCGGCCTTGGTCGTCGCGCTGGTAAGCGGAGCGCAGGGCTGCAGCGTAGGACGTGAGGAAGTCATCGGTGTCGGCAGGTGACCCGAACCGCTCGAGGGCGGCCAGGAAGGGCCGCAGCGCCGTCCCCCGTACCCACTGGAGCACAGCATCGGGTCCTTGGAGTACGTGCAGATAGGTCGTCTCCCAGACGTCCACCACGGCGCCCGTGTCCAGCAGCGCCCTCAAATACGACTGCGGTCGCAAGACCGCGGCTGAGCGGATGGCGGACTGGAGTAGGTCGCTCCACCTGTCAGAGGTGGCCAGCTCGTGCAGCAGGGTGTGGCTCGGCTCGTCGAAGTTGTTGGGTACCTGGAATGCGAATGTCCCGCCGGGCGTCAGGGACTCGATAAACCTCGGAAACAGACTGACGTGGCCCTCCACCCACTGAAAGGTGGCGCAGGAGAGAAGTACGTCGACCGGCTGTTCGGGTTGCCAGTCCCGGATGTCCTGCTTTCGGAACTCGAGCCGACCTGGGACTTCGAGCGCTTTGGCCCGAGCGATCATGTCTGCCGAGCTGTCAACTCCGACGATGCGCGCTTCGGGCCAGCGGTCTAACAGTTGGACGGTCGTGTTGCCCGGACCGCAACCCAGGTCGACGACCTCCGTCGGCCCAGTTCGTGTAATTCGCGCCAGGAGGTCGACGAAAGGCCGGCGCCTTTCGTCCTCGAACTCGAGGTATTGGTCGGGGTCCCAGTGGGCTGCGACCCCGGCGGTTGGATCAGGTTCCCGGTGCGCCGTAATAGCCGACCACGTCGCCGATGGCCTCCACGGTCCCCATGTTGTTGTAAATGTCGTTCTGGCCACCCGAGCCGATCTTCACCGTGGCCAGGTTCGCCACCGTCTCGCCTTTCGTGAAATTGAGGTTGGAAACCACTGGCCTGGTCTCGCCTGCTGGGTACACGGTGAGGTACCCGCCGATGGTCCCGGCCGTGACGGTGGTATTGAGGACTACCGCGGACGGGCCGTCCGAGTTACCGATGGTCCCGCTGGGGCCGACCAGGACGCCACCTTGCCCGACCACGTTGGCGGCGTCCGTCCCGCCGCTGCCGATCGGAGCGTCGAACCCTCCGACGTTCACCCGCGTGTCAAGGATCCGATGGTCGACCAGCGGAAAGAACCGTGCCCCCGAAGGGTCGCCGGCAGCTGTGAAGTAGCCCTCCAAGTCGACGATGGCGTCGGTCGACCCCATGTTGTTGTAGAGGTCGATACTGCCCCCGGACCCGAGCTCGACGATGGCCAGGTTGGCGACCGTTTCGAGCTTCGCGAAGTTGAGGTTGGAAACGACTGGCGTCGGCTCTCCTTCTGGGTACACGGTGAGGTATCCGCCCGTGGTTCCATTGGTGACCGTCACGTTGACTACGACTCCCGTCGCCGTGCTGGGCACTGCGTTGTTTCCGGTGACTTGAAGGGGTTCGATCCCGGCGCTTCCGATCGGGTGCTCTGGTGCGCCCAAGCCGATCCGGGTGTCGAGGATGCGGACCGGGGGCAGCGATACGAAGGTGCTGCCTGCTGCCCCTGTTCCGTCCACGTAGTAACCCGCCAGGTCAGCCACGAGGTCAATGCTGCCGAGGTTGTTGTAGAAGCTGATGTCGCCGCCGGCCCCGACCTTGACCGTGACCAGGTTTGGCACCGTCTGGTTCCTAGAGAAGTTGATGTTGGAAGTGACAGGTTTCACCTGGCCGGTGGGCCACACCGTCAGGTACGACCCCGCGCTCGCGTTCACCACCGTGGTATTTATGACCACAGCGGCCACTCCCGTGGCGGGGACCCCGGTGACCCCGCCCGTCCCGGTGACCTTGAAGGTCAGGGTCTGGGCCGCGCCGATCGGGTGTTGCGGTGCGCCCAAGCCGATCCGGGTGTCGAGGACGCGCGTCGGCGGCACGCTCACATAGGTCCCGAAACCGGTCGTAGGCGGGGGCGCGTCGGAGACGGCAGCTCCGGCGTTGAGCATCCCCTGGCCGTACTCGATGTCGGTGCCGCCCGGGCCGAGATCGGTGGCAGTGGAAATGATCAGTTCACTGACCTGGGTAGGGGTGAGGCTGGGGTTGACCGACCAGATCAGGGCGGCCGTTGCTGCCGCTTGGGGCGCAGCAAAGCTGGTGCCCGCTCCGGTCGTCGTGAGGGGGCTTCCTCCGGCGTTCAGGAGCGGTATGTCGTTGGCAGTGATTTCCTCCTCGCTCGCGAGGTCGAAGTCGGCGCTGCCGCCGGGCGCGACCAAAGAGGCGTCGCCCACGTTGGAGTAAGCGGCCCGGTAGCCCTCGCGCCCCGTCGCACCTACGGAGATCACGTTGGGATCAGAGGCCGGGTAGACTGGGGCGTCGTCGTACTGGTTGTCGCTAGGAGTGGGGTCAAAGCCGATGCTCAGGGCGTCGTTGCCTGCAGCCGCCACGACGAGGATCCCGGCGGCTTGGGCGGCCTGGATTGCGTCTCCGACAGCGGTGTCGGTGTCGGGGCAGGTGCCGCCCAAGCTGAGGTTGATGATCCTGACCGGATCGGTCGGGTGGGCGGCCGTGTTGGCGGCCCAGGCGATACCGGCGGCGATTTGGGCCGAGACCGTGTCGTCGTCGAAGTCGACTTTGATCGGCATCACATCGGTGTGCCAGCCGAGAGAGGCCAACCCTTGGTCGTTGTCGGTCACTGCCGCGATCACGCCTGCGACCGCCGTCCCGTGCCCGGAGTCGGTCTGGCCGGTGTCGGTGTTGCCCGTCTCTGTGGTGCCGGGTCCCATGGGTAGACCGGTGACTTCATCAAAGCCGTCGACCAGGTTGGCGGCCAGATCGGTCTGGGTGTAGTCGGCGCCGGTGTCGATGTCGGCGACCACGAGGTTATTCCCGGTCGTGACCGACCATGCTCCCGGGGCGTTGATCACCGGCAAGTTCCACTGTGACGAGTAGTCGGTGTCATCGGGTGGAGTGGTAGTCCCCGCCTCCGCGGTACCGATGCTTTCCGTCGTGTACTTCTCGCTCGGGGTGATGTGCGAGGGGAGTCCGGCAGCGGTCAGCACCCGTCCGGCTGCCGATGGATCACCGTTGAAGGACAATACGCCTTCGCCGTAATCGTGCACGTGCGAAAAGCCGGCTTTCCTGAGCGCCGCGACGGCGAGGGTGGAGTCGTGCGGGTCGGACGTCGTCGCCACTTGTGGAGCGTTGACCGATGAGGCGTCGCAGTCTCCGGGTTCGGGGCCAGGAATCGAGTCGAGGACACCCCCAGTGAGCGGACCGTCTATCGACGTCGAGCTGGGGACATCCGCGCCATTGCCGGTCGTCGTCTCTTCGGAGCGGCTCTGAAGGAAGCCGTTCCAAGCGAGCGACGGGCTGTCGCCGATGGCGCTCCACGGAAAGCTGATGGCCACGCTGTCGGCGGTTATGGTCACCGATGGCGTCACTGGCGACAGGACGTCGCAGTCGGAGTCCGACTGATAGACGCTTGCGACGAACTGACCGGGGGTCGACGATTGCGCCACGTATCCCAGGTACTCATCGCCGGAACCGTCGCACTCGTCAGTGAAATCCCCGTTTGTGTCGATCCCGATCTCCCAAGCCCCCAGGGAGTTCTGGACCCAGTGGTCGGCGGTCTGGACTTCGAACGTCCACTCTTGCTGGGAGCAGTTGTAGAACGCCCCGTATGAAATTGGATCGAACGTGCCCCCGACAGGCGCCATGGAACGGGAGTCGCCGTAGCAGGCGGGGCTTAAGTTGCTCAGCGGCGCCACGTTGGACGGTCGCACCGTTGTCCGGACCTCGGCTGCCAGCTTCTTGATGTCGAGTCGAAGCGGTCGCATGGTCTTGCTTGTGCGTGCCGACACGCCGACACCCGAAGCCGCGAAGGTGGCTCCGGCTTGTGAGTTGGTGATCAGTTGAGTACCGATCAAAGAGAGGCCCACTGTTGCAAGCACTCCAGCCGCCCTTCGGCCTTGATTGCCCATCCGAGCCTCCTTTAGCCGCCTAGCCCACCCTGGTCGGAGCGATTCTAGGACCAGGCCGCCCGCCGGCGGGGATCCTGGGTCATTCCGGCAACGATTTTGGCGAGCATGGGATCGCGGTCGGCCCGACGGCGCACCTTGGTCCGCCAACTGCAGCAACAACTCGATTGGGCGGGCGGGGTTGCCGTAGCAGGTCGAGATCTCGCCCCCGGCTAACATTGCTGGCTCGGCCCGCCGAAACGGTCAGAGAGTTGGTTTCCTCCAACTTTTGTGTCCGCCGACCCGGGGACGTAGCTCAGTTGGCAGAGCACCTGCTTTGCAAGCAGGGGGTCGTCGGTTCGAGTCCGATCGTCTCCACGGAGGTTGATCTGCGGCGCTTGCCGGCCGTTGTGACGGTCGGACCTTTACTAGGTTCGGGTCGCATCAGCACCGACGCACTTATACGGGTCCACCGCCGGTCCGGGCTTGGCTGAAACGCAAGAGCCTCTGCTACTTTCGCAGTGGTGGAGTGGCGGCAGCGCGTCAAGCGGCTGATGAGTGAGGCCTCGCGTCGTGACGAGACCGGCGAAAGAACCGAACCCGTCGGCGGTCTGAGCGCGCTCGACCGCTACCGGTTCGACCTTGCGGGCTACCTCGTGTTCGAGGAGGTCTTGGATCGCCCAACGGTCGAACGGCTGCGGTCCGTGATCGATTCCCGGGGCCTACCACCGGCCGGCGAAACGATCCAGAGGCAGCGGTTCGGACAGGCGGGGCAAATGTTGGACTGGGACCCGGGGTTCTGCGATCTGATCGATCACCCGCTGGCGCTGGCGCTGATCGGAGAGCTCATCGGACCCTACGTTCGCCTGGACCACGCCTACGGGATCACCATGGATCCTGGCACCTCAGGTCTCGGACTGCACGGGCCGATCGAGCCGTTCGACTCGGCCCAGTACTACGTGCACCGAATGGGCGTGATGCGCTGCGGCCTGCTGGCCATGTCCTGGTCGCTCTCCGATGGTCGTCCCGGCGATGGGGGCTTCGGCTGCATCCCGGGGAGCCACCGAGCGTCCTACCCGGTGCCGGCCGAGGCCGACTCTTTGGTGGTCGAGGTGGCCCAACCAGCCGGATCACTGCTCGTGTTCACCGAAGCCCTCGTGCACTGCACGATCCCGTGGCGAGGCACCGATCAGCGGTGCGCGGTCCTGTACAAGTACTCGCCGAGCAGCACGGCGTGGGACGCTGGTCCGGCCGCGCTGCCGGAGGTGGTCGCGGCCATGTCAGAGCGCCAGCAGCGCTTCTTCCAACCGCCCTTCGTCGGCACGTCAATGAGTTCACACGGAGCGTATATGAACAAGCCCCCGACGATCGACCCCTGAGCGTCGACTCCGCGGCGCCGGTTCGAAGAGCCTCGCGACAGCCGCAGTCAAGGAAATCCTGTTTGCCGATCATCGACTTATGAACCCCGTTCCGACGGCAAAGCGGTCGTTGTAGAAGGCGAACTGGGCGCGCAGGTCGTCGAGATCGATGCCGTACTGCTCGGGGTTGTAGTCGTGGACGCCCTGCTTGTCGGGAGGGTTGGCATCCCACCAGATCCGCATCCGAGTAGCCAGGTCGTCGGGAAGTTCCACGCCGAGCCAGTCGTACAACCGCGCCATGGCGGGAATCGGATCGGGGCGCATCTCCGCGAAGCCGATGTCGTAGAACCGGTCCTCGTGCCCGGCGTCTCGGTAGGCCAGCGTCTTGCGCAGGGACCGCTCCCAGTACCCCGCCTGGTTGGCGGCGAAGTCCGACGCCAGCGGCCCGATCCGAAGGAACTCCGAGGTGGCGTCCAGAAGGCTCACCACCGAGGGGATGGCGTGCGCGATGTCGCGGTGGGTCATCACGAACCGGGCGTCGGGGTACACCTCGAGGAGGGCGTCGAT
The DNA here is from genome assembly GCA_003156795.1 of Acidimicrobiaceae bacterium. Taxonomy (GTDB): domain Bacteria; phylum Actinomycetota; class Acidimicrobiia; order Acidimicrobiales; family Palsa-688; genus PALSA-688. The sequence continues at coordinate 11,419 of PMHU01000248.1, forward strand.
CGAGTGCATGTGGGCGGGGGACTTCAGCCGCCAGGGCTTGGTGGGGAACTTCCACTGGAGGAGCTTGAGGACCCGTTCGTGGTACCGGTAGGCCGACACCATGTCGCAGCCCGTCAACCAGGCTTCGTAGTGCCGGTTGTCCCCCAGGGCGCCGAACATCGCCGAGCGGAAGTCGAGCGCCAAGATCTGCAGGCATTCGGTCGGTCCGGTCGGCGAACTCGGCAGCATCGTTTTGAACTTGGGGGCCATCTCGTCGATCAGCGAGATTTGCACAGCTGTCTGGTTGATCCGGGGGTCGGTGTCGTGAGTCGCTGGATCCGGCGGCGGGGTCGGTGCGCCGCTCTCCCACGCCAGCAACGAGCGGGAGCGGGGGTCTTGACCCAGTAGGAAGCCCAGCGCCGTGGACCCGGTGCGCGGTAGCCCGAGGCCGAACAGCGGCGGCAGGATCTCCTGCTCGCCGATCTCCGGGTGGCGGCGGTACCAGTCCTCGACCTCGAGGCGGGTTCTAAGCAACCCGATCGCCTGGTCGCGCAAGACCGCCATGCCCAGCTCGTTGAACGATCCGGCTGCCTCGGCGCCATCGAGCAGTGCCGCCAGTCCGTCGTGGAACGACTCCTCCCCCAGGTCGGTGAGCCCGGTTCGTGATCGAGCTTCGGCGATCACGTCCTCGACCATGGCCATCGCTTCCCCCGTTCCTTGGCGCTCGTTGGTCTCGGATCAACCAGCGGCGGTAGTGATCGAGCAGCGGGGCAGCCCGGCAAAGCAGCGAAGGTTGGCCAGCAGGACCTCCGGGTCGGGGTGGGGGACGAGATAGTGCGAGTAGGCCAGCCTGAGAAACAGCTCGGCGGCTTGGTCGCGGGTGAGGTGACCCAGGTGCACTGCCGGCACCGCTTCGAACGCGTCACCGAGGAGATCCGCTAGCGATGCGGTCTGCGGCGCCAGTGACGCGGCCAGCGACTGGATGGCGAAGCCCGGATCGGCGCCGATCGGGTCGGGCCCCATCAAGCCGTCGAGATACGTCACCAGGCACTGCAGCGCGGCGTCGAGGCGCCGACTCGGGCTGCGCTGAGCTTCGATCACCGCTCGGAGGCGAGCGCCGAACAGCTGCTCCTCGTACACGGTCAGGGCCTCGAGCAGCTCATCCTTGTTCGCAAACCACCTGTAGAGAGTCGGCCGGGACACCCCGGCGGCGGCCGCGATCGCCGTTACCGTCAGCTTCTCGGGCCCGCGCTCGGCGATGACCCGACGCGTGGCCGCCAGGATCGCCTCGACGCTCGTCGAAGCCCCCGGCGGTGGGCCACCCATGGAGCCAAAAGCGTAACAGAATGCTCCAAAACTGTAAACCGAGGGGGGCCGTCCGTCGTGTTTACAAGAATCCAAAAAAGTGTTATGTCTGTGGTCCGCCCATGTTGGCCTAGCCGGGGGTTCCGCCGTGCCGATCATCGAGCCGATTCCGCTAGATGAGCTGTCGCCTGACTCGAGGGAGATCATCGAGGGCGGCGTCGAGCGGGGCCTGTACGCCACGCCACTGCCGCTGCAGATCTTCGCCTATCGCACGGCGCTGCTCGAGTCGATGCACGCCAAGCGGCTCGCCGTCGGAAGGGGCAGCCTGCTCGGGGCTCGCATCCTCGAGCTGCTCCGGATCCGCAGCGCCCAGCTCGGCGAGTGCCAGCCGTGTATGCAGTCACGCAAGCACGACTCCATCTCTGACGCCGACGTTGCCTGCTTGGTCGGCGCCGACCGCCTCGACCTGGACCCCCAGGAGCGTATGGCTGTCCAGTTCCTCGACCTCCTCTCGGCCGACCACCACGCCATCGACGCCGCCTTCTATCGGAAGTTGGCAGAAGTTTTCACCACCGCCCAGATCGTCGAACTCGGCTTCGCTTGCGCCGAGATGATGGGTCTCCACCGCTTCATCCACACCCTCGACATTTTCGGTGGCGACGCACCGGCCTTGCCTTACCGCGCCAACCAGGTCGACGCCCGTCACGCGGCCGGCCAACCCTCGGGTACCAATTAGTTGAGCACGATTTAGTGAGCACGGTCTTCGTCACGGGTGGCACCGGACTCACAGGAGCCAACGTCTGCGAGCAGTTGATCGCTCGTGGCGACGCCGTGAAAGCGCTCGTCCGCAATCCCGACGAAGCCGGCGCGCTCGCAGCCATCGATGTTGAAGTCGTACGAGGCGACGTAACCGACGCCGACGACGTCGACCGAGCGTCCAAGGGCTGCGAAGCCGCCATCCACTGCGCCGCGCTTCTGGGAGGTGCCAGCCAGGACCTTGGCCACTTCCGGGCCGTCAATTTCACGGGCACGATCAACGTCCTCGATGCGGCCCGGGCTCACGGCATGCGCCGCGTCGTGGCCCTCAGCACCAGTACATTTTTCGACCTCACTCGGCCCGGGTTCCGGGAGGACGCCCCCGTATCGGACAACCCGCCCGACGACCCCTATACGGTCACCAAGCTCGCCGCGTTCCAAGAGGTGCACCGCCGGGCTGACGCCGGCGAGGACGTTCTCACCTGCCACCCGGGCGCCATTTTTGGCCCCGGCCTGGTCGCCGAGCGCGCCTTGTACCGCACCAGCTTCAACCGAGTGCTGCTGGCCGCCATGCGCGGGAGGATCTCGGCCTACTTAGCTTTCCCCGTCACATGGGTCGCCGCAGCCGACGTGGCCAATGGGTCCATCGCCGCGCTGGACAAAGGCCTGGCCGGTTCCAGGTACTGGCTCATGGGTCGACCCGAGGACGAGATCAGTACCGCGGCCGGGTGCAACCGGGCCTGTGAGATCGCCGGAGTCGAGCACCGCGTCGAGGACCTCGACCATCGCACCGCCCGGAAAGAGATCGTCGACTCGTTCGGGCCCACGCTGTATGCGATCGCGGCGGCCGCGGCCCGTGACGTCCGTCCGCCCCGACCCGCCGAGAACCCGACACACGACCAGCTCGGCTACGACCCTATGAGTCTCGACGACGGACTTCGCCTCCTCATCCCGTGGCTCCGCGAACTGGGTCGCTTGTGACCCCGGGGGTGAAACAGGCACCTCGCACCCCGACTAGCGGGAGCGACATCGGTGCAATCTTAGGAGGCACCTGATGGACGAGGTCACACAGAAGGTCGTCGACGGCACCGCGTGGCGGGAGTTCTGCGACCTCCTCGCGGCCGCTGGAGAGTCGGTCCTGGCGGACGGCAACCCCGACGACCCCCTCGACCGGGCCGAGGGATTCCGCATGCTGACCCGTTTGCTGCGCGGAGCGCTGGAGTCCCATCTCGAACACTCGCAGCCGGCCCATCCCCAGCTCATCTGCACCTGCCACGAGACGATCAAGATCGTCGGGGAGAACCCTGACAACCACTACCTCGGCGCTTCGCTCGACGGGCGCTACGACTACCGCGTGCACGGAACGAGGGGGGCGGCCAAATGGATCAGCTTCAACCTGTTCTCCGGTGCAGGATTCGGCGGCGGCGGTCCGGGGACGGGCGCCGCTATGCACGAGGAGCAGATGCACATCGAGTCAGATGGCACTTTCGAGGTGATCATCTCGCAGCACGAACACCCAGGGAATTGGCTGCGCTCAGAGGCCGACACCCGGTCGCTGGCTATCCGACAGACCTTCCTCGACAAGCGCCACCAGGAGCACGCCGTACTGCACATCGAGCGCATCGGCGCAGAGGATTCCGCGCCCGAACCGCTGTCGCCGGAACACCTCTACCGCTCGCTGGTGATCGCTGGGCACTACGTGAAGGCCGTCGCCGGCATCGGCGCCCAGTGGGCGGTGCGCCAGGCCCGGTGGCCGAACGAGTTCACCGACGAAGCCGAGGACGACCTCACCAACAAGTTCAAGGACCCCCAGATCAAGTGGCACCAGGCCTACTTCGACCTCGCCGACGACCAAGCGCTCGTCGTGGCGGTCACGCCCCCGAAGTGCGACTACTGGATGATCGCCCTCCACAACCACTGGATGGAAACGCTCGACTACGTCCACCACCAGGCCACCCTCAACTGCCACTCCTCTCAGCTCGAAGTCGACGGCAGCGTCCGGTTCGTAGTCGCCCACCGCGATCCGGGGGTGCCGAACTGGCTCGACACCGCCGGCCACCAGCGAGGCACCGTGGGCGTGCGGTGGGTCGGCCCCGGCGTCGTCGACGTCCTCCCCTCCACCATGGTCGTCAAGCTCAGCGAGCTCTCCTGAGCACATTGGGTGTGGGCCTCAGAGTCGTCGACGCGACCGGAAACCAGGTCGACACCTCGTACAGCGGATCATCCAACTCCGCGGCGCCTGGTGCAGTGTCGGGCACCGCCGAGGCGACGATGTTAGAGTCCCCGCGTCCGACATCAGGGGAGGTCGTTCGGTGCGCTCAAAATTGGTGGCACTGGCCGCTTCGGCCATGTTGGTCACCACCGCGTGCGGAAACGCGACCGCCGGGAGCGGCGGCGGGGCCGGCAGGGAGACTCAGGGCATCACCAACACCGAGATCAAGGTCGGGTCACTCGCCGCCATAACAGGCCCGCTGGGCAACCAGTACGCCCCGGTCGCGGACGGGGCCGAGGCCTACATCGACATGATCAATGCCGAGGGCGGGGTCGACGGGCGCAAGATCGACATGGTGGCCAAGCTCGACGACGCAACCAACCCGTCGCGGGACATCTCCCAGGCGGAGGCGCTCAACGACCAGTACAAGGTCTTCGCGGTGGTGGGCGTGGCCACGCCTCTGTTCCTCGCCGGCCCCTATCTCGGCGCGCAAGGCGTTCCTACCTTCGGGTGGAACGTCAACCCGGAATGGGCCGGCCCGCCGTCGCTGTTCGGTGAGAAGGGCTCCTATATCGACTTCACCGACCCCGGTCCCCTGCCGGTCGCCTACCTGGCCAAGAAGCTCCACGTAACAAAGGTCGGCACGCTCGCCTACAACGTGGCCCAGTCCCAGCAGTGCGCGGTGGGCGACGCCAACAGCTACAAGAAGTACGGCTTTGACCTGGTGTTCCAAGACACCAGCCTTCCGTTCGGCACGACCAACATCGACGCCGACATCGAGCGCATGAAGCAGTCAGGCGTCCAACTGATAGCCACCTGCATGGACGACACCGGCAACGTGCTTCTCGCCCAAAGCATCAAAGAGGCGGGTTTGCACATATATCAGTACTGGCCCAACGGCTACGACCAGGCGACCCTCAGCCAGTACGGCAGCCTGATGCAGGGCGTGTACTTCGCTCAGGACTTCACTCCATTCGAGGCGGCCGCCACCTCGCCTGGCATGCAACAATTTCTGGCTCAAATGCACCTGCACTTCCCGAGCGACCCGATCAGCGAGGTGGAGCTCGCGGGCTGGATCAACGCCGACCTCTTTGTCACCGGCCTAAAGGCAGTAGGACAGGATCTGACCCGCTCGAAGCTCGTGGCCGCCATCAACTCGATCACCAACTTCACCGCCAACGGGATCTGGCCGGCTCAGGGGCCGATCGACTGGCAGTTCGCCCACACCACCCGCTCGCCCGGCCCCGACTGCGCGGCGTTCCTCCAAGTGCGCGGTAAGGCATTCGTACCGGTGTACGGCACACCTACCGACCCGTTTATCTGCATCAACCACTTCGCGACTACCTTGCCGGACTAGGTCGGACTGAGCCCAAGGCTGCTCGCTTCCACCTCGGTCATTCATCGGACATGAGCCAATTTCTGATTTACGCCATACCCGGCCTGCCGTACGGGTGCGTATTCGCTCTGGTCGGGGTCTGCTTGGTGCTCACGTACCAGACGTCGGGGATGTTCAACCTGGCATTCGGCGCCCAGGCCTACGTGTCGGCGGTGATCTTCTACACCACCGTCGAGGACCACCATTGGCCGCTGTGGCTGGCGGCGGTCTTCTCTGTGCTGGTGGTAGGCCCGCTGCTGGGTATCGCCCTCGACCGGCTGCTGTACAGGTACATGCGGGCGTCGACCACGACGGTCAAGCTGATCACCGCCATCGGATTGTCGATCGGCGTGCCGTCGATCGTCGATTTCTTCTTCGGCAGCTCCGAGAAGTTGAACCCGCCGAGCATCGCCCCTCACGCGGCTCACACGTATCACTTGGGCAGCTACTACCTCGACGGCAACGGCTTGTTCACTGTGGTCGTGACCGTGGTGCTGGTTGTCGGGCTGGGCCTCCTTTTCCGATTCACTGCGGTGGGGCTACGGATGCGAGCTGTCGTCGAGAGCCCCCGCATGGTGCAGCTGGCGGGGATCAGCTCGGAGCGGGTGAGCATGCTGGCGTGGATCCTCTCCAGCATGATCACAGCGCTGGCCGGGCTGATGCTGGCCCCGATATACCACGACGTCGACGTCAACAACTTCAACCTGGTACTGGTGACCTCCATTGCGGCCGCGGCCATTGGAGGGATGTCGAACCTGCCGTTGACACTGGCCGGTGGGCTCCTGCTCGGGGTCGGCCAGCAGGTGCTGGCCGGCTACCTGCCGCTCAACAGCATCCTGGCCGAGGGCTTGCGACCGTCGTTCCCCTTCATCGTTCTGGTCGCCGTGCTCCTCCTGTCGCCGGCCGTTCGGAGGGGCCGGTCGGCACCCGACCCGCTGTCTGGTTGCGACCCACCTCCTCCGCCGCTGGCCGCCTCTCTACGCGGGGCGGGCCTCGATCGCGTCAGCCGGGTGGGGTTGCCGGTCTTCGTGGTTGCGGTGATGTACGTGACGCTTTTCCAGCTGTCCGAGCACTATCTCGGCTTGATGACCGAGGTTGCGATCTACTCGATCATCTTCCTGTCCTTCACCGTCGTGACCGGGTTCTCAGGTCAGATATCGCTCTGCCAGATGACCTTCGCCGGTTTCGGTGCCTTTACGGCGGGCCAGCTGGCTACCGACCACGGCTGGCCCTTTCTCGTGGCCATGGTGGCCGGAGGTTTCGTGGCCGCGGTTTGTGGCGCCGTGGTGGCCTTACCGGCTTTACGCCTCGGCGGTCTCTACCTGGCGCTGGCCACGCTCGCCTTCGCGGTCATGGCCGACGAGTTCCTGTTCCCACTCAACGACATCGGCGGTGGTGAGGCCGGTGTCGACGTCCCTCGGCCGGTGCTGGGGCCGATCGACTTCGGAGCCGATCGCTCCTTTTTCCTGCTCTGTTTCGCCATCCTGGTACTGGTTTCATTCGTGGTGATCCTGATCAGGAAAGGCACCATCGGAACCTACCTGGCCGCCATGCGAGGCAGTGAGGTGGCCGCCTCCAGCATCGGCATCAACCTGACCCGGGCCAAGATCACCGTCTTTGCTCTGTCGGCCGGGATAGCCGGCATCGGCGGTGCTTTGCTGGCATCCCAAGTCCAGCACGCCGACTCCGAAAGCTTCGTCTACCAATACTCATTGGTGTTCGTCGTCCTCGTTCTCACGACTGGTGCCCGGACCGTCGAGGGGGCCATCAACGCCTCCCTCGCCTATGTGGCGATCCCTGAGATCCTTTCGCATTTCGGAACCCTGTCCGTCTTGGAGTTCGCCCTGTTCGGTTTCGGAACGATCGCCTACGTGAAGCACCCAGAAGGCATCCTCGAGTTCCAGAAGCGGTCCAGCATTCGCAAGTTCAACCAGTTGCGAGCGCGAATGAAGCACAGGCAAGACCGGCCGCTCATCCACGGCGATGACTCGGGGCCTGGTGGGGCAGAGTCGGGGGGTCGGGCGCCGGGGATCGCAGGAGAAGTGGCCGGTCTCTCCGGAGCGGGGGACGTGGGCGACTAGGCATGGCTCTACTGGAAGCCGAGGGAATCTCCAAGCACTTCGGGGGCATCGCTGCCTTGACGGATGTGGGTTTGAGCGCCGACGCCAGCGAGATCGTCGGGCTGATCGGTCCAAACGGGGCGGGCAAGACCACGCTCTTCAATTGCCTCTTCGGGTTGGACCGTCCCGACAGGGGCCGAGTCGTGTTCGATGGTCAGGTGCTCGACCGGCTCCCGGTCCATCGGCGGGTCAGGTTGGGCATCGGCCGGACATTTCAGCGCTTGGAGCTGTTCGCCGAAATGACCGTTCGAGAGCACTTGCTGGCGGCCGAACGGGCACGCGGGGGTGGGGGCGCCTTGTGGCGCGACCTATTAAACATGAGTGCTCCAACGGCCGACGAACGTTCCCGCGTCGCCGAGTTACTGGAGATGCTCGATATCACCGACATCTCCGACCGCCCCGCTGAGTCGCTCAGCCTGGGCCACGGCCGGCTGGTCGAGCTGGGCCGGGCGCTCGCCACAGAACCCAAGCTGTTGATGCTGGACGAACCGTCGTCGGGGTTGGACCGGGCCGAGACGGCCGCGCTTGGTGCCACCCTCGTGCGCGTCGTGGCGGAACGCCGAACCGGGGTGCTCCTGGTCGAGCACGATCTGGAGCTGGTGCGCCACGTCACCAGCCGCTTGTACGTGCTCGACTTCGGCCACATGGTGATCAGTGGCAACACGGAGAACGTATTGGAGCACCCGTCGTTCCGGCGGGCCTATCTGGGGCGAACAGAATGAGCGCCGGACGGCCTGATGACGGTTTCAACGATGGTGCCGCGACACCGGGGGGCCCTTCGCCCTCGGCGCCAGCGCCGCCGCCCGCGCCCGACCAGGCCCCGCTGCTCGAGCTCGAACAGGTGCACGCCGCCTATGGTCCGTTTCGAGCCCTCTTCGGAGTGTCCATTGCAGTGCCCCGAAAGTCGGTCGTGGCGCTGCTCGGGCCCAACGGGGCGGGCAAGTCGACGGTCGCCCGAGTGGTGACCGGCCTGGTCCCGGTCTCGTCGGGCCGGGTTCGCTTCGACGGGCGCGACGTGACAGACGTACGCACCTACCAACGGGCTCGGTTGGGGATCGCTTATGCCCCCGAAGGACGATCCGTCTTCTCAACACTGACCGTGGAGGAGAACCTGGCTCTTCCGGCCCGTAGCGACCGCGGTCGGGCGGCCACGGCTGCCGCCCTCGAAAAGGCCTTTCAGGCCTTCCCCCAGCTGGCCGCCCGCCGCCGCCAGCGCGCCGGCACGTTGTCGGGTGGTGAACAGCGGATGCTTTCCTTGGCGTCGGTCCTGGTCGAGCCGCCCCTTTTGCTCGTGGTCGATGAGCTTTCGCTGGGCCTGGCTGCGGTGGTGATTGACTCGGTCTTCCAAACATTGGCGGCGATCAGGGATGCGGGTACCTCCCTGCTCATCGTGGAACAGCACGTGGATCGGGCCCTGTCGTTGGCCGATCATGTGGTGCTCTTGAGCAAAGGCGAGGTGGTCCGACAGGGGCCGGTTGACGAGATGAGGGCGCTGGCGACCTCGCTGCCCGGCATGTAGAGGGCCCTCCAGTGGTCTGTGTTGGCGCGCCGCGGACATTCGTGCTCTGATCCCCGGGTGCCCGTCTTCCTCACCGACGAGGAGTACACCATCTTGACGTCGGTGTGTTCGAGGCTGATCCCCAGCGAGGACGGGCCGGGCGCGACAGAAGCAGGGGTGGTCGACTACATAGACACCTTGCTCGGTGCCTTCTCCTACGACCCGCCGCGAATTTGGGCCGCAGGACCGTATTCGGGCCGCCACGGTGGGGACCCCGGCTTTGCCGAATTTCTCACGTTGTCGCCCCTCGAGGAACTGGCCTGGCGGTCCCGGATCGAGGGTTCGCTGGGCCTGGCCGAACGCGAGGTAAACGGGCCGGTCGTCGGCCTCCAGCAGCGCTACCGGGAGGGCGTCGCCGCGCTCGGGTCCGGGTTCCCCGAGTTGTCTCCGTCCGAGCAGGACGCCGCTCTGCACGCCCATGCCGAATTCGCGGCCCTGGTTTTCGAGCACGCCTGTGAGGGTATGTACGGGGCCCCCGAGTACGGGGGTAACCGGGATCTAGTGGGTTGGCGGTTGATCGACTTCGCCGGGGACGTCCAGCCCCGGGGCTACACGGACGCCGAGGTGAGCGAACCGTGAACCCGGGTCCGGGGACCGCTAGGGACTTTGACGCCATCATCGTTGGCTCCGGGCCGGGGGGCTCGGCCGCCGCTTTGGCCTTGACCGAGACGGGCCGGTCGGTGCTCGTCGTCGAGAAGGGCCGCAACCACCTGATCGACCTGGACGACCCCCGACGCCTGATCCAGCGATACAGCAACGACGAGATCAAGTTCGGCCCTCGCCATTTCCTCGGTCCCGATCCGATCGTGGAGCCCCGGACGTTTCGGATCTCGGAGGCCGACGGGGATCGGGTCTTTGTCGGCGAGGTCAACAGCGTGCCGGCCACGGTCGGAGGCGGTGCGGTTCACGCCGACGGCAAAGTGCCGCGCTTCTTGGAAGAGGACTTCCGGCTCCTGTCGGAACGGGGGCCGGTAGAAGGCGCGGAAGTGGTCGACTGGCCACTTTGCTACGACGACCTCGAGCCCTTCTACGAACAGGCCGAAGGCTTGATCGGGGTCTCGGGGGCGGCGGGGAGCAACCCCTTTGCTGCGCCCCGCTCGGCGCCGTACCCCATGCCGCCGGGACCCGCCATGTACGTCGCCCGCCTCACCTCGGCCGCGGCTGAGCGCGCCGGCCTCCACCCCTACCCGGCTCCTACGGCAGCCAACTCGGTGCCGTACGGTGGTCGCCCCGCTTGCAACAACTGCGGATTCTGCTCTTTTTTCGGGTGCCCCATACACGCCAAAGGCGACCCGGTCGCCATGCTCCAGCGGGCGCTGCTCTCGGGACGGGCCCAAATATGGCCAGAGACGTGTGCTACCCGGGTGGTAATAGAACACGGCCGGGCGACCGGAGTCGAGCTCCTCGATCAGGCCGGCCGGCGCTGGGTCGAACCGGCGGCTTCGGTGGTGGTGGCAGCCGGCGCCATCGAGACCCCGCGGCTGCTCCTGCTCTCTGGGGTCGAGCACCCGCTCCTGGGCCGCTACGCCATGTTTCACTTCCAAACCTACGTCGCCGGCCATTTTCCTCAACGGCTGCACGTCCATCGCGGCAGGGCGGTGACCCACGTGCACGACGATCACCTCGTGTCGGACCTAGCCTCTCGCGCCGCCGCCGCCGCGGCCGGGCTGCCGTGGATCAGGGGAGGCATGGTCGAGCACGCCGGGGCCAGCCTGCCCATCGAGGAGGCGAAGCTGTACCCGTGGGGATCGGGGCACGGGGCGTCAATGGCGGCCTCCCCGATGCGGGACCACCTCGGCGCCCTGGTCATGCAAGGCGAGGATCTGCCCCAATCGGGGAATCGCGTAGACCTGGATCCGGCCGTCCGTGACGCTCGAGGCCTCCCGGTCGCCCGGGTGACATACGGCCCCCACCGTCACGAGCTGGCGGCTTCCGATCATTATTCCGGCATCCTCACCGAGGTGCTCAAGGGAGCGGGGGCCGAGTGGACGGTAACGGCGACGTCGCCCATGCCCGCGACCCCGTTGACACCGTACGGGGACCTGATCTCACCGATTCCCGCGTCGCGCCACGTGATGGGGACGGCGCGAATGGGTCGAGACCCCGCGGACGCCGTTTGCGACCCCTGGGGCCGGCTGTTCGCGGCGCCCAACGTCCTGGTAGCCGATTCGTCGGTCTTCCCGACCTCGGCCGGCTACGGGCCGACGTTGACCATCGTGGCCCTGGCGCTACGTAATGCCGCGGCCTTCTCGGCGGGAACCTGAAGCTCCTTCACCCCGGGGGTGGGCGTCGAACCCTCGGATGCCACCGGGTCAGAGGACGCTGACGAGGGTCCCGATGGGGTCCGTGCCCCAAATGTTCTCAGCCGTCGAGGACGGCAATTCGACGCAGCCGAGGCTCTGGGGCCAGCCGTAGCCGGGTCGGGGGAACTGGTGGACGGCGTCGCCGCCGTTGAAGTACGCGACCCAGCGCACCCCGGGATCGCGGTACTTCGTACCATCGGGGTTGAGACCCGTCATGGTGGTCGAGGCGTAGCGGGCGTAGACGGGGTAAGTTCCCAGGGCCGTGGGGGCGGCTGAGATACCCGTGTTGGCCAGAGACGAAGCGATGATTCGGCCATCGGACCACACTTGGAGAGTTTCGGGTGAGGACTCGCTGACCATCAGGTAGTTGTAGGGCCTGGTGTTTGCCTGGTCCTTTGCCGCCGCGACCAGCAGGGTGCTCCACACGTCAGGGCCGGCCACCCCGTCCGTGGCCAGTCCGTGGGCGGATTGGAACGCCATGATGGCGCCGCGGTCAATGGTGTTGGGGAGGCCTTGCGCCCACTGGTCCTTGAGGGAGGACGGCGTATTCGGGAACCGCCACGAGAAGGTCCCCGGCACCGGTGACGTCGTCACTGCGTTCGTCGCCGCAGATGAAGACGCCGTCGACGTGGTCGGCGTTGACGTGGATGGCGATGTGGATGGGACCGGGAGGGTTCCCGAGCTCGACGGCGAAGTTCCCGCTGTCGACGGGCCCGATGTAGCCGTATCCGGGACGGTCGTGGTCGGCGTCGTCGTGGTCGGAGCTGGGCTGGTGGGAGTGAACTTCAGGGGGAGGTACCCGAGCTCGGCCAGCAGCTCTTGGAGGCGCAAGGTGGACCCTGGCGCGACGGTAAACGACACCGACGCGGCCGATGCGAGCGGCGTGGTGTCACTGCCGGCTGCACCGGCCAGCCCGGACGGGACCGTCACCTTTACGGTGGTAAATGGAATCCAGCCCCCAGCGGGCGTGAACGTCATGGTCGAGCCGGCGGTGGTCCACGAGCCCGCGACGGAGGGGGAGATGGTCGGCTGGGCGGTGTCGGCCGCTAAAGGCGCCGAGAAGTGGAGGGTGACCGGCGTGGCCGCGGCCACGTTCGTCGCGTTCGCCGTCGGGGAGAACGACAGCAGGCTGATCGGCGTGGGCGGGATCGTCGTAGGGGCGGCTTTTGCTTGTGACGGTGCGTGCTTGCCGTGGTTGACGGCATTGGTCGCACCCGCGACGGCCACGACGAGGCCGACGACGCCGACCACGATGGCAATGGCTGCCACACCTCGGACGGGTGCCCGGCCACTCTTCTTGCTGTGAGCTCCTGACGCCATGGCTCCTGCTTGGGATCGCCTCGTCTTTGCTCGGCGTCGACCTCTACGAGAGTCGACAACGTGGCGCGTAGAGGCTGAGACTGTCGCTGAGCACCCTAATCGGTCTGCGAGGAAAAGTGAGGGCGGTTACTGGGGCCTTTTTCGACCCCGACGAGACTCACGGCCGATCCGTCGGATCCCGGTGGTTCACCCGACCGAGCCTCCCGCCCTCGCCATCGACAACTGACCGGCGAGCTCCTAGTCCGCGTCGCCGGCTTCTGCTCCGTCGTCTGGGGCCGTGTTGTCGGCGGAATCGTCGTCCCCGGTGTCTCGACGGAGCCAACTCGTGATCTGGTTGGACAGCTTGTTGACGCCACCTACGGTCCGGTCGATCATCGCCGTAAAGCGCTGGCGATAGTGCTGCACAGCGGCGTCGAACTCGGCGGAGGGTGGCGGCTCTTCACCTCGCCGGATATAGCTGCCGCTGCGGATACGGTCGAAGTCGCCGGATTGCACCCAAGTGACCAGTTCTCGTACCCGGCGGACGGCCGCCGGGTGGCTGCGCCCGAGCTCCGATGCGAAGCGTGACCGGCGGGCGAAGAGGTCTTCCTCTTCGGTGTACTCGGTGGCCTGGCGGACGAACGCATCGACGTTCATACCCGGCAGGGCTCCACCGGCCATGCGCATCAGCATCCGGCACACGACCATCGGGTCGTCGATCTCGAGAGCGGCGGCCCGGTCGCACGTGAGCTCCGCCGCTCGGCTCCACTCGAGCAGGGCGAGATACAGCCCCCGGACAGGGAGCCCGGCGAGGGGAATGTCGGAGAACACCCCGGAAAGCAGCTGGGCGAGCAGGACCAGCATGGTCGAGTAGGTGACGTGGTCGGAAATAACGTGCCCGAGCTCATGAGCCAGGACAGACTCGACCTCGTCGGGCTCGTAATCGGCGGCCAGCGACGAGAAGACCACGATCACCGGCGAGCGCATCCCGAAGGTCAGCGCGTTGACCATCGGGTGTTGCGTGACGAAGAGGGGAGGCGGAGTGACGTCGAGGCGGGACGCGGCCCGCAAGTGCATACCCCACACGTCGGGGACCTGGTCGGGTCCGAGACGCACGGAATCACCGAGCAGCATCTGGCGGAAGCGAGCCTCGACCCCCAACCGACCGAACCTCCGCACCAACCGGTCGAGCAGAGGAATGGCGTGGAGCGCCGATGTGGCAGCGCGGTCAGCGGGGTGCTCGTAGCTCCTCGGGCTGATTCCGGGGAACGCGATCGCAGGCTCGATTGCCATCAATCAGGTGTACCACCTATAGAACCTGACGGCGCTGCGGCCCTTGGATACGTTCAGGCCACGACCTCGCTGGTCTGCAACACCGGGGTGATCGACGTGTAGTTGGCGACGTCGGCGAGCACGGCCCCGGTGCCTTCGGATCCCATTGCGGCGCCGAGGGCTTCTTGTGACGCGAAGCGGAAATGGACGGCAGCGACGTAGGGCCCGTCGAGCCCTCGGTCGATCTCGGCGCCGTCGAGGCCCCACGTCTCGAGGCAGAGAGGGACGTGCTTGTCGCGGTAGTAATCGTGGTCGAAGGTCGCGCCCTCGGTGGTCGGGTAGAAGACACTCAGTCGGATCATGGTCACAGTCTGCCTTTCCGGGAGTCGGAGCGCTCAATTTCGACTGCAGGGAGAGCCTCGAGGCGGACGCCCCCGGTCGTTCGGCCAGAGTCGCGGGTCGCAGGATCCCCGGCCGATGAGTGTGGGCTGCTCGCACAGTCGTATACGTCGTGACCCCCACCACCACCCACCCGCCCAGCGCCCGCGGTCTCGCCTGTCCGCCCGAGGACTCGGGAGCTAAGGTCCAAATGGCGATCGAGCGGGAGGAATGCATGCCCGAACTTGTGTTTGTCGAACTTTCGACAGACGAACTGGAGCAGCACCGCAAGGAATTGGTGGGGTACTGCTACCGGATGCTCGGCTCCGCTTTCGAAGCGGATGACGCCGTGCAGGAGACGATGGTCCGGGCCTGGCGGGCGCTGGGCGGGTTCGAAGGCCGCTCGAGCCTGCGTTCTTGGCTCTACCGCATCGCCACCAACGTCTGCTTGGACATGCTGCGGGGAAAGCAACGGCGAGCCCTCCCCATGGATCTGTCGGCGCCCGTCCCTGGTAATACCCCTCCCAGTCGGGTTCTTGCCGACCAGACCTGGATTCAGCCGCTCCCCGACGGAGCCGTCATCTCCGCCGACGCAGACCCGGCCGAACGGGCCGTCACGAGGGACAGCATCCGGCTGGCGTTCATCGCGGCGCTGCAAACGCTGCCGGCCCGCCAGCGGGCCGTGCTCATCCTCCGCGAAGTGCTCGGGTGGCATGCGAGCGAAGTCGCCGAGCTGTTGGACACGACGGTTCAGTCCATCAACAGCGCCCTCCAACGGGCCCGCGCCACCCTGGCGTCGCGTGAGCCCGACACGCTCGAGGCCGCCGCCGGGGCCGCTGGGGCGGAGATAGACACGACGCTATTGGCCCATTACCTCGAGGCGTTCGAACGCTACGACATAGAGGCCCTCGTCAGCCTGTTGCACGAGGACGCCAGCATCTCAATGCCCCCGTACGAGATGTGGCTGCAGGGCCGAGAGGACTTGACCCGCTGGTATCTGGGTTTCGGGATCGAATGCAAGGGCTCCCGTCTGGTCCCCTTGGACGCGAACGGCTCACCTGCGTTCGGCCAGTACCGGCCCAGCGGCCCCGGGGGCCGCTACGAACCTTGGTCCATTCAGGTGCTCGAGGTCTCAGGCGGACGGATCGTCCATATCCACCACTTCCTCGACACCGACCTGTTCGAGCAATTCGGTCTCCCGAGCAGTTTCGACCGGTAAGTCCCCGAGGCAGATCAACACGTCTTCCAGACCGACCAGGAGGATGAGTTGAGGCAGCGCTTCACTGTCGGTGACCACCCGCATCTCGATGCCGAGCCTTTGGGCGACGAGCCGGAGTCGAGCCAGAGCATTGACCGTCTCGAGACTCGCGGGGGTCCCGTCTCGCGTGTCGACAACGTGGACGGCATGGCCCCTGCTGCGGCCTCCTCTCGTCGTCACGCAGGTACAGACGACTGCGCATCGCCATAGTCATCGCGAGTTAGGCGGCGCCGGCCCGTGGCCCCCGTCAAGGACGGTCGCATAAGGTGACCCCCGACGGCGAGCGAAGGAGGAACGAGTGGGGGCGCTCGATGGCGTCAAGGTCTTAGAGGCCGGGTTGCTGGTGCAAGGCCCACAGGCCGCCGCGACCCTGAGTGATTGGGGAGCCGACGTCGTCAAGGTCGAGTTGCCCGGTTTTGGCGATCAGAGCCGCTGGCTTCCGGTGGAGGCAGGAGACCACCGATCTGCGTATTTCATTGCATGCAACCGAGGGAAGCGGAGCGTGACCATCGATCTCCGCACGCCTCCAGGTCGGGACGTATTCCTTCGCTTGAGCGAGACGGCCGACGTGGTCATCACCAACTTCAAGCCGGGCACGATGGAGGCTTGGGGCCTCGGTTTCGAGGACGTGGCTGCGGTCAACCGGGGCATCATTTACGCGGCGGGCTCGACGTTCGGACCGGCCGGCCCCGATGCCCAACGGGAGGGCGCCGATCTGAGCGGCCAGGCGGCCGGCGGCATCATCAGCACGACCGGGGTCGACGGGGGGGAGCCGACCCCAATCGGAGCCACCATCGCCGACCACGTCGCTTCGCAAAACCTGGTGTGCGGGATACTCGCCGCCCTTATCGCCCGGGCCCGAACCGGGCGGGGCCAGCGGGTCGACACCTCGCTGGTAGGCGGCCAGATCTGGGCCCAAGCCAGCGAGTACACCGCCTTCCTGCTGACGGAACGGGTCCCCCGACGAGCGAACCGGGGCAACTCCATGATCCCCGGGTTGTACGGGATGTTCACCACGGCCGACGGCTGGATAGCCATCGTTGGAGTGCTCGGCCCGGCCCGGGCCGCCTTCTACCAACAGATAGGCGCGCCGGAGCTGGCGGACCGGTTCGCTCAGCCGCTCTACTCCGAAGCCGACAAGGCCGAGTTGTTTCCCCTCATCGATCGGGCCTTGTCGGCCAAACCCACCAACGAGTGGTGCCGCCTGCTGACGCAGGCCGGAATCCGCCACGCCGCCGTGCGCGACTACTCCGGAGTCGTCATCGATCCCGGCGTATGGGACAACGGGTACCTGGCCCGGGTCGCGGGTCCTTCCGGCGAGGTCACGGTCGTGGGCTCGCCCGTACGCTTCAGCGACACCCCAGCGCGGCCCGGCGTGACTGCACCAGAGCTCGGGCAGAACACCGAGGAAGTGCTCCTAGAGGTGGGTTTCAGCTGGGAGGACATCGCCCGACTCTCCAGCGAGGGAGCAATTTAGGAGCCGTCTCGTCCCATGTACCTGTGGGGTTGTCCGGGGACGAGACTGTGACCCACCAAAGGAGGTATTCCCATCGTCTTCGCCGACAGGTCGGACGCGGGGCGTCAACTGGCCGCAAGTCTGGTTGGTCTGGCAGCCGCGGAGGTCGTCGTCCTCGGCTTGCCACGGGGCGGCGTCGTGGTGGCCGCCGAAGTGGCCGACGCCCTGAGCGCTCCTCTGGATGTAATCGTCGTGCGCAAGCTTGGCGTCCCTTCGCAACCTGAGTTGGCCATGGGCGCCATAGGAGAAGGCGGAGTGAAGGTCATCAATTCTGACACTGCGGAGCTGACCTGGCTCGACCCCGAGGGCGTGGCCTGGGTGGAGCAGCGGGAGCATGAAGAGCTGGCCCGCCGGGCCCGGTGTTACCGAGGGGACCGGCCGCGGATACCGATCGCAGGCAGGGCGGTGGTCGTCGTCGATGACGGGATCGCAACCGGCTCGACCATCCGGGTTGCGTGCATGGTTGCTCGTGCCGCGGGAGCGGCCCGAGTTGTGGTGGCCGCCCCGGTAGCTCCGGCGTCGATCGCTGTCGATCTAGCGGGCCTAGCCGATCAGGTGGTATGCGCTCGCACGCCGGACCACTTCAACGCCATCGGCCAGTGGTACCACGACTTCTCACCGACCTCGGACGAGGAGGTGGTGGAACTGCTGCGAAAGGCCCGTACAAACACCAGTGGCGCCCCTAAGGGCGCCACAGGCGGAGCGGCCCAAGCGGCGGATCTCGGAACCGCTCTCCTGGAGTAGGTGGCGGGTTCCCACTCCAGGTGCTTCACCATACTCCGGCCCCGTCTTACGGCGACAGGCCGAAACACGGCCTTACACTTCCCCCTCTTCCTCCGCTCGTGGTGTAGTGCCCAACTCTACATCTAATCCGGCGCCGCGCCCAAAGTTCGACCTTTGGGCGGTGCCATAGACGTCAAAATGCGGGATACTCAGACCATGGCACCGATGTTCGGGTTGGCTGGCGGGACCAGCGCCGACACCATCGCTTGGGTCGCTTTTGGCGTGGCGATATTTGCTGTTTTCGTAGCATTGGTGTTGGCTCGTGTCGTGTTTGTGATCGTTCCCGAGTACCAGCGCGTGGTGTTCTTTCGGTTCGGGCGGGTGATCAGCGAGGCCCGGGGTCCGGGGCTCATATTCAAGTTCCCCATCATGGATCGCGTGGTCAAGGTCAACTTGAGGGTCGAGGTCGTCGACATCCCGTCGCAAGCGGTGATCACGAAGGACAACGTGACCATCCAGGTGGACGCGGTGATCTACTTCCAAGTGGTCGAGCCGATCCGCGCCGTCATCGGAGTCGACAATTTCCGCTTCGCCAGCCAGCGCATCGCCATGACCAGCCTCCGCTCGATCATCGGCCGCTACGAGTTGGACAGCCTCCTCGAGCACCGGGAAGACATCAACTCCGAGTTGCGAGCCACGATCGCCCGGCACACAACCGAATGGGGCGTCGACGTCCGCCAAGTGGAGATCCGAGATATCACGCTGCCGCCCGAGTTGCTCCGGGCCATGGCCAAGCAAGCCGAAGCCGAGCGCGAGCGCCGAGCCAAGATCATCGCGGCAACCGGCGAGCTCCAGGCCAGCAAGGAACTTTCCGAAGCCGCCGACCGGCTCACGGCCAGCCCCGGTGCTCTGCAGTTGCGGACCTTGCAGACACTCGCCGAGGTGGCCACGGAGCGCAACTCGACGCTCATCTTCCCCATACCGGTTGAGCTGCTGAGCATGTTCCAGCGCGTCGCCCCGAGCTTGGCGCCAACCGTCGTTCCGGCGATGACCGCAGGACCCGCCGGGCCGGCGGAGCTTGCGGGGCCGAGCAACGGGGCCGAGGCCACGGATACCTGAGCTGGCCTTAGAGCCCGAGCCGAAGCTACTTGCGCGGCTCCGACTAGTTCACCCCAAGTGATAGTGAAGATTCGGCCTGCGGCCGCCCAAGCAGTTTCGGCGAGGCCTCTAGCTCTGGCTCGTGCGGGGTTTGAAGTTCTCGAAATAGCGGCTAGGCGTAGGGCCCCGCTGGCCTTGGTACTTCGACCCGACCTGGCTGGACCCATAGGGAATGTCGGCTGCGGTGGTCATCTGAAGGAAGCTGATCTGCCCGATCTTCATGCCCGGGTACAGCGTGATCGGGAGGTTGGCCACGTTGGATAGCTCGAGGGTCAGGTAGCCGTCCCAGCCGGCGTCCACGAACCCGGCCGTGGAGTGGATGAGGAGACCCAAGCGGCCCAGGCTGCTCTTGCCCTCTAGGCGGGCGACCAAGTCATCAGGAAGGGCGACGCGCTCCGCGGTCGAGCCGAGCACGAACTCGCCGGGGTGGAGGATGAAGCCGTCGTCGTCGGAGATTTCGACCAGCTCGGTCAGCTCCTCCTGGTCCTCTTTGACGTCGATGACGCGCATCGTGTGGTTGCGGAACACCCGGAAGTACCGGTCCAGCCGCAAGTCCACCGACGACGGCTGGATGTTGTCCGCATCCAAAGGGTCTATGACGATGCGCCCGGCTTCGAGCTGCTCGCGAATGGTTCGGTCCGACAGGATCACGACTGATGACGGTAGCCGAGCGCCCGGGTTGCTCAGCTACGCTTAGCGGGCTGTCAATGCGAGCGTAGTTCAGCGGCAGAACATCAGCTTCCCAAGCTGAGAACGCGGGTTCGATTCCCGTCGCTCGCTCTCTCGGAAAGTCCAGGTCACTGCTTATAAAGCGCTCTCCTTAGGGGGCGCTTTCTCTTTGTCCTTGGGTTGGCGTGCGCGATTCGTGCGCGATGTGTCGAGGTCGACGATGGCCGCTGCTGGTTCTCTGCTGTTTTCCTTGGCGGCTTCGAGGATGGCGTCGATGCCGGCGGCGATCTGGCGGTCCCTCTGCTCGGTGGCGTGTTGGTAGATGAGGCTGGCTCTCGGTGTGGAGTGGCCGAGGCGGGCCATGAGCTCTCGTGTGGAGGCGCCGGTGGCGGCGGCGAGGGTACCGGCCAAGTGGCGCAGGTCGTGGAAGTGGAGTCCGGGCGCGCCGGCGCTGTCGGCTGCTTCACGGAACTTCTTGGACCAGTGCTGGGTGGTGATGGGCGCGCCCTTGTCTCCAGTGAAGACGACGGCGTTCGGGTCCCGGTCGACGTAGGTGGACAGATGCTTGTCGAGGAGGGAGGCCAACTCGATCGGGATGGCGACGGTGCGCCGGCCGGCGTCGGACTTCGGTGGCCCGAGGACCCGGCCGCGCCCGACGACGACCTGCGCTTGCTGTTCGACCGTGATGGTCCGGTGGACCAGGTCGACGTGCCGGCGTTCGAGTCCTGACAGCTCTCCGGCGCGGAGCCCGGCAAAAGCGGCGGTGTAGACGAGGGCTCTGTACCGGTCGTCGAGCGCGTCCGCGATCGTTGCCAGCGTCTCGAGGGTCGGGACCTTCCGCTCAGGCGCCCGCTCGAGGCCGGCGCCCTTGATGACGCACGGATTACTCAGGATCAGCCCGTCCGCGGTTGCGGTCATGAGGACCGCCCGGAGCAGCCGGTAGGCCTTGGCTGCGGTGGTCGGCTGGCCGGCTGCGATCTTCGCCCGCCAGCTGCGGATCGAGGCCGTTGTGATGGCGGTGAGCGGGACGCGCTCGAACGTCGGTTTGAGGTGGCATTTGATGAGACTCCGGTAGAGCTCTCGGGTGCGAGGCCGGATGTCGTAGCGCTGGGTCATCCAGTCGTCGACGTACTTGCCGAAGAGGACCTTGCCGGCACCGGGGTCTATCCAGCGGCCCCGGCGGATGTCAGTTTCCACGCTGCTCAGCCAGGCCAAGGCCTCGGCCTTGGTCTCGAAGGTCTGCTCAGCGGTGTGCCTTACCGCGAGGTGCCAGTAGCTGGCTTGGTAACGCGCGGAGGGAAGTCTTCGGACTGAGCCGAAGTGGCGTCGGGGCGAGGGCATGGCCTTCCTCTCGAATGTCGCCGCGTTGCAGCGAGCCGGGATGACGAGGAAGGCCCGCCCGGCGAACTCGGTCGGCAGGGGCCTCAACTGCCGCCGGGAGTGAATCGCCGTCCTCCAACTTACTCCGGGGCCGTGTCATTTCCCGGAAGTGACACTCCCCTGGAGGAGGGTGAGAGGACCAATTCGCGGCCGTCGCTGACGGCGGGCTGGCCCTCCGGTGTTGACCACAGTTTCTGGAGGTATCCGGTGTCGCTCGATGAGCTTC
>PMHU01000248.1:32939-33126 GCA_003156795.1 Acidimicrobiaceae bacterium
GGACGGGCAAGCGAATGACCCGAACCCATCGCCCGCATCTGCACCCAGCCCATCTCCCGTCTCTCACCCCGCCTGTCCACCTTCACCCCACCATCCCTCTCCCCAACCCCGCTCTCACCACTCTCCCCGTTCTCTTCCCTCCGACTCCTTACTTCCAACCCACGGCAGACACCTCTGCACCCGAAGG
>PMHU01000024.1 GCA_003156795.1 Acidimicrobiaceae bacterium
GTTTCTCCGTCACGTAATTCCCTGATCCGCCGTCACGTAATTCCCTGGCTGTCCGTCAGGGAATTCCCTGGTGGGTGGGGGGTCCCTCGCTTCGGCTGGTTGGTGGTTGACCATCACCTCGTCGTCTGACGAGGGAGAGCGAGTGGCAAGGAGAGCGTTCAAGGTGATCGATGTGGTGGAAATTTTGGTGCATTGGCATGCCGGTCGGCGGATCGGGGAGGTGTCGTCGTCGTTGGGGGTGGACCCCAAGACGGTCCGCAAGTACCTGGCCCCGGCGATCGCGGCGGGGNNGGCCTTGTCGGGCGGTGAGTGGGCGGCGTTGGTGGAGGGCTGGTTCCCGGATCTGGTGGACCGGACCCGACGCCAGTCGTCGTGGCCGGAGATCGAGGCGCACCGGGAGCAGATCAAGACGTGGTTGGGGTCGGTGACGGTCTCCACGATCCATCAGCGGCTCCGAGACGACCTGGGTTTGTCGGTGTCGGAGTCGTCGTTGCGCCGCTTCGTGTGGGCGAACTTCGCGGAGGAGGCGACCCGGGAGTCGGTGGTGGTGCTGCGTGACACGCCGCCTCCGGGCGACGAAGCTCAGGTGGATTACGGTTTGTTGGGCCGCTGGCTGGACCCGGTGACCGGCCGGATGCGCCGGGTGTGGGGGTTCATCTTGGTGTTGACCTGCTCCCGGTTGTTGTTCCTGCGGCCAGTGCTGTCGATGGACGAGGGGTCGTGGGTCGAGGCGCACGTGTTGGCAATGGAGTTCTTCGGCGGTGCCGTGGCGCGGATCGTGTGCGACAACTTGAAGACCGGGGTCATCAAACCGGACTTGTATGACCCGCTGATCAACAAGGCGTTCGGCGAGTTCGCCGCCCACTACCAGACCCTGATAGACCCGGCACGGAAGTTGAAACCCCGGGACAAGGCCACCGTTGAGAGGCATGTGCCGTATTGCCGGGACTCGTTCTTCGCGGGCCGGGCCGGCGAGTTCGCGACCCTGGCGGCCATGCAGGACGACGCCCTGCGGTGGTCGCGCCACGTCGCCAACCAGCGCCCGTGCCGCCCGTTGGGCCGTGTCGCCCCGCAGGTGGTCTTCGACGCCGAGGAGCTCTCGGCGTTGATCGCCTTGCCCCGGGAGCCGTTCGAGTTGGCCGCCTGGTCGACGCCCAAAGTAGGCCCCGATATCCATATCAAGGTCGCCAAAGCCCTGTACTCGGTGCCGTGGGCCCATATCGGCCGGACCGTCGACGCCCGCCTGGGGCCGCGGACCGTCGAGGTGTTCCTGGACGGGAAGCTGATCAAGACCCATGTGCGTATCGAGCGGGGCCGCCAGACCGACATGGCCGATTACCCGCCCGAGAAGGTGGCGTTCTTCATGGCCACCCCGGCATGGTGCCGCCGCCAAGCCGCCCAGCTGGGCGCATCGGTCGCGGAGCTGGTCGGGGTGCTCATGGAGGTCAACGCCTTGTATCGTCTCCGTCAAGCCCAAGGCGTGGTCCGCCTCGCCGACAAACACGGCCCCGAGCGTCTCGACGCCGCCTGCCGCCGGGCGATCACCGTGGGCGACCCGTGCCTCAAGACCGTCCGGGGGATCCTGGTCGCGGGAACCGAAACAGACGGCGACGAAGTCGTCCAGGCGCCACCGTCGGCGCCTGCCCACCTGCACGGCCCCCAACGCCTCTTCGACACAGGCGGCGCCGCCGGGGAGGTGTCGTGAAGACCCACCAGCTGGAGGACAGCCTGCGCCAGTTGAAACTGTTCGGGATGCTCGACACCCTCGAGGCCCGCCTGGCCCAAGCCGCCGGCGGCCAGCTCGGACATGTCGAGCTGCTGGCGTTGCTGTGCGCCGACGAGGCCACCCGACGAGACGCCGCCGGTCTGGACCGCCGCCTCAAAGCGGCCCACTTCGAGCAGAACGCCACCGTCGAGGACTTCGACTTCACGTTCAACCCGAAGATCCCCGCCGCGGTCATCCGCGACCTCGCCACGCTGCGTTTCGTCGACGCCGGCGAGTCGGTCATCCTCCACGGCCCCGTCGGTGTCGGGAAATCGATGATCGCCCAAGCGCTCGGGCATCACGCCTGCCGGCGGGGCCACAGCGTCGCGTTCACCAAAACATCCCGGCTCCTCGCCGACCTCGCCGGCGGCCACGCGGATAGGTCCTGGCAGAGCCGACTGACCCGATGGTCGCGGCCCACGATGCTGATCCTCGACGACTTCGCGATGCGCGACTTCACCTTGTCCCAGGCCGACGACCTCTACGAGCTGATCACAGAAAGAGGCTCCAAACCGGCGATCTTCACCGCCAACCGCCAGGCGTCGGACTGGTACACGCTGTTCCCGAACCCCGTCGTCGCCGAGTCGATCCTGGACCGCATCGTGAACTCGGCGCACCACATCCACATGAACGGCCGGTCCTACCGGCCCAACAAACGCCCCGGTGCCACACCGGCCGAGCCGACATGACCGACGAGGTCTGCGCCACCCCCGGCTGCGACAATCCCGTCGCCGCTCGCCGCGGGACCACCGGTCGGCCACCCATCTACTGCTCACGGGCGTGTCGTCTCGCGCTCCGCGTCGCAAACCGCGGACCCCGGACCGAACAAATCACAGCCAACCCCGCGGAGACCACCATCGCCAGCCACAGCGATGGCAACGACATCGCCGTCGAGATCGGCCAAGACCCCGACGACCCGACCCCAATGAGGTCCTGGACGGTCACGATCCGCCGAGGACGACACGCCGTGACCGTCGGCTACGGCCTCGGACGCTTCGCCGCCACGGCCCTCACCGGCGACCTGCAACAACTCTTCAACCCCAACAACCAACAAGACGGAGGACGCCCAATCGACTAGACAGAAGCACGCCCAGCGAGGGAATTCCGTGACGGAACCGCCAGGGAATTACGTGACGGTGGACAGCCAGCGACGCGACATCCAAATGAATCGACGCGCTCTTCGGTGTCGCCATAGCCGGCGGTGACTTCGGC
>PMHU01000231.1 GCA_003156795.1 Acidimicrobiaceae bacterium
CAAGTAGTTTCGGCGAGGGCTCTGAGAGCCCGAGCCGAGCATCAGAACCGATACCCGACCGGTTCGTTGCCACGGCCGTGACGGTGCGCCAGACTCGGCTCGTGCCCGACGAAAGCACCACCCAAGGACCACACGCCGAGCTGCTGGCCCGCCACCGCCGGGTGATGCCCGACTGGCTGAACCTGTTCTACGACCAGCCCATCGAGCTCGTGACGGGCGACGGCCGCCGGGTTACAGACAGGGAAGGCCACACCTACCTCGACTTCTTCGGCGGGATCCTTACCACCATGACCGGCCACGCCGTGCCCGAGGTCGTCGACGCCATACGCACCCAGGCTGGCCGCATGCTCCACACCTCCACCCTCTACCTCATCAGGCCGATGGTGGAGCTGGCCGAGCGGATCTCGAATCTCTCGGGCATACCCGACGCCAAGGTGTTCTTCCTCAACTCCGGGAGCGAGGCCAATGACACAGCACTGATGCTCTGCTGTGGTGTCCGGCGCTCTAACCAGATCCTGGCCTTGAGGTACAGCTACCACGGCCGCTCGTTCGCCAGCATGGCCGCCACCGGCCTTCGAATCTGGTCGTCCTCCAGCCTCTCGCCTGTCAACGTCGGATACGTCCACGGCGGGTACCGCTATCGCAGCCCGTTCGGCCACCTTCCTGACGACGAGTTCGTGGCGGCCTGCGTCGCCGACCTTCGCGATGTCATCGCTACATCCACCTCCGGCGACGTGGCCTGCCTGATCGCAGAACCCATCCAAGGCGTGGCGGGATTCGCGATCCCCCCCGATGGCTTCTTCGGAGCCATGAAGGAGGTCTTGGACGAGCAGGGGATCCTGTTCGTTTCCGACGAGGTCCAGACCGGTTGGGGCCGTACCGGCGAACACTTCTGGGGCTACCAGGCCCACGGGATCACTCCCGACCTCCTGACCTTCGCCAAGGGCATCGGCAACGGACTTGCCCTCGGTGGCGTCGTCGGCCGATCCGGCGTGATCGACTCCGTAAACGCCAACTCCATATCGACTTTCGGGGGCAACCCGTTGGCTTCGGCCGGCGCCCTCGCCAACATCGAGTACTTGATGTCTCACGACTTGCAGTCCAACGCCTTGGCCCGGGGGGAGCAGCTGATGGGACAGCTGGCTCCGCTGGTGGACAAGCTGGCCCAAGTCGGCGAGGTCCGCGGCCGAGGCCTGATGGTGGCGATCGAGCTCGTCCAGCCCGGCGGCAACCTGCCCGACCCGGCCGCGGCCAGCACCGCCCTCGAAGCGTGCCGCCGGCGGGGGGTCCTCGTCGGTAGAGGCGGCGTGCACGCCAACGTGCTCCGCATCGCTCCTCCTCTATCGGTCACGGCCGAGGAGGTGGACGAGGCGTGTGCGGCCATCGTCGATGCGCTGGCGGATGTATCGGCGAGCCGGACCTAGCTCACATCCCCACCGAGCCGACCGCCGGGATCAGGGCGGAGTGTCGGCGCCTGGGTGGTCGCGGCCGGCCAGCCAAGCGGGGGCGTGTCGCTTCGCCCACGCCCGGCTGATGGTGCCCACGAACATCGACCGCAGGGCGTCGGGGTCCCTCAGGGCCATGCCGATGTGCCCGATGATCACGAATCCGATCGCCAGGGCCAGCCAGTCATGCACGAACGTCGCACCCGTTCTCCACGAGAGCGGCCACGGGTGGTACCAGCGCATGATCGCCCCGGTCCCGAGCATGACAAGACCGGCTCCGGCTATGAAAGCGGCGTTGAGTTTCTGACCGGCGTTGAACTTTCCCACTTTGAGCGAAGCCATCCGCTTGCGGCGCACCGGTCCGCTTTGGAACAGGGCGCGCAGCCACAGGCGGTCCGTCTTTGACCATCTGTTGAATCGGCCCAAGTCCTCCCGCAAGGCCCGCCCCCACGTGCCCGAAATGGCCAGCAGCAAGGGCACAGGGAGCGCAACCCCGGTGTATACGTGGATGTCTTCGACCAAGGCCCGGCGACCTACCAGGGCGCCGATCGGCGCCAGGTAGAGGGCCGCTCCGGTCAGGATGAGCGTGCCAAAGAAGACTGCGGTGACCCAGTGCACCACGCGCTCCAACTGATCGAACCTGAGCAGAAACCCGGCCCCCCCGGAATCGGGGCGGGGGCCGGCCCCGTCAGGTGGCCGGGTCGTTGCGGCCATTGCTTCGTCCCACCCATGCCTCGATCGAATAGTTGCCTTCCGTCTCCCAGTAGCCGGGCTCGACCCGGTCCACGACCTCGACTCTCGACAGCCACTTGATCGACTTGTACCCGTACATCGGGGCCACGTAGAGCCGGACCGGACCGCCATGCTCCTGCGATATGGGGCCGCCGAGCATGTTGTAGGCGACGATCACGTCGGGGCGCTGCGCTTCGGCCAGCGTGAGGCTCTCGGTATAGACGCCGTCGAAGGACTCGAAATGCAAGGCCTTACCGGCCGGCTGCACGCCGGCTTGGTCAAGCAAGGTCGACAACAGCACCCCTTGCCAGTGGACCGATGGAACCCGCCAACCCGTCACGCACTGGAAGTCGTCGACCAACTTCGTCGACGGCAACGCCAGGAGGTCCGAATAAGACAGGGTCATGGGCCGGTCCACCAGCCCGTCAACCGTAAGCTTGTACTCGCCTTCGCTCTCGTAGGGATACCCATCGGTGACGGTGTAAATGCGGAAGTAGTCGCCGGGCAGGAGATCCGACAACCCGGTCGGGTCGATCCGCTGGATGGGTGCGAGGACGGCTTCCAGGCCGTTTTGAACATTCTTGCCGGTCACAATTCCAACCGCACCGAGCCCGAGAATGCCCAGAACCACGCGTCGGCCGATGGGCTTGCCCGGCTGAGTGTCGGGTGGATCACCGGGACGAATGTTGTGAGCCACTACCTACGTTCTACGTGTTGGCGAGCCAATTGGGATGTCACCCTCTCCCGAAAAGGCGTTCGGTCTGGCGGGAGTAGCCTCCGGGATTCGGATCGACAAGCTCTCGGAGGTCCGTCCGATTCCGCCACCCGATCATCCGAACAACCCGAAGCGGGACTCCGTCCTGCTCAGTTCAGATCACGGTCCGCTGCCTGTATTGCTTCTGGCTCTGACCGTGGTGACCGGCGCGGTCGACGCCGTGAGCATCCTGCGGTTGGGACGGGTCTTCGTCGCCAACATGACCGGCAATGTGGTCTTCGCCGGATTCGCGGTGGTGGGCGCCCCCGGTTTCGCCCTCGGCGCGTCCCTGGTGGCCCTGGCCGGGTTCATCGTCGGTGCCGCCATCGGAGGATGGCTGGCCGACCGCTTTCACGCCGACCGGGCCCGGCTCCTTCTATGGGCCTGCGTGGCGGAGGTATCTCTGTCGGGCGCGGCCTTGGTCACCGCCGCCTCGGTCGCCAACCTGGCATCGGACGGAGGGCGCTACAGCCTCTCCCTTCTGCTCGCCACGGCCATGGGCATCCAGAACGCCGCCGCGCGCCACCTGGCGGTACCCGATCTCACCACTACCGTCCTCACGATGACGCTCACGGGCATGGCCGCGGATGCGCGCCACGGGAACTGGCGGAAGCCTCCGCTGCGGCGACGCTTTCTCGCCGTGGCGGCCATGGCCGGAGGTGCAGTGGCCGGCGCCGAGCTCGTGCTGCGCCGCGGCGCCACCGCCGACCTGGTACTGGTGACCGCAATCCTCGGTGCGGTCACGCTGGGCGCAGCGGCAACCAGCGTTCGCGACCATGGTGCCTGGCGGCGTCCGCCGAAGGTCTGAATCCTGGTGGACGGGAGGTGCTACGACACCGTCCTGAGCAGCCCGTTGAACCTCGTCGTCGAGAGCTCGGTCAGCGAACCGTACTCGGCGCTGTGGGCTGGATAGTTGTCGCCGGTCCGGCTGGCGACCCACAGGTCGTCGCCGGATACCGCCATCGCCGAGATGTTGCTGAAGTAGTAGGGCCCATTGGTGTTGCAGACGTAGGACGGCGACGATCCGTTCCAGCCCCCGGCGCCGGTGGCGGCGTTGACCATCGTTACCATCGGGCTGGTGCCGTTGGGTGTGGCGATGAAGACGTAACCAGGCCAGGCGAGAGCAACCGAAGGGGTGTTGAAGCCGTAGCTACCATCGTTGACAGTCCTCATCACCTGGCGGGTCGCGGCGTCGATCTGGGTGGCCGCGTTGGTGGCGCTGTCGCTCACCCACACGTATCCATCCTCGGCCGCGATCCCGTCCGGGGAGCTGATATGCCCGGGGCTGGTGATGGGCGCCCCGACTTGCACGCCGTTCAATACGTCCACCTCGGTCACGGCATTGCTCGCCTGGTTGGCCACGAAGGCGTCATCGCCCCAGACGGCCATTGCGACCGGGTCGTCGAAGCCCGGACTGGAAGCCACTCGGATGAGTTTGCCGGTAGCGATGTCGATTTCGGTGACCGACGGTGGCTGCCCAGCGTTGAGCACGAGGAGCGTGTCGTGCGAGCTTGCGATCGCGACGGGGTCGGCAAAGTGGTAGCCGGCACCGCGAATGGTCCGTACGGCGGCGCCGTTGGTGGCGTCGAGCTCGGTGACGAAACCCGCCGCGTCGGCGACGAAGAGATCCGACCCGACATCGGTGATCGCCGAGGGGCGGTCGAATCCGTATCCGGCGCCTCGGTAGGTCGCGACCCAAGCTCCATTCGAAGGATCGACGGCGGCGACGGAGTTGCCGTTGTAGTTGGTGACCCACAAATAACGGCCCCCGAACGCCAAGCCCGATGGCGCGTCGAACTCCAACCCCTGGGAGGCGACCGCGGGCACCGTTGAGGTGGTCGTGGTCCTCGGCTGCGGCGGCCTGGGCGTCTCTGTGGTCGTCGTCGTGCCTGCGGCCTTCGGGGCCCGAGCGGCGGTGGTCGGCGTGGCGATGACTGGCCCAGCCGCTTGGGAGGTCGTCGAAGTGGGCGGCTGCTGCTCGTCCGCGCTCCGAGACGCCGTGCGGCTGGAGCAAGCGGCAGCCATGAGGCAGACCGCCGCCGCCAGCACCGCGGCCCGGCCCGTCCATTGGTGCTGCCGTATCGACGATCGCATACTTCGAGTCAGCGTACGGTGAGTTCGGGGCGGAACACGCGCGCCCGGCCCCGGGTCACCAGGGCGGCAGCAATATCGGAAAACGCTCGGGACGCTTCCGAATCGGGGTGCGTGGCGCTGATGGGCCGTCCTTCGTCACCGCCAACCCGAAGGACCGGGTCGAGCGGAACTTGCCCGAGCAGGGGCACCCCCAGCTCCTCTGCGAGCTGGGCCCCGCCTCCATCACCGAAGAGATTCTGACGTCCTCCGTCGGGCGTCGTGAGCCAGCTCATATTCTCGATCACGCCGCGAAGGGGCA
>PMHU01000237.1 GCA_003156795.1 Acidimicrobiaceae bacterium
GCGATCCCAGCCTTGGCCGCCGGATACCAATCCGGCGTCGGGCCGACATAGAAGTTGCCGGCGATCGACGCGGTGAACGTCATGCTGGCCGCCGATTCGCCAGCCGTCGCCACGAACCCGTCGGCGACCGCGGCGTAGGAACCGATAGAGATGCGGGCACCGTCGGCCACGGTCATCTGCGTCGAGGCGGGAGGCCCTGCGTTGTTCACCAGGTACCGCACCTGCTCACCAAGCTTGGCGGTGTCCCGCCACGCTCGATCGACGAACTCCTGATCGGTCAGGTCGCCGACGAGGAGGTGCGGCGCCGGCCCGATCGCGTCGATCTCTTTGCCCACCGCCGACAGGCCGGCATCATCGATGTCCCAGCCGGCGACCGTAACGCCGGCCCGAGCCAACATGAGCGCAGTCGCACGTCCGATGCCGCTGCCGGCGCCGGTCACGACAGCCAACTCGCCCGGCCGGAACCCCAGGCCACCGAAGTCGAGGTCGATCACGGCCAATCTCCCCAAGCCAAGGTCTCGACCAAGGAGGCGTCCTCGAGGCGGTACAGCTCGATTGCGCCTCGCCCGCCGCCGCGGCGGTACTCGTCGAGGGTCACCGCGACCGTCGCGCCCCACAGCGTCCGGCCGTCATCTCCACCGAGCGCACACGACACGGCCCAACGGCCCGGGGTGGCGATCGTCCTCTGCACAGTCCCACCTTCGCGCACGAGGACGAACTCAGAGGTGAATGGGCTGCCGAACCAGACCGCACCGGACGGATCCATGCAGACCCCGTCGGGCTTGCGTTCCCCCAGCTCGGCGAAGGTGCGACGACCACTCAACATCCCGTCGCCAGCGACATCGAACGCGGTCAGGCGTCGTCCCAACGTCTCGGCGACGACGAGCATCGAACCATCGCTGCTGAGCGCCATGCCGTTCGGGACGGCGAGGTCCTCCGCCACCACCTGCACCTGCCCGTCGGGGGTGACCAGGAACAGCGGCACGGAGGGTTCACCGTGGACCTGACCGATCCTCTGGCCCGGGACGTGAGCGGGGAACGCCGAGACGTAGGCGCGACCGCGTGCGTCCGTCGTCATGTCATTCAGGCCGCCCCGATAGACCGCACCGATGTCCGCGACGAGAGTGGCTCCTCCGTCGTCGACGCGAAGGATGTGTCCCTCGTGCGTGGACACCACGAGGAGTTCGCCACTGGGTGTGAAGCCCAGCCCGGAAGGCTGGCCAGCCACGTAGGCGTGGCGTCGCAGCTCACCGGCGGCGTCGACGGAACAGACCGTCCGAGACGAGAAGTCGGAGAACCACAGGCGGCCCTCATGCCATCGAGGACCTTCGACAAACCCGAGCCCGTTGGCGACAACCGTCAGTTCGGTACCCATGTCGAGCCACTTTCGCACACCGTCTGCCTTCCCCCAGGCGCCCAGTTGGACACTTCGGCGGCAGCGCGGCCGTGACCGCTGCCTACGCTCTAGGCGTGGACGCCGCTCTGTTCTCGATGACCGATGACCTCGTCGCCCCGACCGAGACGCAGGCCGCCGGCGCACACGTCGTGGACTACGAGATCCAGCGGTTGCTCTCGCTCGGCTGGCAGAGGTACGTCGCCGGCGTACGGGAGGCAGCCGACGATACGCAAGGTGCNNAGGCAGATCACGACCTCGTTCGAGGGCGAGTGCCACGGGGGCGACCGGCTCGTCCGAGGCGTGCGAGCAGTCCATCGAACCCGCCGCACCTACGTGCTCGAGGAGCTGTTATGGGATGCGGCGACGAAGCGGCCGGTCGCGGCCTCGCGGGTCGTGATGGCCAGCGTGGATCCCGAGACGGGCAGGGCGGCACCCATCCCGGACGACCTGTGGCGTGCGATCGAGGCGTTCGAAGGACGAGAACTCGAGACGGTCGAGAGCAGGCCGGACCCAGGC
Organism: Acidimicrobiaceae bacterium; assembly: GCA_003156795.1. Classification (GTDB taxonomy): domain Bacteria; phylum Actinomycetota; class Acidimicrobiia; order Acidimicrobiales; family Palsa-688; genus PALSA-688. The sequence goes on from PMHU01000237.1 coordinate 1,913, forward strand.
TGACGATCCCTACGGGACCTTGTCAGAAACCTGGTAGATCGCGCCGACTGCTCGGAGCACCTCCGCATCAGTCGACGCCATGCCGAGCCACTCCTCGAGCACGTCGAGGGTGTCTTCGCCCAAGCGGCGCGACCTCCCACGGACGTGCCCGGGGGTCATAGACATCCGATCAGGCGACTGCGGCTGTTCGAGCAGACCGACGTCCGGGTGGTCGACTTCCACGAAGGCGTTGCGGGTTCGGAGCTGGGGGTCACGCCACAAGTCCTCGGTGTTCTGAACGGGTGCTGCAGCCAGGCCCGCCTGCTGCAGGACGACGCTCACCTGCATTGGCGTGCGTTGTGCGGCCCACTCCCGCAGGGCATCGCAGACCTCCGCGGCGCGGGCCCGGGCATCGCCGATGATCGAAACGGCGAACTCGGGACGCGCGAGCAGGTGCGCGAGGGTCCGGAGGTCGTCCAGGTCCTCGAGCTCGACCGCGGCCCAGGCGTCATGGCCAGCGCATTGCACGACCGTCGATAGCACGGCGCCTGGCACTTCGTTGTGCTCGAAGGACCACGGGCGACCGTTTACCAGTGCATCGAGGTACACCGGCGCCATCACCGCGGTCCCGGCTTCGACCTGCGACAGGTCGACGTACGTTCCGGCACCTGTCTGCTTCGTCCGTTCGTGGGCGGCGATCGCTGCGACGGCGCCGTGATACGCCGCGACGAAGTCGAAGTGGACGGGGTCGGGGGCCCATACGGTCGCCAGGCCGAGGTAGTTGGCGATGCTCGAGCCGTAGGCGCGGTAGTCGCCGCGAGGCCCCGTCCGCCCATAACCAGAGATCGAGACCATGACTAGCCGGGGGTTCCGCACTGTCAGATCCTCGTACGAGCACCCCCACCGCTCGATCACGCCTGGACCCATGTTCTCGATGAGGATGTCCGCCGATTCCACGAGCGACCGGAGGGTGTCCGAGCCGCCGGGCTGGTCGACCTCGATGCACACACTCCGTACGCTCCTCGTGAGGCACGAGAACATCGCCGTCGTCCGCACACCTGACGGCTCGACGATCGGAGCGTGGTCCGGCGAGTAGTACGACCGAAGCGCCTCAGGTCGCCTCAGCGACTCGACCTTCACGACATCGGCGCCCAACTCGGCGAGCACGAGCGGACAGACGTTGCCCGCCACGAACGCACCTACGGCCACGACCCGCACACCACCGAGCGGTGCGGGTTGCTCGAGTTCAGATGAGCCCACGAGCCCTCCACTCCTCGACCTCGCTGGGCGCGTGGCCGAGTTCGTCGACGTAGACCGCAGCGTTTGACTCGCCGAGAACCGGCGCGGGCCGACAATAAGTGACGAGTGGCGGCACGCTGCGTACGACCGGGCCGGGCAGCGTGACGGTGCCCATTTCGGGATGGTCGACCTCGACGAATGCTCCTCGTGCACGCGGATGCTCGTCTCTGAGGAACTCCTCCGGTCGGTACTGTAGCGCGCAGGGCAGACCCATCTGCTGGCCGCGGGCCACGAACTCCGGGGCGCTTTGGTTCGCCATGTGCTCAGTGATGAACATCGTGAGCAGGTCGAACAGCTGCACCCGCATCATCCGGTCGCAGTAGATCGGATCCTGGAGGTCCTCAGGGCTCCCGAGAAGCTTCACGAAGACGTCCCAGTGGTGCCCAGAGTGTGCGGCGATGTCGACGTGGCCGTCGCGGCAATGCCAGACGCCGCCAGGCGGCGGCCCGAAGTTCGTCGCTCGGGTCATGATCCGCCCCGACGTCGCGAACCTTTGAATCACCTGGTACTGCCAGGCGCCGACCTCGTGCGCGGCGACGTCGACCGTCTGTGCAGTGAGACCGCTCGTGATGGTGGCCAGCACGAGCGCCGCGGCCCTCGTCGACGCCTCGTCGTAGAGCTGCTGGCCCGGCATCGCTACCGGCGGCCCCTCCTCAGGACCGGTGGCGTGCATCTGTCCGCTTGCCGCGAAAGAAGTGAACGGCGTCGCCCGCCAGTGGCGCCACGGCCCCGTAAGGCCGTAGGGCGTGATCGCGCACAGCGTCGCTCGCTCGCTCATCCAAACGGGTCGCGACGGCGGATCGTCGAATCCCGCCAGCGGCTCGCGAGCATCGGGCGACGCGACGACCACATTGGCCGCGGCCGCCAACTCGGTCAGCAGCGGCACCGCTTCGGTACGCACCCAGTCGAGCGTGATACCCCGCTTGTTGTTGTTGTACCAGGCGAACAGGAGGCCTTGCTCGCCATCGGCGGGCGTTGGCCCGAACGGCGGTGTCCGTCGGAGGGGGTCACCCGACGGACGTTCGACCTTGATGACGTCGGCGCCGAGGTCGGCGAGCAGCTTCCCGCAGTAGGCGCCCACGCGGCTACTGAGATCGAGCACCCGGATGCCGGAGAGCGGCAACCGGTGGGTGGCCGCGTCCTCCTGGGTCATGAACCGATCGAGGTCGACGCGCGGTCGGGCGTGTCCTTCCTGTCCAGGTACCCAACGATTGCACGTGCGAGCTCGCCGGGCTGCTCGACCGTGATGGCGTGACCAGCGCCTTCGATGATCGTCAGCTCAGCGTCGTCGATGCCCGCCTGGAACGCGCGCCCGTGGGCCACATCGACCAACCTGTTGCCGGCTGCCCACACCACGTGGGCTGGCGCGACAATTCGGTTGAGCCGTCCGAGGAGGCGAGCTTCGTAGAATGCCGGCGGCTGCCAACCGATCCGGGCGGCCGCATGCACATGAGCGAAGAACCGTTCGTTGGTCGCGTCGTCGGGGAAGTCGGGGAGCACATCGGTCGCGGGGACGTCGTCGGGCGAGAGGAACAGGAGCTCGCGGATCTCCCGACGACCACCAAGCGCGTTCGGCGCTGCGGCATCGAAGAACCGAGCGGTCGGATGGCCTTCGACACGCAGCCCGAAGGAGTTGATGAGCGTCAACGTGCCCACCTCGTCGGGGTAGAACACCGCGAACTCAGCAGCGATCCAGCCCCCGAGGCCGGTGCCCACGAGGTGCGGGCGTTCCACGCCCAACCGCGTGAGCACGTCGCGGACGAGGAGCACGTAGTCACCGACGGCGGTGAACGCGGCGAGCTGCGTGAGGTCGCGGAACCCCGGGAGAGCGGGCGCCACGACCTCGTACGAGCGGGCGAGTGTATCTAGCAGCGGGGGCGCATCACCCTCGGGCGTGACGAGGTCGAACAGCACGTCGTGCAGGTAGACCAACGGCGTCCCCTCGCCCAGCCGAGCGATCGACACGTCCATCGCCGGCGTCTCGACCGAGGACATCTGCGCGTTCACTTGGCCACCCCTCGGGTCGCCATGTCGGACTGGGTCCGGTCCGGGTACAG
>PMHU01000285.1 GCA_003156795.1 Acidimicrobiaceae bacterium
GCGTAGGGAAGCTGGAAGAACTGGTACGAGAAGTTGTATGCGGTCACGCCGCCCGTGGTCTTGCCTGCGAGCACCATCACCAGGGCCAGGGACAGCTGGTTGGCCAGCACCACCCCGACGAGCCAGGACGACAGCCTGGCGACCTTCCGCACGGCTGGGTGGTGGAGGTCCCACACCAGGCGGANNTCGGAGACCGGCCCGCCGCAGGGCCGGAAGCTGGGCGAGGAGCTGCACCAAATAGCCGGCCGTCGTACCCAGCCCGAGGATCAAGATGGCGCGCTGGTCGTGGGTGAAGCCGTCGACGGTGGTGGTCGCCGTGGTCCGCTTGGCCGTGAGGATGTCGGCCGCCACGAACTTGGTGACGAGCAACGCCGCGATGGCGATGGCGTTGTTGAGGACCGGAGAAAACGCCGCCGCGGTGAAGCTGCGGCGGGCGTTGAGCAGAGCCGTGGTGACCACGATCGCTCCGAGCAAGAAGACTTGGGGGGCGAAGTAGTGAAGAAGGCGGGTCGCCAACGCCCGCTCGGCCGGACCCGTCGACGTCGAGTTGAGGATCAGGTAGAACCGGATCACCCACGGAGCCAGGAGCCAGAGGAGAGCGGTCATCACGGCCAAGGCGGCGGCGATCGCCGACAGAACGGCCGAAATCGATCGGGTGGCCTCCTCGTGGTCCTCGCCGTTGAGCTGCTCCACGAATACCGGGATCAGCGTCGCAGACAGGATCCCGCCCAGGAGCAGGTCGTAGACGATGTTCGGCACGCCGTTGGCGTAGTTGAAGGCGTCCGACAGTGACCCGACGCCGAGCACGTAGGCGATGGCCAGGACCCTTGCGAAACCGGTCAGCCGGGACGCGAACGTCCCGGCGGCCAGGACGGCGGTGGCCCGCCGGGTCGAAGGCGGTCGAGCACCACCCCGCCGGCGGGGGCCTGCACGCGCCCGACCGGCCACGCGGGACCTCGAAGCCGTGCCCTCACCATCCGACGGGATCGATACGCGGGAACCGGCCGGTCTCCCGTCGGAGCCGGGCGCGTCGTCGACGGCTCGCGAACCGATCCTCACGGGAGCCCGGCCCGGGCGGGAGCTGATGCGGACCGGTCCTTCGGGCTCGGAATTCAGGGCTTCCAGGGCCCGGTTGCGACGGGCGTCGCGCTCCCGATCCGAATCCAGCTGTCTGCGCAGCTCGATTTCGCGATCGAGCTGCCTGTCCTCCGCTTGGCGTCGCCACACCTGGCTCGAACGGTCGAGGCGAGGGTTCTCGACCGCGGCTTCCTGGTCGTACAGCATCCCGTGGCCGGCGTGGATNNAAAAGCATCGTGGCCGGCGTGGAGAGGCCCCGTCCAAGTACCCGGACGCGCCGATTCGGCGTCCTGGTCGTAGAACTCTCCAGGTCGGCCCACCGGGCCATGCTTGTCGAGCCCCCCGCCCGGGTCCAGTATTGCGGCTCTCGGTGGCGTCCCGCCCGAGCGGCCCCCGGGGGACGGTAGTGGTCACCGCTACCATCGAATGCGTGAATGCCGGTGCCCTTTCACCCCTCGACGGCCGCTACGCCAGCCAGGTGGAGCCTTTCGCCCGGGCCTTTTCCGAGGAGGCCCTGTTTCGCCAGCGCTTCGTCGTCGAAGTCGAGTGGCTCCTGGCCCTCTCGTCAGAACCTGGCATACCCGAACTGCCGTCGATCAGCCCGGACATCGCCGTCACCCTCCGAGGCTGGGTGGCCGACTTCGGACCGGCCGAAATGACCCGGGTCAAGGAGATCGAAGGTCGAATCAACCACGACGTCAAAGCGGTGGAGTACTTGGTCAAGGAGAAGCTGGCCTCCATCGGGTTCGGCTCCGGGGCCGAGTTCGTGCACTTCGCGTGCACGTCCGAGGACATCAACAACCTGTCCCACGCGCTGATGCTCCGCGACGGACTGACCACCGGCTGGCTCCCAGTCGCAGATGCGCTGGTCGACGACGTCTGGGCCCAGGCCCAGGCCCACGCGGCCCTGCCCATGCCCAGTCATACCCACGGACAACCGGCGTCCCCGACCACTCTCGGCAAAGAGCTGGCCGTGTTCGCGTCCCGCTGGGAGCGCCAGCTGGCGGCGGTGCGGTCCGTTCCCTTGCTGGCCAAGTTCAACGGCGCGGTCGGTACTTACGGGGCCCACGCAGCCGCCTACCCGGACGTGGATTGGATCGGCATATCGCGCCGGTTCGTAGAAGGGTTCGGGCTGGCCTGGAATCCGCTCACCACCCAGATCGAATCCCACGACGCGCTAGCTGAGGTGTTCCATGGCGTGGCCCGCTTCAACTCGATCCTGATCGACTTCTGCTGGGACATGTGGGAGTACGTCAGCAGGTCCTACCTGCGCCAGACGCCCGTCGAAGGCGAGGTCGGCTCCTCCACCATGCCCCACAAGGTCAACCCGATCGACTTCGAGAACGCGGTGGCCAACGCGGGAATCTCGTCGGCGTTGCTAGAGCACCTGGCATCCAAGCTCATGGTGTCTCGCATGCAGCGGGACCTCTCGGACTCGTCCGCCATCCGCAACATGGGTACCGCCGTGGCCCACTCCGGTCTGGCGATCGCCACCGCCCGTCGCGGCCTGGCCAAGGTGACCCCCGCGGCCGAGGTCATGCGGGCCGAGCTCGACCAGCATTGGGAGGTCCTGGCCGAGGCCATCCAAACCGTCATGCGGCGCTACGGACTGCCCGAGCCGTACGAGCAGCTCAAGGCCCTGACTCGAGGCCACGTCATCGCGGCCGGCGACGTCCGGCTGTTCATCGAGGGCCTGGGCCTGCCCGAGGAGGCCCGCACTAGGCTCCTCGCTCTAACTCCGGCCGGCTACGTCGGCCTGGCCGCCGCATTGGTGGCGGAGGGCAGGCCGGAAGGGCCCTAATAGACCGGGGGAAAAGGGACGCCGATGTCTCCGATGCCGATCACCGACGCCATCTTTCTGATGACCGAGCGTCGCGAGCAGCCCATGCACGTGGGCGGCCTGCAGCTCCTGAAGCTCCCGCCGGGCGCGGACCAGGATTGGCTGCCTTCTCTCTACGCCGAGATGATCCACTCGGATCGGATCACGCCGCTTTTCCAAAGGAAGGCCCATCGCTCGCCGTCGAGCATGGGTGCTTGGAGCTGGCAGATCGACCACGAGATCGACCTCGAGCATCACATCCGCCACTCCGCGTTGCCTCGTCCGGGCCGGGTGCGAGAGCTCCTCGCGCTGGCATCGCGGTTGCACGGGACCTTGCTCGACCGCCACCGCCCTCTATGGGAGGCCCACCTGATCGAGGGCTTGGAGGGGGAGAGGTTCGCGGTCTACACCAAGATCCACCACTCCCTGGTCGATGGCGTGTCCGCCTTGCGCCTCCTGCAGAACAGCCTCAGCCCCGATTCCGACGCTCGGGGCGTTCCCATGCCGTGGGAGACGTCGACGGAGCGACACCAGCCTTCCACCTCCAGGAGCTTGCAGAGCCTCACCGGTGTGCCCATGGCCGCGCTGCGGACCACTTCCGAAATAGCGGCGCTGGGACCGATGGCCGGCAGAGCCGCCCTTCGGGCCCTTATGGACCAGAGCTCCTACCTTCCTTCCTCGGCGCCGAAGACCATCTTCAACGTTCCCATCACCGGGGCCAGGCGGTTCGCGGCCCAGTCGTGGCCGTTGGCCAAGGTGCGGGCGGTAGCCAAGGCCAGCGACACCACCCTCAACGACGTCATCCTGGCCATGTGCAGCGCGGCCCTGCGCCAGTACCTGGAATCGCTCGGTGCCCTCCCGGATGATCCGCTCGTGGCCATGATCCCGGTATCGCTGCGCCAGGCGGGCGCCGCGGTCGGTGGCAACGCGGTAGGGGCGATCCTGTGCAACCTGGCTACGGACGTGTCCGATCCGGCCGACCGCCTGTCCGCCATACGCGACTCGATGGAGGAGGGCAAGAAGTCGTTGCGATCGATGACCCCGACGCAGGCCACGCTCGCCAGCGCCATCGCCCTGGCCCCGATGCTGCTCGGCTCCCTGCCGGGTGCGCGCCGGCTGGCTTCGCCCGCGTACAACGTGGTCATTTCCAACGTCCCGGGCCCCAAAGAGGCTCTCTATTGGAACGGGGCCGAGCTGGAGGGCGTGTACCCGTTGTCGATCCCCATGGACGGCCAGGCCCTCAACATCACCATGACCAGCTACAACGGCAGCCTCGACTTCGGCCTGACCGGCTGTCGGCGCACCGTCCCCCATTTGCAGCGCATGCTCGCCTACCTCGACGAAGGGCTGGAAGACCTGGTGGCGGTGACCAAGGCCTAGGGCTAGGGCTGGACACGAAGCAACTTGGAACATGTCCTCGTCCATGACCAGCCCTTATGCAGACGAATTGCGTCAAGTTGCTTCGTGTCCAGCCCTTAGAAGCGGGGCAGCAGGGCGCCGGCCGAACGAGCCGTCAAAGCCCCCGACCAGACGCCGGCCTGATACGCCAGGTCGTCGGCCAGTCGAAGGGCCACCCACGTCACCAGGCCCAGGTCAGGCGGGCCCGGGTGGTCGCCGGGCAAGTCGCCGGAGGGCGGGCGTCCACGGGGCAGGCTGGCATCGACCCGGCCCGTCATCCACTCGGCGGCGGCGGGCACCGTCAGGGCGGCCACCAACGCCGGCCACGCCGACGATCGACCTTTCCGGCTGCTCGTGGCGGCCAGGATCAGGGCGGGGGGGAGCCAGGCTCGGCGCACCGCTTCGGCCAGGGCCGGGCCCGCCCGCACGTCGCCGGTCAGCGCCAGGCCGGCGAGGGTCCTCGCGGTGACCAGATCCGACCCGGCCCGGCGGGCCAGGACCGCGCTGGTTCCCACCGTGACAGCAGCTGCGGCAGCTGGGTGCCCGGCTGCCGCCAAGCCCCATGCCGCCGCGCTCCAAGGGTTAGACGCCACGGGGGCCACGTCGCGCCCGTGGCGGGCGGCGAGGGGGGCGGCGGCGCGGCCGTATTGATACCGCTGGGCCAGCCAACGGCTTGCCGACGGGCGAGCGGGGTGGGTGACCGAAGCGGACGGGTCGTAGCGAACCCGCCATCCTCTTTTTCCCAGCCTCCAAACCAGGTCGACGTCCTCGCCGAAGCGCAGCGCCTCGTCGAAGCCGCCCGTTTGTTCGAGCGCTTCCCGGCGCAGGGCCAAAGCGGCCGTCGGGACGTAGGGGACGGCGCTGCCCGGCCGGACCGGCGCCTCGTGGAGCCCGAGGTCCAGCGGGGACCGGAGCTTCTCGTAAGCCGCCAGCCAGGCCGGCGTTGCGCCGCCGGCGCCGGCCTGGACCCTCGGCGCCACCGCGGCCAGCTGAGGGTCGGCGAAGTGGGGGAGGAGGGTGGCCAGGCAGCCGGGAGCCGGCGCGCAGTCGGCGTCCAGGAACAGCACGATTTCGGTGGCCGCCATCCGCCATCCGGCGTTGCGGGCCGCGGCCGGCCCCCCTGCGGTGCGGCGGCCGATGAGGGTCGCCCCGGGAGCCTGGTCGGCGGTGATGGGGCGGACCGATCCGTCGTCGACGACGACCACGGCGCCCACCTTCCCAACGGCGGCGAGGGTGGCGGACAGGCCGGACTGGTCGTCGCGGACGGGCACCACGACGGTGACGTCGTGCGGTCCCGGGTGAGCGGCGGCGCCGGGGCGAGGGTGGGCCAGGCCGCCATCGAGGAGCCGACCGGCCAGAGCCTGGGCCCCGGGGCCTCGACCGACGGGGCCGCCTTCGGCCCAGGAGTCCACCATGGCCGCCCCGGCTGCGCTGAGGCGAAGGACCCGGATGGGTGCGCCGCCCACGAGAACTTCGTGTCGGGGCCTGCGCACGGCCGGATCGAGCTCGAGTCCGAAGCCGGCCGGCAGCACGACCTGGTTCTGTCCCTTGGGCTATCTGGCGGTCATGCCGGCGTCGACGGGGAGGACGGCGCCGGTGATGCCGCTGCTGTCGGGTCCGCACAGCCAGGCGATGAGAGCCGCAGGCTCGTCTGCGGCCAAGAGACGGTGGAGCAGGTGGCGGTCGGCGAAAAGGCTGGGACTGTCGAGGCCGTAGACGCTCGCGCTGGCGTCGAGCATGGCCGTGCTGGTGGACCCGGGGGAGACGACGTTGGCCGTTATCCCGTACTCACCGAGCTCCGCCGCCATGCTGCGGACCAGGCCGATCACGCCGTGCTTGGCTGCGCTGTACGCCGCCAGCATGTAGATGCCCACCGATCCGGCCGCCGACGACACCGCCACGTAGCGGCCTTGCCGGGGGGCCGGCCTCTCCAGGAGCGCAGGTACCGCGGCCTTGGCCAGTCGCCACGCCCCTTCCAAGTTGATGGTGAGGAGGGCCGACCACAGGGGGTCGGGCGTCTTCCACGCTTCCATGCCGCCACCGATGCACCCCGCGATGGCCAGGGCCGCGTCCAGGCCGCCGAAGCGCTCCACCGCCAGGACGGTCGCGGCGTCCAAGGCGTCCTGGTCGCGGACGTCGGCGATCACGCCTTCGGCCCGTTGCGGCCCGCCGCAGGCCTCGACCGTGGCCTTCAGGTCGTCGGGCGTCGCCAGCGCATAACCGAGATCGGGGTCGTCCTCACAGCGGTCGACGAGCACCAACCGCCAGCCCGAGGCCGCCAGCCGTTTGGCGGTGGCGGCGCCGATGCCCCGGGCTGCGCCGGTGATGATGGCAACCCGCTCTTCGACGGGCTCGCTCACGGCCATCCCTCGACGGTCGCCAGGAGGTCCGTGAACCAGGCGTCGATCAGCTGCCGGCCGGCCGCCTGAGATGCCCCGGTCGGATCACCGAGCACCCCGTTTGGTGATACCGCAGCCACGCCCCGGCTGCGCAGCGCGGGCATGATCTGGTCGATCGGGTCGGTCGCACCCGGCTCGGCTGCGTCGTGGCGAATCGAGTCGGGCGACAAAGCCATCAACACGGAGGTCTCGGTGAATCCGGCGTGGGCGTCGCGCCGGGCCGGCCCTGTCACCCCCGTCGGCCCTGTCACCCCGGTCGGCCCTGGCGCCTCCGTAGCGGAGCCGTCGTGAACGATCCGTCCGGGCGACCAAGCCGAGACTCGGCGGCCCTCGCTGCGCAGACGCGCCACCGCTCTGGCCAGGGCCTCGGCGTTTCCCCCGTGGGCCGACACGTACACGACGCCGGCGAAGGCGTCGGCGGAGCGTCCGAGCTCCACGAGGAGCAACTCCAAAGCGTCCTGGCCGATCGACAGCGTCCCCGGGAAGCCGGCGTGCTCGCCGCACGAACCGTAGGCCACGGCTGGCGCCACCACGACATCGGCCCGGGCGACGGAAAGCAGGTCGGCCAGGGCGACCGCAATGTCGGTGTCGGTGGAGAGCGGGAGGTGAGGCCCGTGCTGTTCGGTCGAGCCGACGGGCACGGCCAGCACGGTCGCCGCGCAGCGGCCGGCCACTTCCGGCCAGGTCATGCTGGCCAGCCGCTCGGCGGCGGCCTCAGCGGCGGCGGGCACTCAAGGTCACCGGGACCGAGTGCCCGGGCCCGGGCGAGGGCGCCGCGCCGGCTGCCACCCCGGCCAGCATCTGCTCGCCGTGGCCCAGCACGCACTCCGGGTCCGGGCCGTCCAGCGGAAGCCCGGTAAAGAACTTGGCTGCCATGCACCCGCCCTGGCAGGCGTCGTACGAACCGCACGAGGCGCACGCCCCGGCCGCGGCGGGTTGGCGCAATTCGATGAACAGCTCGGAGTGGCGCCAGACCTGGGCGAAGCCGCCCGGGTCCCGGACGCTGCCGGCCCTGAACTCCGGATGGAGCACGAACGGACAGGCGTACACGTCGCCCACCGGGTCGATTAGACAGACCACGCGGCCGGCCCCGCACAAGTTAAGTCCGGGCAGGGCTTCGCCGAGGGCCGAGAGGTGGAAGAAGGAATCGCCGGTCAGGACCCCGGGCCGGTCGATCAGCCACCGGTACAGCGCCACCTGCTGATCCTGGGTCGGGTGCAGCTGACCCCACGTCTCGGCGCCCCGGCCGCTCGGGCGCAAGCGGGTCAGCCGGAGCTGCGCTCCGTACCCGTCGGCGAGGGCTTCGAGAGCAGGCAGCTGTTCGACATTGTGGCGGGTCATCACCACGCTGATCTTGAACGGACCGAACCCGGCGTGGGCCAGGTGGTCCATGGCCTGGCGGGCGGCCGCGTAGCTACCGGTTCCCCGCACCGCGTCATTGGTTTCGGCGTCGGCGCCGTCGATCGAGATCTGAACGTCCACGTAGTCCATCCCCGCCAGCCGGGCCGCCCGCTCGGCGTTGATGGTCGAGCCGTTGGTGGAGAACTTGACTCCGACGCCGCGTGACACCGAGTACTGGATCAGGTCGTAGAAGTCGGGCCTGATGGTCGGCTCGCCCCCGCCGATGTTGACGTAGAACACCTGCAGGTCGTGCAGCTCGTCGATGACCGCAATGGCTTCGTCTGTCGACAGCTCCCTCGGGTCGCGCCGTCCCGACGAAGACAAGCAGTGGATGCACGCCAGGTTGCATCCGTAAGTGATCTCCCACGTCAGGCAGATCGGGGCGTCGAGGCCTCCCTTGAGCTGTTCGGTCAGCCCCGGCCGGGTCGCGGTGGCGGGCTCAGAAGGCAACGATGAACCTCGAATCGGCGAGGGAGGCCAAGGCCCGCCGGTAAGCGGGCCGATCAGGTTCAGGGACGGTCGCCGCCAGGGCGACTTCGACCGACTCGTGTTCTCCGAGCTGGCGGACTACTTCGGCCAAGAGCTCCGATCGTAGAAACGTGAGGCGCCGGCTGCCGTAGTGGTACGCCAGGGCGCCGAACGGTTCCGGGCGCAGGGCGACCTGGGGATCGAGCCGGTACCGGGCCGAAGCGTCGAACGAAGCGGGCGCAGGCGGGGTCGGGGCGGGAGGAGCGTCCGCGGCCCGGCTGGCTGTGGTCAAGGGCATGACCTCAGTAGACGCCGCACATTCCGTCGATCGAGATCTCCTCGACGAGGAGGTCCTCTTCGACCAGCTGCTCGTCGGAGGTGACCTCGACCTGCTCGGTCGCGACGGTCTGTGTGGGGGCGGGGTTCTTCATGGCGGTCATGTTAGGTACCGGCGCGTCAGGCCCGCTGCCAGTCCTTCCACACGGGATCGTACCCGGCGGACCGCAGGGCATCGGCGACTTCGCCGGGGCTGCGGGTATCCGAGATCGAAAACTGAGGTTCGGCCTCGCTCGCCTCGGCGTAGCCGCCCGGTTCGGTGTGCGACCCGGCCGACATGGTCGTCACCCCGAGAGGAACCAGGGCGTCGCGCAAGGTTGCCGGCTCACGCGTCGAGAGGCTGATCCCAACGTCGGGAAGGACGATTCGCAGGGCGCAGAGGATCTGGACGAACGCGGCGTCCGACACCGGATCGAGCGGCTCGAACCCGCCCGCGGCGGGCCGCAGGCGGGGCAGGGCGACCTGCACTTCGCAACGCCACCAACGCTTGACCAGCGCCCGGGCGTGGGCGGTCAAGGCGATGGCCTCCGATCGCCAGTCGGGGTGCAGACCGAGCAGGGTGCCGATTCCCAACCGGCGCATTCCTGCCTCCGCAGCCCGGTCGGGCGCGGCCAGGCGCCAGGCGTAGTTGCGCTTCTTGCCTTTGAGGTGGACGGCGGCGTAAGTGACCGGGTCGTAGGACTCCTGGTAGACGACGACCCCGTCGCAGCCCGCGGCGGCCAGGCGCCGGTAGGTTGCCGTGTCCCAAACCTGGACTTCGACGCTGACTTGAGCGAACTCGGGAGCCACGGTCGCCACGCACGCCTCGAGATAGTCCTTGCTCACGATCCGAGCGTGCTCGCCCGACACCAAGAGGATGTGCCGGAAGCCCCGCCGGTGAAGTTCGAGGGCTTCGGCCCGTACTTCGGAGAGGGAAAGCGTGCGGCGGGCTATGTCGTTGCCGGCCGAGAAGCCGCAGTACGTACACGTCGACACGCATTCGTTGGACAAGTACAAAGGTGAAAAAAGACGGACGGTCGCGCCGAATCGAGCCCGCGTGATCCGTTGGGCGGCGCCCGCCAGGTCTTCGAGTCGCCCCGCCGCAGCCGGCGACAACAGGACCGCGAAGTCGTCGAGATCAGGGTGGGCCCGACCTAGGGCTCGGTCCACGTCGGCGGACGTGGCGCCCTCGACCAGTCGTCGCAGACCAGCCACGTCGGTCCCGACGACGACGGCGGCGGCGGATCCCTCCGGGACCTGGTCGGGCCTCGATTCCAGCACTACTGGTGTTGCCGTCACGAAAGGAACCCGGTCAGCGGCGACGAAGCGGCCGCCGCCGTCTGGACTCCCGGCAGCCCGGCTTTCCAGCCGGCCCGACCCGCTTCCACGGCCAGCCGGAAGGCCCGAGCCATGGCGCCCGGGTCGCGGGCCGTGCCGATGGCGGTGTTGACGAGGACCGCGTCGGCGCCGATCTCCATCGCCTCCGAAGCGTGGCTGGGGGCGCCGATCCCGGCGTCGACCACCACGGGAACCGTCGCCTGCTCGACGATGATCTCGAGGGCGGCCCTGGTTCGCAGCCCCTGATTCGAGCCGATCCACGAGCCCAAGGGCATCACGGTGGCGCAGCCCGCTTCCTCGAGGTGCTTGCACAAGACGGGATCGGCCGGGCAGTAGGGCAGCACCGTGAAGCCCTCGGCGCACAGCAGCTGGGCGGCTTTGAGCGTCTCCACCGGGTCGGGGAGGAGGTAGCGGGGATCGGGCGTGACTTCGAGCTTGATCCACTCCGGCAATCCGGCCGCCCGAGCCAGACGGCCGAGCCGCACCGCCTCGCCGGCGTCGACCGCACCGGAAGTGTTGGTCAGGAGCAGAACCCCATCCGGGATGGCGGCGAGGATGTCGTCGGTCGCGGTCGGGTCAATTCGCCGCAAGGCCACCGTGACCAACTCGGTCCCGCTCGCTTCGATGGCGTCGCGAAGGGACTGGTTCGAGGGAAACTTTCCGGTTCCGAGAAACAACCGCGAACCGAAAGTTCGGCCGGCTATCACCAACTCGTCGGATGCATGCCTGGCTGCGTCCATGTCAACTGCGCTCCCTGGCTCGCGTTACCGGGCCGGTGGATCATGAGGGTCGCCGACCACCCAGCCGGCCTCTCAGCCCGGTGAGGGTCGGATGACCCTGGCCGAGCTCCCCTGCGTCTTGTCGTACGCCCTGAGCCTAACCCAGCCGGCCTGGGTCCCGTCCGTGACCCGCCCGCGACGGCCTAGATTGGGCACGGCGTCATAGGAGGTGGTCCCCACGGCCCAGCAGTTCGATGTCGTGATCATTGGTGGCGGTCCAGCCGGGTACGCGGCGGCCTTGCGCGGCGGGCTGGCCGGGCTCAACATCGCCGTGGTCGAAAAGGAGAAGGTTGGCGGCACCTGCCTGCACCGAGGGTGCATCCCGGCCAAGGAGTTTCTCGAGACGGCGTCGGTGTACCGCACGGTGATCGGCGCCAAAGAGTTCGGAATTGCCGTCGACGCCCCGACCGTCGAGTTCGCCCAGTCCCAAGCGCGCAAGCAGAAGGTCGTCGAGCAGTTATGGAAGGGCCTGCAAGGCCTGATGAAGAAGCGCAAGGTGACCACGTTTATAGGGACCGGTTCCCTGGGCGCCGATCACGTGGTGCGGGTCGACGACGGCACCGAGCTCGTCGGCGACCACGTCATTTTGGCGTCGGGCTCGGTGCCACGCACCCTCCCCGGTTTCGGTGTCGACGGCAAGTTGGTCCTTACTTCCGACGAGGTGCTCGACTTGGAGCGGCTTCCGGCGTCGGCAGTCGTCGTCGGTGGTGGGGCCATCGGTTGCGAGTTCGCGTCGATGCTGTCGGACCTGGGCTCGCAGGTGACCATCCTGGAAGCGCTGCCGAAGATCCTGCCGGGGTGTGACAAGGACGTCGCCGACGTGGTGCTCCGCTCCTTCAAGAAGCGTGGAATCGAGGTGCGCACCGGGGCGATGGTCAAGGGTCACACGCCGAGCCCCGACGGTACGTCGACGACCGTGGCCTTCGGCGACGGCGAGCAGGTCACGGTGGACGCCGTCGTCATGTCGGTCGGCAGACGCGCCCTCTCCAACAATCTGGGCTTGGACGGAACCAAGGTGCGGGTCGACGAGCGCGGTTTCGTCGAAGTGGACGAATACATGCGCACCGGTGAGCCGGGTGTGTTCGCGGCCGGCGACCTGGTCGACACTCCCGCCCTCGCCCACGTCGGCTTCGCGGAGGCGGTCGTGATCATCGACCAGATCCTCGGCGACTCGGTAGTTCCCGTCGACTACTCCAAAGTTCCCTGGTGCATCTACTGCCACCCCGAAGTGGCGTTTGCAGGCCTGTCGGAGGAGGCGGCCCGCGAGGCTGGCTTCGACGTGGTCACCAAGAAGGACCCCTACGGCGGCAACGGACGGGCCCTCATCGTCGGAGAGCCCGAGGGGGTCGTGAAGGTCATTTGCGAGAAGGGGCCGGACGGCAAGGCCGGGCGAATCCTCGGAGTTCACATGGTGGGGCCGTGGGTGACCGAACAGCTGGGCCAGGGATACCTCTCGGTCAACTGGGAGGCCACCCCGCAGGAGGTGGCCCATTACATCCAGCCCCACCCCACCCTGTCGGAGACCTTCGGCGAGACCATGCTCGCCCTGACCGGAAGAGGTCTGCACGTTGGCTGACATCACGATGCCGCAGCTCGGAGAGACGGTGACCGAGGGCACCATCACCCGTTGGATGAAACAGGTCGGCGACACCATCGCCGAAGACGAGGTGCTCTTCGAGGTGTCGACCGACANNGAAGGCACCATCACCAAATGGCTCAAGCAGGTCGGAGATCCCGTCGCCGAGGACGACGTCCTCTTCGAAGTCTCCACGGACAAGGTGGATTCCGAAGTCCCGTCGCCCGTTTCCGGCGTGCTGAGCGAGATCCTCGTAGCCGAAGGTGACACCGTGGACGTCGGGACCCGCTTGGCTGTCATATCTGACGGCGACGTGGCGTCGGCCGCGGCCCCGTCGGCGGAGCCGGCGCCTTTGCCGGCGACGGAATCGAAGGCCGAG
>PMHU01000256.1 GCA_003156795.1 Acidimicrobiaceae bacterium
TCATGGCGGGCAGGCCCCGCCCGGCGCGCTCGGCGTTTGCAACTGCGATCAGCTGACCTTCTGTGCTCAGGCTGTAGAAGTTGCCCGGCAGCTCCATGGGCCCGATCCCTTCATCGGCCCGGGCTTGATCGATGTCGGCCAGGGCGGCGCTGTCGCAGGCCGAGACGTTGACGGAAGCGACGAAGCAGGTGTCATCGAAGGCCTGAGACGGGGCAAGGGAAGAGGATGGGTTGGGGGTGGGATGCGGGGCCGGGACCGTAGTGGGCGGAGGCGCAGGCGGCGCAGTGGTCGGCGGGCTGGTGGGCGGCGGCGTGAACACGGCCCGCCTGGGCGTGGCCGTGTGCGGCTGGAGCCCGGAGGGCATCGCCAACGTCTCGGCGGCCATGGCGCGGGGTCGGCGGCTGGCCGGTGGCACCGGCGACAGCCGCATCCGGTGGGGGGCCGGCTTCGATGCAGCTACACGGGGCTTGGGGGCGAGCGGGGCGAGCGGGTAGAGGGCCGACAGATTCACCGCAGCCGGGACCGTCGTCCCGGCTGCGGTAGTCCCCGCCCCAGATCCGATCAAGGTGGCGGACCCGAGCAGGGCGACTCCCGTCATCCCGACGACGACGCCACTGAAGTTCATCATTCGCGGTTTCGCGTAAGCGTCCGACTTTCGGTCGACAGATCGGGACAGGGAGGCCGTCGACGGAGCTCTGTGGAGATGAGGGCGGATCCGCATGACGAAATCCATCGGTGCCGGTT
Source organism: Acidimicrobiaceae bacterium (assembly GCA_003156795.1). Classification (GTDB taxonomy): domain Bacteria; phylum Actinomycetota; class Acidimicrobiia; order Acidimicrobiales; family Palsa-688; genus PALSA-688. Next base: position 745 of record PMHU01000256.1, read on the forward strand.
CGGTCGCCCTTTACAGCAACACGTTTTGATTGGCCGTATTCGCGCTGATTATCCTGTATCTGCCTTAAAGTGCACTACCTGCCTCATCTCAAGCCAAAGAAGGGGCGCGCTCCCATCACTTGGGTCAAGTCGAGGTTTGATTCGGCCGATTAGGCGGTGTGGAACCCATACGCCTGGGGTGGCGCGCCGGTCGGCGCGCGGTCGCCGGCTCGGCCACAGCCGGCTTGCCAGTGATCTTGACGGCCCTTTACGTGTTGGCGTTCTGCGCCTGGCTGGTCGGCCGCTGGGGAGGACCGGCGGATGCCGCGGTCATCAGCGACGCCGCCTTCCTGCCCATGAGCTTGGTCGCTGCGCTCTTCAGCTGGCGAGCGAGCCGTCGTCAAAGAAGGGATCGACGGACCGCACAGGCCTGGAAGCTGATCGCGGTCTCCTACCTTTGCTATTGGGCGGGCGACCTGGGATGGTTCTACTTCGACGCAGTTCGCGGCAGCCGGCCCTATCCATCCGTCGCGGACATCGGCTACCTGAGCTATTACCCGTTCCTCGCCGCTGGCCTGCTGTGGCTTCCAGCGGCCCGGCGCACCGCTCGCGAGCGGGCCGTGCTCGCCATGGACACGGCGACGGTGACAATCGGAAGCTTCCTGGTCATCTGGTACCTGACCATCGGTCCTACCATTCGGGCCGACGCGGCCCAGGGCTCGGCCTGGCTGGCCCGAATCCTCGACGTCGCATACCCACTCGGCGACAGCATCGTCCTGTTCGCGCTCGCCGTCGTGCTGTTTCGGCGGGCGGCGGGCGGCATCGACAGCCCGCTGGTAACGCTCAGCATCGGCCTGGCCATCTTCGTGGTGGCCGACGTCATATCTTCCCGAATGTCGCTGGACGGAACGTACACCGACAGCAGCTGGGTCAACTCCTTGTGGATGGTCGGCCAGGCCCTCACCATCGTCTCCGCCCATTTTGCGGGTCGGTCGTCGACGAAGAACCTAGCCGGCCGAATCGACATCCTCCGAACAAGCCGTCAGGTGTCCCGCCTGCCTTACCTGGCCGTTGCAGGCGCATTGACTCTCCTCATCATCGTCAGTGTGCAGCAGCTTTCGAACAGCCTCATAGAGCTGATCGTGGGAGTGGCCGTCCTGACGGCCATCGTGGCGATGCGCCAACTCGCCACCATCCAGGAGAACCGGCGGCTCATGACCGAGTTGCGACACGCAGCCGAGACCGACCACCTCACCGGCGTCGCCAACCGGGCCCAGTTCTTTGCATCCGGCCTGCTGGCATTCGAAGCCTCTCGCAGGTCGTCCGATCCGGTAGGACTCTTGATGATCGACATCGATCATTTCAAGAGCATCAACGACTCCTACGGGCACGCCGTTGGCGACTCCGTCCTACAGCAGGTAACGGCTCGGATATGCGACTCCATACGGGACAGCGATGTCGTCGCCCGCTATGGCGGTGACGAGCTCGCGGTCCTGTTGCCGTCATGCCCGGAGTCGACGTTGTGCGAGATCGCAGAACGGATCGCTGGGGCCGTCAGCGACTCTGCCATCGCCTGTCCGAACGCGGCAGTCGCAGTCACGGTCAGCGTCGGAGCCGCCCGATCAGACGGCGACATGAGCCTCATCGAAACGCTGGCCCTGGCCGACCACGCCCTCTACCAAACCAAACGCTCCGGTCGAAACAGCTGGTCGATGCACGAGCATCTCGTCCCTGCCATCGCGACCGGCACTTAGGCGGGAGAAGTCAGAAGCCGCCGGTCTCGGGGCCGTTTTGCCTGAGGAACTGGTCGACCGCGGCGGGCGGCGCCAAGTAGAACCCCCCGGGTACGACCAGCCCGATCGGCAGCCCGATCGGCATGCCCGGTCCCGTAACCGCGCTGGCCCCGCCAGGGCTCGAAAGTTGCGTGGTAACTGCCTCCGTCGACGGTTCGCCCGCAGCCATCGAGCCGTCAACGTTCGGCGGCGACGGATCCGATGCCGGGTGGGAGTTTCCGCTCGACCCGGCGGCCCGCTGGGCGCTGCTGCCCGGTCCGTTGACGATGCCGGCGCCGGCGCCGCTGCCCTGACCGTTGCCGTCGCCCGGGCCGTGACCGGGCGCGACGCAGTCGCTGTCGCCTCCTTGTCCCTGGATGCTGCAGCATGCGCTGCTGGCGCCCTGACCCTGGCTGTTGCAGCAGTCGCTGCTTTGGCCCTGGCCCACGCAGCAGCCGTTGTTCTGCCCGTCGCCGGTCCCGGCGCACCCTGGGGACCTGCGGGTCACCGCCTTGACCAACTCGGGAACGAAGCGGGCCGCGTCGACCGTTCCTACGCCTGACGCCAGGTCGTAGCCCGGCCGGGCTCGGAATCCGGGGACGGTAACGACGGCCTTACCCTGGACGAACGACACGGTGTTGTTGCCACTCGTGATGTCTGTGATGCCGGGGGCGTCCTCAGCCGACAGGTCGTAGAGCGCCGGGTTGATCAGACCGAGCGGGTGGCCGGCGACCTGATCGGCGAGCGCCACGATACCGGCGAACAGCGGCGAGGACTCGCTGGTCCCGCAGCTCAAGTACCAACCCTTCGTCACCCCCGGGAAGCTCTCGTACAGGTCGACGGCACCGTTGCAAGCTGCGCTCATGGAGACGTCGGGGACGCCTCTCGCTGTTCCTACCACCCCGGTCACGTAGCGCTGGTACCAGGGTCGGGGGAAGTCGACCGAGAGCCCCCCACCGCTGGCGACCGCGTCCGGCCCCGAGTTGCCGAAGAAGGTCTGGTCAAGATGGCGGCTGTAGCCGTCATTCCACACGTTGTCGGGGGCGGTGTGAGCCCCAGAGGCATCGAGGTGGAGTTGNNACCCCGGTGACCAGCGGGTCGCTCGGAGGCCAGGTGGTTACAGGGGCGTCGGACAGCGTCGTTCCCGCCTGGTTGAGCGGCTCCGTGGACCCGTCGTCGCCCGATGAGGCCAAAACGGTAACGCCATGTAAGAAGGCGTCGATGAACGAGGCACGCAATGGCAAAAGGAAGGGCAGGCCGCCGGGGAGGGTCTGCTCCGTGGCGCTGAAGCTCTGGCTGAT
>PMHU01000314.1 GCA_003156795.1 Acidimicrobiaceae bacterium
GTGGTCCTTGAAGGTGGCCGGCTCGCTCTCATCACCATTTATGGTCAGGTAGAGGGGCTCGGCCTTGCGGAGCATGCCCCACTTGCGACCGGCCTCGAACCCGGCGCCGCCACGTCCGAGGATATTGGCCACGTTGACATGGTCGTGGATCTGTTGCGGGGTCATGGCCAGGGCGGCGCGCAGCCCGCGATAGCCGCCGTAGGCAAGATAGGTCTCCAGGGTCCAGGACCGGGGCTTTCCCAGGCGGGCGCTGATGATCCGGGGTGCGTCGGTGACCGTCACGTGCCGCCCTCGAGATGCCCGGCATCCATGGATGCAACCGCGGCGGTAGTGCGGCGGGTGTCGAGGTCGAGGTGAGTAGGGAGCGCGGCGGGCACTCCTTCCGACGCGGCCCCGGCCGCGCCTTCGCCACCCGCCTGGAGGCCCGTGGCCCGCTGGACCCGACTGAGCGTGCCGTGGGGAGGTACTTCGTCGTCGAGGCGCCCGGCCCGCAGGTCCTCAACCAGGGTGTCGAAGCGCCCCAGGTCGACGTCACCGAAGAACCGCCAGTTGACCGTGAGGCAGGGAGCGTTGCCGCACAGGGCCAGGCACTCGGCGTCTTCCAGGGTAAAAAGACCATCCCCGGTGGTGCCTCCCGGCGCCACTCCGAGGCGCTCCTCGGCGTGTTCGAGCAGCCGATAGGCGCCCTGGAGCATGCAGGCGATGTTGGTGCACACCGCCACCACATATCGGCCCACCGGCTCGAGGTGGAACATGTCGTAAAAGGCCGCCGTGCCTCGCACGTCCGCGCTCGTCGTCCCGGTGAGCGCGGCGACCTCGTCGATGCCCGCCTCACTGAGGTATCCGTCTTGCTCTTGGGCGAGGTGCAACAGCGGCAGCATCGCCGAACGCGCGCGCGGATACAGCGCCACGAGCTCCTCGGCGCGTTGGCGGATCTCGGGGTGGAAGTGGCTCATCGGTCGACCTCGCCCAAGACAGGGTCCACGGTCGACACGGTCGTGATGGCGTCCGAGACCGATCCGCCGCGCATCAGCAGTGGGATGGCCTGGAGGTTCACGAAGCTCGGACCGCGCACGTGCAGGCGGTAGGGCTTGGCGCTGCCGTCGGAGACGAGGTAGCAGCCGATCTCGCCGCGCGGTGACTCGACGGCCGAGTAGACCTCGCCGACGGGCACGTGGAAACCCTCGGTGAAGAGTTTGAAGTGGTGGATCAAGGCCTCCATCGACTCGCCGATGCGCGCGCGCGGCGGCGGGGTGACCTTGGGGTCCTGACTTCGGTAGTCGCCACTAGGCATGCGCTCGGCGCACTGACGCACGATGCGGATCGACTCGCGGATCTCGTTGAGGCGAATCGCGTAGCGGTCGAAGTTGTCGCCGTAGGTGCCGACGATGACGTCGAACTCGACCTGGTCGTAGGCGAGGTAGGGCATCGTACGGCGCAGGTCCCAGGGCACCCCCGTCGAGCGAAGGACCGGACCGGTCACGCTGAGCGACAGGGCCTCTTCGGCGGTGATCGGCGCGACACCCACCATGCGCTCGCGAAAGATCGGCTGACCGGTCAACAACTGGTCGTACTCGTAGGTGCGCTCGTCGATCGTGTCACAAATGACCGCGACGTCGTCCTTCCATCCGTCGGGCAGGTCCGCCGCGACGCCCCCGGGACGCACGTAGTTGAGGTTGAGGCGAAGACCAGCGGTCTTCTCGAAGAAGGCCAGTATGAGCTCGCGCTCGCGAAGGCCGTAGATCATCATCGAAGTCGATCCGAGGTCCATGCCGTTGGTCGCCATCCACACGAGGTGCGAGGACATGCGATTGAGCTCGCTCATCATCATGCGGATCCACACGGCGCGCTCGGGCACCTCGATGCCGAGCAGCATCTCGACGGCGAGCGAATAGTTCAACTCGTTGATGACCGGGGACAAGTAGTCCATGCGCGTCACGTTCGTCGCACCCTGGATGTAGCTCAGTTCCTCGGCGGTCTTCTCCATGCCCGTGTGCAGGTAGCCAATGACGGGCTTGCAGCGAAGGACGTATTCTCCGTCGAGCTCGAGCATGAGTCGCAGCACGCCGTGCGTGGACGGGTGCGAGGGACCCATGTTGATGATCATGGTCTCGTCGTCGCGCCGTTCGACGTCTATCGACATCGGGTCGATGTGCAGATCGTTGCTGGGCAGTACCGCGCCGATCTCTCGACTGAGTTCGCTCGTCGAAGTGTTCTCGCGCCGCTGGAGCTCCTGGTCGCCCTCGGAGGTCTCGGCGACGAGTAGTTCGTCGCGCTCGATAGCGCGGACGGTGGGTTCGCTCATCGCGGGCCCGGCGCTTCCTTGAACTGCACGGGCACGTTGCCCACGCCGTAGTCCTTGCGCAGCGGGTGGCCCTCCCAGTCCTCGGGCATGAGGATCCGGGTGAGGTCGGGATGGCCCTCGAAGATGATCCCCACCATGTCGAAGGCCTCGCGCTCCATGGCGTCGACGCCGGGGTAGCTGTCGACCAGGCTGGCCACCACCGGGTCGGACTCGGGCACCTGCACCCGCACCCGCACCCGCTGGCGCAGGCTCAGCGAGAGCAGGTTCACGACCACCTCGAAGCGCTCCGCCCGCACGCCTTCGGGCAACGTACGCCCCGGATGCGTCAGATAGTCGACCGCGCACAGGTCGGCGCAGGTCTCGAACCCGGCACGGCGGAAGGCTTCGACCATCTCGCCATAGCGGTCCCGGTGCGGGAAGGCCAGCTAGTCCACCAGGCGGGCGGCCAGGAGCGGCACCTCGGGCAGGACGGCGTACGGCGTCACCGCCGTCTCTCCTGCCGTCTGCACGTCGGTCACCGCGGTGTGGCCACCCGCACCGCGTCCGGCACCGTCGGCACCCAACCCCCCGTCGCCTGCTCACCGACCGGGACGCTCGTCCCGGGGCGGCGCGTGATCTCACCGGTCCGGATCTTCTCGTGCAGGGTCAAGATGGCGTGCAACAGTGTCTCGGGTGAGGGCGGGCATCCCGGCGCGTACACGTCGACCGGCACGATCTGGTC
>PMHU01000291.1 GCA_003156795.1 Acidimicrobiaceae bacterium
TGTGGGATCGGCGGGTGGTTGGCCGAGACCCCGTACCCATGGTAGGAGTTTGGCGGCGGCCTGCTCGGCGAGAGCTCCGGCCCGCTGCTCGATCGCTTTCTCGCGCTCCGTCAGGCCTTGGGACATGTCGGGGTCGGTTACCCCGCTGGGTCGGGGGAAGAGCCCCACAACGAGATTCTCTCTTCCCGAGCCAATCCCTGAGGCCGCCTCTACCCAGCGGTCAACCCGGCTGTGGAGCACGGACGCGACATCATTCGCGTTGACAAAGGTCCGGCCCCGGACGAGCAACGGAAACGCCCGGTCGGCGTTCAAGCCGCGGGCTTCGGCGTCCCGCAGAGCCGTAGTCAGAGGACCGTAGGCCTGGCTCGACCGGATGGCGCCCACCTGACTGGACGTCAGGCCGGAACGAGCAAACAGTTTCTCCCAGCGCGAAGCCTCGGCCGAAGCCGAGATGGTCTGGTACTCCGGTGCGAGCGTCGCGACGCTCTCGGCTTGTTCGTGTGCCCGACGGATGGCTTCGTGGGCCGCGATGTCTGCTCCCTCGTTGGCGAGCACGCCGGCGAGAACCTCGCGGACCGTCTGGGGTTCTGTCGCGTTGTCGTGGCCGGTCTGGGGGTCGGGGTCGTAGTGGGTGTCGACGTAGAGGTAGTTGCCCTGTCGCCCTCGGGTGGCCGACACGTAGAGCACCTCGCGGGTTGTGGTTCGCGAGACGATGGCATGCGCGGTGTCGAGGGTGCGGCCCTGGGCTCGATGAGCGGTCGCGGCGTAACCGAGTTCGACGTGCTCTGCCACATACCGCGCTGGTAGCACGACGACCGCCCCACCCTTCGGGGCTCGGACGGTGAGGCTGCCATCCGGAGCGGCTTCGGTAACGGTCCAGCGGTCGCCGTTTCGGACCCAGCGGCTCCCGGCCATGAGGGTCCGATCGTTTTGGCGGGTAACGACGAGATCACCCACCCCGGCTGTGCTCCCGCCGGCCACGTCGACCCCGGTTGGGCTCACTCGCCCGGTGATGACCAAATTGGCCCGAGCCCGCCGGTTGAGTTCGGAGACGGTGCCCAGGTCGGGGGCGATCATCAGGCTGGACAGCCCATCGCCGATATCGGCACGCCATGAGATGTAGAGGGCGTCGAGAAGTTCCTCTCGTCCGCCTTCGGTGATTCGCCCGTGGTTCTCGTAGGCGTCGATGGCTGTGGGGTCGCCGGACCGCAGGGCGAGACTGGCTTTCTTCTCCCATTCAGCCCGAAAGCGGCGCACGTCGGTCAGCTCTGGGACGTGGCCGTCGCGGTCGGCGACCAGCGCCGCGAACATGCCGCCGGCCTCGACGGCGCTGAGCTGGGCGACATCTCCTACTAGCAGCACCTTCGCCCCGGCGTCGCCCGCGGCCGAGACCAGTTCGTCCAAGGCGAAGGTGCCGGCCAGGGAAGCCTCGTCCACGACGATCAGCTGGCCAGCTGTCAACTGCCATCGCTGCAGGTCGGTTTGGATGGCGTCGAAGCGGGCCCGGATAGCCGCCTTCGTCTTCGAGGTCAGGGTCGCGGCATCGAGTTGGCGGTTCAATCGGTCCAGCTGTGCCAGCCGGTCCGGTTGTCGTCGGTGCTCGAAAAGCCACTTGGCGGTGTTCTCGGTCTCGATCCCGAGTTCCTCGGCGAGGACCTCCGCCGCGGCGGCCGAGGGGGCCAACCCGATTACTGATCCGGGGCCGTGTTCTGCCTCCCATGCGGCCCGAAGGCCGGCCATGGTGGTGCTCTTACCCGTACCCGCCGGGCCGACCAGCACATCGACGAGCCGGCCCGAGGTAGCGACGCCCTCGACCGCGACGGCCTGGTCGAGCGACACTCGATCATCGAGCACTGTGGCGACGATCGCGGTCGACACGGCGGGGGCGCCGGTCTGGCGGCCGCCGTCGAGCAGCCGGGCCTCGGCCTCCATGATCGCCGGGGTGGTGTACACCTCGTGTCCGGTGGGCCGGAACCGCGACGTGCCGTCCGGGCGGCGGAACCGCTCCGGGGTGTGACACAGGTCGGGCGGGCTGAGCAGCCGGGCGTCGCCCAACGCCAGGTCGACAGCGCGTTTGGCGGTGTGGATGCGTTCGGATGGGTCAGCGAAGCGGACGGCGTGGAGTTGGCGGTGGACTTCGGCGGCCACGTTGAATCGGGAGAACGTGGCCCGCCGCTCACCGACTTTGGTCAACGCCACGGTGGCCACGTCAGCCAACATCTCGTCGACCAGGTCGGCCGAACACAGCAGGGGCAGATCGTTACGCCCGGCCAGGGAGGCGACCCACGACTCCGGATGGTCGCCGACGAATGGTTCGGCCCGCCGTCGCCAGTCGATGGTCATGTCCCCCAGGCTGCGGTAGCTCTTGTCCGGCCGGGTCTCCAATGTGGCCTGCTGGCGTAGCCGGATCACCTCGGTGCTAGTCGGCCGGCGGCCCCTTGCTGTCATGAACTGGTCGATCAGGATCGTGGTGCGTTCGTCGATGGCGGTCGAGCGTTGGCTGAACTCGGCTAGCAACGCCTGGGCGACGCCGGCCACCTCAAGACGGGGCCGTTCGCTGCGTCGGCCCGGGTGTTCGTCCCAGCCCCAGCCCAGCCGGGCGGTGAGCAGGTCGGCTAGAACACCTTGGTGCAGTTCGCTGAGCATCACTGTCGCCTTGTACAGCTGGCGGGAGTCCAGGGTGCGCCACTTGCCATCCGAGACCGCCCGGGCCCGGTTGAGGATCACGACGTGGTCATGTAGCTGGGGGTCGCCGGTCCGGCTGTCGAAGTGGGTGAACGCGGCGGCGATGATCCCTTCGATGTCCTCTTCCACGATCCCGCCGGCTCCGGACCGGGAGTGGAACACCTCGGCCTCGGCGAAGGCCAGGACGATCTCGATGGCTTCGCGGTGACAGTCGAAGATGATCTGCTTGGTCTGCGGGTCGGCCAGCGCCCACGCCACGGAAATGCCCTTGGCCGGACTGAACGTCAGATCGAAGCCAGCTACTGGCGTACCCAGCTTCGGCGTGCGGGCCTTTTCCTCCGCCTCGATCGCCGGTACCCTGTCGGCCCGCTCCTTCGGCGACACGTCGTCGGGAATGGCGGCCACCCGCGCGGCTATCCGCTGGCTCAACGTGGGGGCCGTCTTGGTCGCAGTGCTACCCAGTGGCTTACCGGTGACCGGGTCGGCTAGCAAGCCCAACATCCGGAACAGATGCTCCTCAGTGACGGTGTCGCCCGGTTCGAGGCCCAGCCCGGCCAGGCCGGCGCCGATGAAGATGCCGGGTGGGGTGCCGCTGGCCGCGTAGTAGGCAATGAGATCGGACGGCTTGCCGGTCGCCCCGTCGCCAACCGCGACCGATTCCATCAGGTATCGGTAGCCGGCCCCCAGGCTGATCCGCCGGATCGACATCATCGCTCGACTCCGCGAGCGGTCGACTTCGGGCCGGCGAGAACGGTTAGCCCCCGCGGGTGCTCACCGTTCCTCGAGATGAACTGGCTCACCGAGATCGCAGCCTCCGTTCGCGAAATGGTCCTCTCGCGGTAATCCAGGGAAGTGTCATTTCCGGGGCCCGCAGAGCCAACACAACCGGGGAACCCAGGACCGGGCGGCGCAGCTCGTCGCCGCGACCGCGGCTTGATGCGGTGGATGGTCCTCATCACCTGTCTCCGAAACCGTGTCATTCCCGGGCAATGACACCGGCGGCTCGGGAAATCCTCAGACGCCTCCAGAGATTCGCGGAGTCACGACACCGATCGCCTGGCCACCGGAAGAAATTTTTCAGTGGACCCGCTGCCGCGGCCGGGCGGCCGAATCCAGCACCGCGGCCGGGCCCACCCCTGGCCGCCCGGTTGACCGCAGCCCGGTGGCGCCGCTCGCCGCAGGGAACAACGACGGGCAACGACTGCTAGGGCTGGAGCTACCCGACTCCCACATCGCCGATCCAGCGTCGGCTCATCCACGGATCTCACACGCCGCCATCTATCAGGATCCCCCATCGGCAATCACCACCGATCCCTCATCACCCAGCCCCCAGCCATACCCAGGCCCCGCTCTGAGCCACACCTCTGGCACTCATCGGAGCACCGCCCTTTGGGTGCCTGCATGGCGCCGGACCCGTCCTCGTGGACGGCGTCTAATCGACGTTTTGCTCGAGCTTCTACACGGGCGTCGGTGTACGCGTGCGACTGGTCAGCTGTCCTGTGCGCGCTGGCCGCGCGGCTATTGGACTCGGACGTGTCCGAGTGAGGCTTCGTGGGCGCGCTTGAGTTGCTCGGTCGCCGTGGCCACGATGTCGAGGCAGGTCGGATACCCGTCGATGTCCCTGAGGTCGAAGTCTTCCGGCGCGCTGCCGATGCCGCGGACGTATCCGCCCGGGTGGGCGGCCATTGTTCTGACCTTGTTTAGGACCTCGGAGCGGAACCTATCTACAGGCANNGCCGGCTTCGGCCGGATCTGGCCATCAGCCGTGCGGGGATTCGGGAGAGCATTCTGAAATGCTGCGCCTCGACGTGGCGGTTAGGGCAGCATCGTGAGGTGCAGGTGAAGGACTTCGCTGAACTAACCCGTCCCTCGGAAGGGGCCTTGGCCTTCGGGTTCATGCGCAGCCTCAGCCCTGACGACCAAGCCCGATCTGTTCAGTCGATGGTCGCCACGGCCGACCTATGCGATGAGGTGCCCGAGGACCTCGTTGCGTGTTTCGACCGGATTCGATCGCTGTTCGCCTATGGCCTCTTCTATTACGAGGCGTTCACTGCCGCCGAGGACCTGGCCTGGCTGACCTTCGAGCAGGCGCTACAACAGCGATTCGTGACGTTCTACGACTCGGAGATACCGCTGATCTCACCCTCGGGCGAGGCAACTCTGAAGGTTCATAACTTCGGCGAGGTGCGTGATGCCTTCGGGCCAGGTGGCCTATTCCGCAAAGGCCGATGGACAGTCAAATTGCTGTCCACTGGCAAGCCGCTGCGCCTGGAGAGGCAGTTCCGAGGCGGATACGGGCAGCTCCAACAGTGGGCGCGCCAGGAAGGTCTCTTGGGCGGCCAGCGAAACAAGCAGCTTGAGGTCATCCAGCAGCGGTTCCGCAACTGGAGCGCTCATCCGCACAGGCATGTGAACATGCCTTCGAGCGCGGCGCGCACTGTGCATGATTTGGCCGAGGTAATCAACCGGCTCTGGGGGCACGCCACGCCGGGAGGACGCCTCTATCCCGCTCCTCTTGAGCGCGGGTTGAAGGTCATTGGCTGGCCCAACGGGCCGTCGAGCTTCACGTTCACGGAGATGTATCCCGAAGCGCTCCTGAATCGCGGGTTCGAGGAGGACGAGGACTGGATGTACGCGGTGGTCTTGGCGGTCCCCGGCGATGACTCCCTACGAGACTTCGACACCCTTTACGACATGACCCCGCTGCCAGCGGACCTGGTGTGGGGGCCGGGAACCAAGAGGGACGCCCGAGCATGGGTCGCCGCCAACACGGGCATGAGCGACACCATCACCCATCTCGACCGGATCTTTGCTGTGCGCCAGACCGCCGATGGACGGACCTACCTACCTCAGCGACCAAACGTAGCCCTCGGCCTTCCCCCGGCCAATCGTTCGGACACCTGGCACCTCGTTCGAGCCGACTTTCCGTTGGCTGCGTTCAACCATGTGCGCCACGGAGGTGGCGTCGGGACCTGCGGGGCAGGAGACCCTTTGGCCGGTTGCGCCGTCGAGGACATCTACGAGGGACCGTGGATCCACCTCGAAGGTCGCCTTCGAGAACTCCAGGTCAACGTCGAGCCGATCTCGCAGAGTCGAGTCAGGGTGCCGCCTTGGCATCCGTACCCCCGAGAAGTAGGTGACGACTAGCTGCGCCACCCAGCGCAGAGCTCCAGGAGAGCAGCGGACAGCGAGCAGGACCCGGAGCGCCGATCACGGATGCACGCGCTTGTCGAGTTCGCGTCAACCGGCGCTCGCCAAGTGATCATCGGCTGGATCACCGGAACGATCCCGCACCCGCACCTCTGAAGGGGCCGGTAGGCGACGCTAGGCTCAAGACGATGTCGAAGCCTGTGTCGAGGCCCAACAAACGAAAGGTGGTCAAGCCGAAGCCGGCCCACGTTGTGAAGCCGAGAGTTCAACCTGCCAAGCCAGGTAAGGATGGCAAGGCGACCCCCGGTCACGTTGCGCCAGGAACGCCCGCGGCGGCTAGACGGATTACAAACTGGTTGTACCCGTTGTCGAGAACTGCCGACCGTGTGTTCGTCGATAGCGATGGAAACGAGACTGAGGACACCAGCTACGAGAGTTTCGTGGCCATGATGTCTCATATTCCGACAGATGATCGCTGGTATCTGGCCACCAACTACCGGAATGTGGGAGCCGGGGATCGAATCTGGTGCTATTACGGGCGCGCCGACGGTGATCGGGGGGTCGTTGCCGTCGCCCGGGTCCGGGATGTCGTTCATGATGAGCTCCGCGGAACTCATGACGTCCTACTGGAATGGGAGAAGACAGCCACTCGGCGGTTACTACGCAACCCCGTGCCCGCAGCTCGGGTACGAGAGTTCATTCAGCGCCCGCGAGCGCCCGTCTGGGGTCTCGACCGCCACCCCCGGCTTGCTCAAAGAACTCATCCGGCACGCGAGCTGAATCTCGCCGTAGGCGAGTGGCCAGGACGGTGGTTGTCCTACGCCAGCCGGCCCGATGGTGAGCTCGTCCATAATTGGCACGATGCCGCCGCCGGCCCGAGAGGTACCAGCTCCGCCTAGTTCGTTGCTGCTACCCGCTCAACCGTGGNNTCACCCAGGACCACCTTCTGGGGACGGACGAATTCATCAAGAAGTCGGAAACGATGGGCGTGCGGGTGGACCAGGATGCTCTCCGTCAGCTCCACGAGCGCCGAGAAGTTGTACCGCTACTTCGGGTGGTAGACGACGCCGATCCCGCGGCGATCGTGCCGAGCGCCATCGGCACCACTAGCTGGACGATGTTGGCTGAGGTGAATCACGCGGCGAGAGAAGGCCGGCTCAGAGATCCCTGGACTGAGGGTGGGGTGCCCGACCACCAGCGTCCATCAGGCGCGGACCCGATCCAGTGGTGGGACGGGCTGCTGTGGTCACCGTGGCAACTACTTNNCCATAGGCATCACTCAGCAGTGGGTCGCCCGTCGTCGGACAATCGTCATCCTGCTGTGCGCGCTCGCCGCACGTCATCTGCCCGCGATTCGTGGTCAGGCGAGCCTCGTCACGGCCGACGGCTACGAGTCCCTGAAGGCGTTGCCGAGGACGGTCACTGCGTCTCAGGTTCTCAGCGCGCTAGGTGTCCCGACGGCTGTCTTGCGTGACGAGGGTGAGCATCTCATCCATCGCGCCGACTGGCGTGACCCACTCCGTGATTGGCTGCCGCTGATCCGGCGCATGACCAGCGCCTCCTGGGACAAGTTGACCGGTGCACCCGCGTACGCTCTACAACTGCGGATTGGCGCAGAGATCCTTCTCCGCACGCACGAAGAGTTGGCCGAGGCTGGCGAGGTCGAGCCTCTCCCCGACTTCGGCGGTCAACGGGTATCCCACCCCCTCTGCCGCCGACTGACTGACAACAGCGCTCAACCTGACCCGCTCGACTCCGTGCTTGCCGACTTCGGGCTGGTTGCCTACCCCCGCCTTGTCGTCCTGGCCGAGGGCGAAACCGAGATGATCCACTTGCCCAGGCTCGTGTCCGAGTTCGCCAGCCGCCAACCGGAGTTCATCCGTGTACAGCGGCTAGGCGGTGACTCCGTCAACCCCCAACTCCTCGCCCGGTACGTCGTCACCCCTCGCCTTGGTGCTCAACTCGGCGACGGATGGCTGCTCGACGCGCCCCTCACCGCACTGATGATCGCTATCGACGAGGAGGGCAACTGGGCTACCCCCGACCAGCGCAACCGCCGGGAGCGCTCAATTCGCGACAGTATCCGGCACGAGGTCCAGCTACAGGGCGGCGACATTGACGACGAGACCCTCAGCCTCCTGATCCACGTCCGCACGTGGGGGCCTGCTGGTTGCTACGAACTGGCCAACTTCACCGACGAGGAACTGCTCGACGCACTCGACGCCAGCGATCCGGCTAACCCGCTGGCTACCAAGCCGACACGTCAAGAGATTGCCGAAATGATCGGTGGCGTCCGAGATGGCGTCATTCCGCTTGATCGCCTGGTCGGCCGCTGTCGTACCTCCAAACCGAAGCTGGCCGAGATGCTCTGGCCTACGCTGCTGGACAAGGCCAAGGCCGAGATAGAGACCGGCCCGATCACCACGCCGGTGGTCCAGGTGCTCTCCGACGCCGTCGAAGTCGCCCTCCGGGTCCACCCGATGGTGCGCGCGATCCGAGCGCCTCAGCCGAACCACGCGTCTAACGGCCCTGCCAACTAACGGCGGGTCATCGTGCGAAAGCCCAGTTGGCCTCCCTGGGGGAGTGAGAACGTCGAGCCCGGGGGAGTGGACGTGCTCGCCATCCAACCCAGGATGTATACGGGCGGCCAGTCCAGGACTCGCTCTGACCGGAGTCCCAGATCGAGTCAGGGCTACGATCCCCGAAGAACGTTTTGTAGCCGGCCAAGGCGGTTGCAGGGTAGCGGTGAGCCCCAGAACCCGCGTGGCGGCGAAACCTTGAGCCACGTCGTAGATATGCTCCCCCTCGCCGAAAGCTGTCTCGTCCCACGAAGAACATGACCATGACCATTTCCAGGCCGGTCGGTTGGACGAGCTACTCGTGCCACTCGTTGACTCCTACTTGGGTCTTGAAGAGGTTCTATGACTGACGACCAGGTGGCCGATTTTGCTCTTGAGTCGCTCCGGTCGCAGGGGTCGCCAGCGTTCGTTCGCGACAATGCTCGTCCTGACGAACTCGTCCGTGACGCGCCGGCTGTGGACTTCACGGCGAGGGCAGGCGACACCCTCCTAGCGATGGAGCACACGCGGGGAGAACCGTACGAGGGCTTCCTGGCGGATTGGAACCTTGCCCACAAGCGGTTGGGCCCGGTACGCGACCTCCTCGCTGGCCGGTTGCCTGACGACTCCAGCTTCAACATCTCGTTCAGCCCGGCGTCTGCTAACCGCATCGCGCTCGCCGACGCTCACCGGATCGCCGAATGGATTGCCGAAACCGCGCCGACGCTCGGACTCCCTTCGACTCGAAGACATTTCGCAACAACGCCGTCCGAAGTATGTCAGGTCGAGCTAACCGTCTACAGGTGGCCGTATAGGGAGTTCGAACCGAGAGAGCCCCAAGTCCGATATCGAATCGGAGTCGACACGGACAACCTCCGCGACGCGCTGACCCTCCGCTATCGCCGCGCTTTGACCACGAAGTTGCCCAAGTTAGAAGCGGCGCGCTCCGACTTGGGAGCGGCTCTGACGATGCTCCTAATCGAGACGGCGGACTTCCAGATCACAAACGCCTGGGAGCTCGGCGGTCTATTCCAGTCCGAGGTGGGCGGGCTACCGCTACCGGACTACATCGTCGTCGTGATGGTCGGTCCGGACGATAGGCCCGGCATGTCGTGGACCTACCGAGAACCCGGACGATGGTTGGCGCAGCCGCACTTCTATTCGCCGGAGATGACGATCACCTAGTTTCAGCCGGCGCCGAATCGCGGTGCTCGAGCGGGCCGTAGAGCTGAAATCGAGCGCCGATGACGACGGACTAGAGGCGAGGGTCCACTGGCTCGCTTTCGAGAGCGAGGACTCCGAAGACGCATTCGTGGACGCGGTAGAGGGGTTCGCCGGCGACGAAGCGCTCTAGGGCTTCGATGCCCAGCGCGAATTCGCGCAGCGCAAGTGAACGTTTGTGGCCGAGGCCCCTCTCACGTAGCCGGGAAAGGTTGGCTTCGGCGGTGTACTCGGGCCCGTAGATGATCCTCAGGTACTCAGGGCCGCGGACCTTGATGCCCGGCTGGGAGATGCCCCGTTGAGTTTTGTGGACCGGGTCGGCCGGTTTTACGACCATGCCTTCCCCGCCCGTGCCAGTGAGTTGCTCCCACCAGTCGACCCCGGCCTCGCGGCTTGCTTGGTCGGCGAGGTCGACGGTAACCGCTTGGGTGGATCGGAAAGTGCCCGGATCGGTCGAGCAGAGCCGGCCGAGTATGTCGAGATGCCAGTGGTGGTTGGTGAGAGCGTGCACCTTGCCTTCGGCCGCGAGTATCTGGAATGGGGCGAGCCGTAGGTCGTCGATGCCGGAGACGGGCCAGCAGTACCGCCTGTAGGCGTTCACGAACCCGGCGGCCATGCGGTGTCGGTCCCGGTGACCGTCAGCGAGGTCGGCGGCTTCGACACCGCGGGCGGCGACCGCCTCAAGAACGGACGTCTCGGCGGCCAGGCTCGCCAGGGCGGCCGCACCCACCGACGCATACTGGCGGGNNGCCGACCAGGGCAGCAGCTCGCAGTCGAGGACCACCCAATCCGAACCGAGCTCGTCCCAGATGTTGGCGGTCGTTAGTGCGTGGCCGACGTTGGCCAAGAGCGCCGACTCCTCGCCGGGGGTGGTTAAGAACGGACGACCGGTGCGGGTGAAAATGGCCCCCGCGGTGCTGTTTGTGATCGAGAAGCGACGAGCGGCCACTTCCGGGTCACGGCATATAACGGCGATGGCTCGCGACCCCATGTGCTTCTCCTCGCAGACCACCTGGGGGACACCGTCGCGGGCGAATGCGTCGAACGCCTCGTCGGGGTGTTCGAGCAGACCCGTCCGGCTAGTCGTGGCGGTGGGGGCCATGGTGGGCGGCAGGTAGATCAGCCAGCGGGGGTCCGCGGCGAAGCGGCTCATCACCTCCAAGGCGGCGGCTCCGTTCTCCTCCCGGATGGTGACCGTATGGCCGGAGACGCGGGTCGTGATGATTTTCTTGCCCAGGACATCGGAGATGTCCAGGTCAGTCGGTTCCCGCCACGAGTCGGACGCGTCTTGCTCCTCGGACAAAGGACGAACCGGCTCCCAGTAGACTTGGCGGGCTGGGACTGACACCAACTCTCGTTCGGGCCAGCGCAGAGCGGTGAGCTTGCCGCCGAACACGCAGCCGGTGTCGATNNGGCCGCGGTACTCCTGGGCCCACGGGAAGCGGACGGGCAGGCCGTACTCGTCGGTCTCGCCGGTGGTATCTCCGTACAGCGCGAACGAGCGGACCGCCCCGGAGGAGCGGCCGGCCATGTCCTCACGCATTCCAGCGTGGGCGACGACCAGCCGGCTGTCATCGAGCACGAAATGTGACACGAGTCCGTCGATGAACTCGGTCACCTTGGCCGAGAACTCGGGCGGCTCAGCCTCGAGCTGACGAAGCGTTTCGGCCAGACCGTGACCGGTGGTCACCTGGGATCCCTTCAAGGCGCGAGCCAGCTTGTTCTCGTGGTTGCCAGGGATGGCCAAGGCGTGGCCGGCTTCGACCATGCCCATAGCCAGGCGTAGCACCGCGGGAACGGCTGGGCCGCGGTCGACGAGGTCACCGACAAAGAACGCCCGACGCCCGTCAGGGTGGATGGCGTCGGTGCCGTCACCGTTGATTTCATAACCGAGCTGGTCGAGCATTTCGACTAGCTCGTCGTAGCAGCCGTGGACGTCGCCGATGATGTCGAACGGTCCGCGGTCTGCTCGACGGTCGGTCCATAGTGGGACTCTTTCGATCACCGCGGAGTCGATCTCGTCAACCCCATGGAGCACCCAGTTCCTATGGAAGCCCTCCCTGCGCAGCCCGCCCAGCGACCGGCGTAGCTGGGAGCGCTGATTACGTAGCACGTGCGAGCCGAAGTCCCGGTCCGGCCGGGTGGCGTTGCGCTCGGCACAGATAGCCTCGGAGACGTCCAAGACAATCGCGACGGCAAATACGTGGTGGCGTTTCGCTAGAGCGACGAGTGACTTGCGGGCTTCGGGTTGTACGTTCGTGGCGTCGACGACCACCAGTCGTCCCGCCTCGAGTCGTTTGCCGGCGATGTAGTGCAGCACGTCGAAGGCTGCTTCGGTGGCCGACTGGTCGTTCTCGTCATCGGCCACAAGGGCCCGACAGAAGTCGCTGGACAGGACTTCGGTGGCGGCGAAGTGAGTGGCAGCGAACGTGGACTTACCGCAGCCGGACATGCCGACAAGGGCCACCAGGGACAGCTCGGGGACGGCGATCTTCGTCACTTCGGTGGACCCTGTCGGGTGAAGGTGACCAATTGGGTGGGCGCGCCCAGCGCTTCGTCCGCCGGGCCGATTCCGGAGATCTGCATCCGGTAACCGAAACGGTCAGCTACCTGGGCGGCCCACTCGGCCAGTTCGGACCGGGTCCATTCGAAGCGGTGGTCGCGGTGGCGTAGCGACCCGGCCGGCAAGCCGGCGAACAAGGTGTTGTATTCCCGGTTCGGAGTGGTCACGATCACCGTCTTCGGCTGGGCGTAGCCGTAGACGGCCCGCTCCAGTGCCCCGAGGCGCGGCGGGTCGAGATGTTCGACCACCTCGATCAGGGTCGCCGCGTCAAATTCTTTCAACCTCGCGTCGAGGTAGGTGAGCGCTCCTTGCGCTAGGTCGATCCGCTGGCGCTGGCGCGGCGCCATGCTGTCGAGATGTAGCCGCCGGGCCGCGGCCTCCAGTGCCCGATGCGACACATCGAGCCCAAGGATTCGCTCGACGTCGGTGTCCTTGAGTAGCCGGCCGAGCAGGTTCCCGCCCCCGCAGCCCAGGTCGGCGACACTGCGCGCCCCGGCGGTCCTCACCGCGGCCACCACGGCGTCGAGGCGTTGGGCGTTCAAGCTGATCGGCTTCTCGACCGCTGCCTCCTCGGCGTCGCGGGACTCGGCCTCCTCGTCAGGGTCGGATACGACGTCCTCCTCGAGCAGCCGGGCCAGGGCCGCGTCCAAGAGTCGACGGTTGTAACGCAGGTAGCGGCGGGTGATCAGATCTTTCTCCGGGTGGGCAGCCAGCCACGATCCGCCGCGTCGCAGCAACTTGTCGATCTCGGTCTCGTCCACCCAGTAGTGCTTCTCATCGTCCAGCACCGGAAGCAACACGTATAGGTGCTGCAGTACTTCCTGGACCTGCAGGGACCCGGCCAATGTCACGTCGAGATACCGGCTCGGCCCCCAATCAGGAAATTGTTCGTCCAAGGGGATCATCCGGGCATTAACCCGGTAGCCCAAGGGCTCGAACAGGCGCCGAAGCACCACCTCGCCGCCCCGGCAGGGCAGCACCGGCAGGCGCACCTCGAAAGGCAGCGCGGCTTGCGCCATCTCTGGCCGTTCCTTGCTCCGCCCCGACAGTGCGGTGCCGAACACCTTGCCTAAAGCCACAGCCAGAAAGCTCGAAGCGGCATAGGGCCGATCGTTGACGTACTGCTCCAGCGAGGCATCCCGACCCCTGGGGCCACGCTTACGGTCCCGGACCAGCGCGATCGGGTCCACATCAACGATCAGCGCTGCGGTGCATCGCTCCTCGGAGGCGTCCGGGTAGACCACGCGGGCCGTACCGAAAGGCATGGTCACTTCATGGACCCGGCCCGGATGCTTATGGAGCAAGAAACCCAGGTCAGTGGCAGGGGAGTGAGTTGTCGTCAGGGTCAAAAGCATGATGTTCCGTCTCGGAAGGGCACACGATCATGCCCGACTACGTGTTGCCGTCGCCCGCCATTTCGGCCGACTCTCTCCGGCCGCGCCGCCGACCGATGTCTGCCGTCGGCGGCTGCGATCTCAGCCGGAGCGCCGCCAAGCGTTTATGCCGAGACAAGCTCGACAGAGTCACCTGACAACTGCAGGCGCAGGGTGATCCTGAGAAGGCGGGCCAGTCGCATCAGGGTGGCCACGGACGGCTCGTGATCGCCGGCCTCAAGACGTGCAACCGCTGGTTGACTCATTCCCAGCTTTCGGGCCAGAGCCGTCTGGGTCAGCTCGTGATCGACCCGGTACTGGATGACCAAAATCGCCAGCTGGTTGGCCACCGCGGTGCGGGCCAGCTCGGCCGCTACCTCGGCGTCGCGGGCCTCCTCCGCGGCGAGGCGAGCGGCTGTCTTCGATCCGGTCGGCTTCTTAGTCATTTCTCCTGCTCCAATTTCGCCAGGCGTGCTTCGGCCCGCCGGCACGCAGTAGTGAACCCAGGCGGGTCCACCTCTGCCTCCGGTGCGATCGCCGCCACCACGAACTCATCACCCATCTGGCGATACAGAGCCCGCCAGGGACTGCGCCCGCCCCGGGGTCGTAACTCGCGAAGGCGGTCTGCTCCAGCCACCGCGCTGCTGTGCGGATAGGGGAGACGAGGCCCAAGCGCTTCGAGCTTGGCATCAGCATTGATCAAAGCGGCCTTCTCCTTCGCCACTAGCAGCGTCTCACGTTCAGCGATGGCTTCAGCCAGGTATCGGCAGGTCCAGGCCATCTAAGACGCAGTATAACATCCGTGGTATATTTGAGAGTTCCTTTAGCAGTGGGTCTTGCGTCGTAGTCCACGGTCATGCATACTGCGTATGCGTACGGAGTATGTAAGTGGGAGGGCGATGTCGGTCAGGTACGGCTTGTTGGGGCTGTTACGGCTGGCACCGGCCCACGGCTACCAGTTGCGCACCGATCTGGTCGATGTCACCGGCGCGACGTGGCCGCTCAACATCGGCCAGGTGTACAGCACGCTGCAGCGTCTCGAACGCGATGGATTGATCGAAGCTGACGACGCTGACCCGGCCGACGGTCCTGAGCGGCGGCGATACCGCATCACTCAAAAGGGGATCTCAGACCTGGATGGCTGGCTAGCTGAGGCTGTGCCCCACGAGAACGGTCCTCGAAGCGAACTGGTGATCAAGGTGGCGATCGCCATGTCTGTTCCCGGTACTGATGTGCGGTCGGTGCTCGATGCTCAGCGGGCCACCACCTTGATGGTCCTGCAGCAGCTGACCAAGACCAAACGCGCTGCTGACGGCAAACTGGCCGCCCTGGCAGTCGAATGGATGGTTCTGGGCGCTGAGGCCGAGATTCGCTGGTTGGACTTGTGTGAGGCGCAGTTGACCAAAGCTGAGAGTAGAGGTTCGAGGTGACCGCGATCTTGGAGTTGCTAAACGTCAGCCGGCTGTTCAGGCAGGGTTCGGTTGAAGTGGCGGCGTTGAGCGAGGTCAGTCTCTCGGTTGCTCGGGGCGAGTTGGTGGCGGTGATGGGTCCGTCGGGTTCGGGAAAGTCGACCCTTCTCAATATCGCCGGAGGACTGGATTGGCCGACCTCCGGGACCGTGTTTGTGGATGGGACCGACTTGGGGGGCCTGTCGGCTGCGGAGCTGGCTGGCTTGCGTCGGGGGTCGTTGGGTTACGTGTTTCAGGAGTTGAACCTGGTGCGCAGCCTCACCGCGGCCGAGAACGTCGCCCTGCCGTTGGAACTAGATGGGCGATCTGCCCGCGAGAGCCGAGCCGAGGCGATCGAGTCGCTTCGGGTGGTGGGGATGGCCGACCAGGTGGATCGCTTCCCCGACGAGATGTCGGGCGGCGAGCAGCAGCGAGTGGCTATCGCCCGAGGGCTGGTCGGGACCCGCCGGTTGTTGCTGGCTGATGAGCCGACTGGGGCGTTGGACTCGGCGGCCGGTGAGGAGATCGTGTCGCTGTTGCGACGCCGCTGCGATGCCGGTTGCGCGGCTCTGCTGGTTACCCATGAGGCGCGCTATGCGGGGTGGGCGGACCGAGTTGTGTATTTGCGGGACGGGGCTGTGGTTGAGCGGGCGTCGGTGTCACCCGACGACGACTTATGAGCGCCGGATCGTTGCGGGTGGCGCTGAGAATCGCCGTCCGCGAAGCGCGCCGCCAGCGGTCTCGTTCGATCTCGGTGGTGTTGGCGCTTGCGCTGCCGGTGGCGGCGGTCACGGCGGCCGATGTGGTCGTGCGCTCCGACCACCTGAGCGCGGTCCAGCAAGCCGAGCGCCAGCTAGCCGGGTCGGCGGCGGTTGTCACTTGGCCGGGTTACGGACCGCTTGCGCAGGACCCTCTGGGGAATAGCGCACCGGTCGCCGTCCCTGCTCTGGGTGTCAACACTCCGCTCGGTGCCCAACAACGTCCCGCCCCGCCCTTTCCCGTCGCCCTACTGCCGCCGGGGGCGACCGCCGTGGGCGAAGCCGATGCCTACGCGTTCCTGGCCTCGGCGGCCAACGGTGACTATTTCCAGATTCGCGGCAGCGACTTCGCCGCCGCCGGCCCGAGAAACAGCGTGTCCGTCAAATCCGGACGGGTCCCGACATCTGCCAGTGACGTCGCTCTCAGCCCTTCAGCCGCCAAAGACTTGGCCGCCCGGATCGGCACAGCGCTACGGGTCCCGGGCAGCTCGCTCACCTTCCGGGTGGTGGGCATCATCTCGGACCGATACTCGCCTGGCGACTCAGTCGCGTTGACCACCGAAGCCGCAGCCAGACAGCTGCAGCCGGAATCCCTCTCCGGCGGCGGACCGAGCGGAATAACCCAGTGGTATGTCTCGTCGGCCGCCCCCGTCCAATGGGCAACTGTCTTGGCTTTCAATCAGCGGGGTTGGACTGTCATCTCGAGTTACGTGCTCTCCCACCGTCCGCCGGCCAGTGCGGTGGCGTTCGATAGTCAGCAGGCCAACCCGGCGATCGACACCGGGCCCGGCCCCGACAGCCGAACCACCCAGGTCGGGTCCGGCCTGCTCGCAGCCATGCTCCTCCTCGAGGTCGTCTTCGTAGCCGGCCCGGCCTTCGCCGTCGGGGCCCGCCGTCGCCGCCACGAGCTGGCCGTCATCGGCGCCACCGGCGCCCGCCCCCGCCATCTAGCCACCATGGTCGTATCCGACGGTCTTCTTCTCGGGACCGTTGCCGCGTTAGGGGGCGCGGCCGCCGGGCTCGGCGCTGGTGCTCTTACCTTGGCCGCCCTGCGAGCGTGGGCAGATAGGGTGCCCGGGCCGTACACCGTTCGGGGATGGGAGATCGCCGGCATCGCGTTGCTGGCTTTGCTCAGTGGACTCATCGGCGCTCTCTTGCCAGCCGTCTCGGTCAGCCGAGCGCCCCTGTCACAGGTGTTGCGCGGCCAACAAGCACCATCACGGCTCTCATTGCGACCGGCCGCGTTCGGTGTCGCCGCTCTTGCCGGCGCCGTCGCGCTCATCATCGCTGACCTTGACGAGGTGTCCAACGGTGGCGTGCCAGTTCCCCTGGTCGTTGCAGCGGTGCTGGCCGAGGTTGGGTTCGTTCTGCTCACCCCGGCCCTGCTGGCCGGAGCCGGGCGGCTGTCCAGCCGGTTGCCGCTGTGGGGACGGATGGCCGTGCGGGACAGCGCTCGCAACCGCAGCGCCGCCGCCCCCGCCGTGGCCGCGGTCATCGCGGTGGCCGCGGCATGCAGCACCGGCCTGGTGTACGGGTCGTCCTGGATGGCGCATGACCGGATCACATACATACCGTCGATGCCCACCGGCGATGGCGTCGTCTTCGTCGGCCCCAGCATCGGCGGACCGTCCGTCTCCGCCGCCACCGAGCTGGACGCCGTGCGGACGGCGCTGCCCGGTGCCTCGGTGGCGGAGCTGCAAGGCCCCGCTGGGAACCGTCAGGCGATCGTCCTGCCCCCTGCCACCCCCGGGTGCCCGAGCCCCAACATCCAGTTCCAGAGCGGCGGCCAGTTCCAAAGTGGCGGCGTAGTCGGCCTCATTGGCGGTTCGCCGCAGTGCGCAGGAATCATCTCCGGACCAGGCCTGACCTCAGGACCTATGTACCTGGTCGATAACGGCACCGCCTTGGCACGCGTCATAGGCGGTGCCAGCGGACGGCAAGCGGCCGCCGCACTGGGTGCAGGCCGAGCCGTGCTGTTCGACCCATCGCTCGTCAAGAACGGTCAGATCTCCCTCGCCCTCGGACCCGGGCAACCTTCAAGGGCTGTGATCCCGGCCGTGGTGGTGACCTGGCCTGGGCCAACGGACACCGCACCCGGAGATGTGGTCCTGCCTCCGGCTGTCGCCGACCGCCTGCGCCTCGGCTACTCGCCTGTCGAGATCTACATTCGCCACGCCGCGTCGCAACCCAAGGCTCACCTACGGGCGGCGAATACCGCCCTCGCCCAACTCGGCGTCAACGGCATAGACATCCAGGCCGCCTATTCCAACGGGATCGGATTGGTACTCATAGCTGTCGTCGGGGCCGACCTGCTGCTCGCCATCGCGGTAGCGATCGCGGCGACCGCTCTGCTCCTGATTGACGCCGCGCCCGACCTGAGGACCCTTGCCGCGATAGGCGCCGCCCCCGGCGGCCGGCGTCGCCTCGCTCTTGGACGGGCCGGGCTCATCTGCGGCCTCGGGTCACTGCTCGGCGCGACCACCGGCATCGGTGTCGGTATCGCCCTCATCTGGCGTGTTCGCCACGTGGAAGGCGGCCCGCCGGTCCCGGGCAACCCGATCATCAACACGTACCCCTTGAGCATCCCCTGGCTACACCTTCTCGCCATCCTCGTCGTACCGCCCATAGTCGCCGGCGCCACCGCGCTTCTACTGAGAGGCCCCAAGCTCGAAATCGAGGCTCGACGGCCCAGCTAGACGCAGGTCAGGCCGCCGGTAGCCATAGCTCGGGACCAATGATGAGCCCTCCGCTGCCCGTGGAGTAACTGTTCAAGTCCCCCCTCCGACACTCACCCCCTTCGACACTCACGAAAGCCAGGTCAAAGGTTTGGTAGGTCACCAAGTCGGCGGAGCAGAAAGTTGCTGGCTGACGTTCTGCCGTACTTTTGCCGCACATCTGTTGGTCGGTACACTCTGAAACGTGGCCATCGACCTTATGGTCAGCGGGAACCTGGATGACAACCGAATCAGGAAGCAGTTCAGGGGTGCCGCTCACAGGGAGGCCCGGGCTTTCGCCAAGACCTTGAGCAAGGCCATGACGGTGTACGTGGCGCGGACCCGTATCAACGGTCGGCAGGTGACCAGACACCGAGGATAAAGCACACAAAAACGTGGTCGAACGACTTTCGTTACGACGGCAGCCCATGAACCCTGACCAGCGCCTTCCCGAAAGCGTGAAGATGGTCCTCGCCAGCTTCGAGGCACCGGCCAACTTGCCGCTGGCCCGGGAGCTGTGAGCCGAAGGTGCCGCCGGCTGCCCCTTAGGTAGGTGGGGGACGAACGATGGTGTTCTGCCCGGCCGCAAGCCACCACATTCGATGGCGGCGCACCAGCACGTAGAGCGCCATCTCCGAGAACGCACCCATGCGGTCGGAGGTCGGCTCGATCGGCTGGCCGTCGTCATCGAGGGCGACGCGTCGGACGTGGGCGATGGCGACGCTCGGCGTGGGGGAAAGGGCCTGAACGACTTCATAGCGCGACGAGGTGCCCCCGCGACCCTGCTGCTTGAGGCGGACGTGGATGGCGTGCAGGGGCTCGTAGCCTTGGAGGGTGGCACCGTAGGGGCTGCCCCACAGGATGTCATTGGCGAAGTGCCGGTTGGTGATGTCGGCGTCGTGTTGGTCCCAGCCTGCTTGGAGCTCGTTGACGAGGTCGTCTATCGCCTGCTTCGCCCGCTGCGCGACCCCGTCATCGCTGCCGAGCGACGGACGGATCGCCTCGGGTTCGTCCGCCATGGTGCCGACGTCGACCGTGTGGAAGCCGGGGTGGTCCGGGTCGATGTTCATGCTGATCACCCGGCGAGGGTGGATTACGGATGATGTGCCGGCTTACGCCCACCGCCGGTGAAGGCTCGGCCAAGACTCGCTCGGCTTGGCCCCGGATCTCTAGGAAGCGCATCCCTGCTGCACCTTCCGAGACTGCGTCGTCAACCACGAAGGCTACGTTCGGGTTGACCCCGACGTTTCGGTACTTCGCTGAGGTATCCATGTTGAACCCGGTGATGTCGATGGTGCCGACCTCGGCGTTGTAAACGAAGCCGACTGGCTTGTTCTGCGGTGTGCCGTCGAAGTCAACCGTGGCCAGTCGCCCACGAAATTGGCCGGCCAGATACCGCTGCGATACTTGGTCGAGTGCCATCAAATGACCAGCAACGTCTTGCCGATGACGTCGCGGGCCTCAATGGCGCGATGCGCGTCGGCGGCCCCCTCTAGCGGGAAGATCTGTCCGATGATCGGCCTGATCTGTTTGGCCATAGCCTTCGACATGGCTCGCTCGGTGAGCGCCTTGGCCTCCGCTGGCGTGAACTGCACATGCTCGATCCCAGATACGGTGATGTCGCGCCGCTCGGCCTCGTTGGCATCGATCTGGGCAAAACCCCCGCTCGGTGCGCCGTGGGCGGAGAACTGGCCTCCCTGAGCCGTCAGCGTATTCTCCGCTCCGGAAGGCCGTATGACGTGCTATCCTTTGGCGTATGACAGTAATGGTCAGTTTCCGCGCCGATGATGACGTCGTCGCCGAAGTAGATCGATGGGCAGAGCGCCTCGGGGTGGAGCGCTCCGAGCTGGTTCGTGAGGCCTTGGCTACCCATCTGGCGCGACTGGCCGCCGAAGATGATGTCGCCGCCTTCGAGGCACAGCCCTTCACTGCCGACGAGTTAGCCTTGGACGGGGTTAACGATTGGGGGCCAGCAGAAGACTGGTCTGACTGGGCGGCCTGGGCGGACGAGCGTGATCGTGCAGCGGGGTGAGATCTGGTTCGCGGCGGTGCCAGGGGGCGGGGATCGACCTGTTCTGGTGCTAACCCGAGATCCTGTCGCTGACCGGATTGCTCGTGTCGTAGTCGCGGGGTTGACTCGTACCCGTCGGGGGGTGGTCTCGGAACTGCCTTTGTCAGTCGACGAAGACGACGTTCCAGCCGATTGCGTGGTCTCGTTCGACAATCTGCACACCCTGCCTCGTTCAGCCTTCCGCCGACGCCTTACCGTTCTCTCGGAGGCGCGCATGGCACGGGCTTGCAGAGTTCTTCGGGCCGCTGTCGCTTGCTGAACTCACTAGCGGCATGGCTGGCTCAGGCGGCAGGCAGCCAGAGTTCGGGACGGAGTAGGAACTGTAGGATGCCCGTGGAGTAACTGTGCAAGTCCCCCTCCCACACACCCCCTCCGACACATTTCGGTAGCCCGGCTGGGCGAGGAACTCGAGCTCGGGCGCCGCCCTGGTCCCGGAGGACCACAGCTTGCCGATGCCATCGAGCGGCCGGCCAGGTCGTGATCACGGCGATGCCACTTCGTTCGCGATCGGCACGTAACTGCCTGCAGGGCTCATTCCGCAGGCTGGGACACGCCGGTAAGGACGTAGTCACGCTGACGCCCGGAACGACAGGCGGTACGAGGCTCGATGGCATCGAGGGCGACAAGGCGACGGAGACCGTCGCCGTTCCATCGGGTACGGTCTGGCCGAACGACCACACGGGCTGAGTACCGTTGGGAGCGGAGATCGTGACCCGGATGCGCGATCCGGCGCGGTAGACGTGCCTCTCGTAGTAGAGCGGAATGGCTACCTCGACGAAGCTGCCGGCAGGCATGGGCTGGGCGTCGGCGGCGCGGAAGGTGGGGATCGGGTCTAGCAGTGTGCTCGCCTGTTTGAACATGTTGTTGGTCCCGGTCGAGAGCTCGCGTTCGCTCGCGCGTATCCAGCCGTTCTGGACGAACGTCTCGTTCCCGTCCGGGCGTACCTCGCTGATCGTCGCTTGGAGGTCGACGTCGGGCGTCGAGGACTGCACCCACAGGTAGACGGCGCCGCCACCGACGACAGTCGTGTCCGCCGTCAACGGAGCCGACACGTACGAGACTGCGGAGCCCGCCCAACGGTACGGGACGGCTGGCATGCCATCTAGGGGCACCATGGGTTGGAGCCCATGCCGCTGCCGAGCAGGCTTTGACAAAGATCCGGGATGGTGCGAAGCGTCGTGGACGATGGGGTCCTCCAGCGAGCTCGCCCCCGGCAGAGGTTGCAGCGCGACCGCGGTCTGCTGTGGGTAGTTCGGCGCGACTCCCTGGATCGTCGGGGGGCAGACGTTGGCGCCGGTGATCGGGCCGGCGATGTCGATGTTCCCGGAGTCGCACGCCACCTCGTCGGTGAACGGAGCATTTAGGTCTGGGGCGCCGTCAGCCCTGAGCAACGCGGGTAGATCGTCTCGGCCTCGGAAGGTGAGGTGGTGAGCCCATCTTTCGTCGAAGCGGAAGGTTCTCCCGCCGTACATGTGACCAGACAAATACCCATTTCGCAACGGTCATGACGCTACGGGTTTGTCGGACCACCGCCGACCGTGTAGTTGCAAGTGGGGCCCCCCGAGTCGACCTTCTCGAGTAAGCCGCCGGCACCGGGCGCCCCTACCTCGATATCTGTCTCGCCGGCCGGGTCCGTCAGCACGGCGCCGGTCGTCGGGGAGCCGACGTTCGCCATCGGCACGTCGATCTCGACCACGCCGTCGTTGCCCAGCGTGAGATGCCCGGTGTCGTCGGTGTTGGACGAAGGGTTATAGGAGCTCGTGTTGCCGGTCTTCGTCACGGTGCCGTCGTGGAACGTCGGGGTCGCGCCAGGCACGGCCGTCAGCTCCGCGTTGCCGAACCACTCGGTGCCGCCGTAGCTCCACACCCCATACCACTCGTCGGCCTCGGCGCCGGCCGGGACGGTTTCGGTCAGGTCGGTGTTGGTGAGCAGCACCCGCAGCGAGCTGCCTTCCTGAGTGACGCTCATGGCGCCTTCCACCAGTGACAGCTGCGGATCGGAGTTGCCGAGCGTGTCGGTCGCGGTGTGGGGCGGGTTCTGCCAGAGTCCCGACGTAACGGTGCAGTCGCCGCCACTGCCACCGTTGCAGGGGAGCAGACCGGGCTGGCCGCAGTCCTTCGGCTGCGGCTGGGCGAGGTTGCGGACCGGGGTCAACGATGTCCGTCCGGTCGCGTCCTTGGCCAGGGGGATCACGTTGGGACTCCCGAGACCGGAGACGTAGTCCCACCCGCTCGGGTCCACCGTCGGGGTGCGAGGCAGCGACGTGTAGTAGCCGTTGGCGGTGACCGGGCTTGCTGGCGGGCCGCTGCCGATGTCGAAGAAGTCACGGGCGTCCTTGGTGGCGTTCAGCCCGATCTTGTAGAGCACTGGATCCGCGAAGCCGAGCGTGTAGGTCTTGCTCGGGCTCGGCTCGGCCGCGGCTTGCACACGGGTCCACATCCCCATCCACAGCGGCGAGGAGAGGCTCGTGCCGGCGCCGGCCTGGTCGTTCTGACCGCCCATGGTGACCCCGTAGCCGTTGGATACGACGTCGCCGGACTGGGCGGCGACGTCCGGGATGCCGCGGCAAGGCGTGGGCGTGGAGTACGGCGTGCCGTCGGGCTGGGACAGGCAGTCCTGGTCGTCCAGTTGCGTTATACCGTCCTGGTAGCTCGGCTCGGGGATGTAAAAGGTGTTGCCGCCTCCGGTGAACGTCCAGGCCGTCTCCGTCGCTCGTTTCGCATTGGACGCCGGGGCGGTAGCGGTGCTCTCGGTCCCGTACAGCACGGTGCCTCCGACGGCCACGACGTAGGGGCTGGATGCCGGGTAGTTGGTCTCGGGAAAGCCCTGGTTGGCGACGCCGTTGCCGGCGCCGATCACCGCGGCCGCAACTACCGGGCACGACGAGCCCGTGTCGCCGGTGGACGAGAACAGCGTCTTGCCCTGCAGGGTCGCCTGTTCCAGGGCGTTCTCCGATTCCTGGGTGAACGCGACGCCGGCCGTACCCGCAGCTCCGCCTTCGGGCGTGCTCACCCCGCCTCCTGTGACGGGGCTCGTCGGGTCCTCCTCGCACTCACCGAAGGACGCGTTGGCCTGGTACGGGCCGTTCGGGTCCGATCCCCACGCGCTGATGTCGGCGAGCACTGACGGGTCGGTGAGGTCCTTGGCGAAGTACAGGGTCTCGCTCTGAGCCTTGGGCGCCATCCCGGTCGACGCCTGAGTGTCGATGTCCCACTCGCCGCTTCCAGATGTGTCCTGGAAGTCGTCGCCTACCGAGTCGATCTTCATCTTGATCTGCGGCAGTTGGTGCTCGGCCTCGAAGGCCCGAAGATCGGAGATGACCCCCGACACGGCTCCCTCTCCGAGGATCGCCATGCTCTGGCCCTGCCCGAAGTCGGCGTTGGGATTGCTGATGTTCTTCGGCTGGTCGTAGATGGACCACAAGTCCTGCGGCGTGGTGAGACCCACGCACTCGTTTTCCTCGCAGGTGGTCTGATCCGTGTGCGACTGCAGCAGGTTGTTGAGGCCGATCACGCCGGCGATGCCGAGGCCGGCGGGCACCACCGGCCCGGCCGTGTTCGCGTAGAAGGTCCTACCCGCCTGCCGGTACTCCTCCATCTTTACCGAGAACGTCCGCTCCGCCTGTGCTGCGGTGCCGCTGAGCAGCAGGTACTCGTCGGTGTTGGGGGCGAAGGTGGCTGCGAGCCCGTCGCGCGTTGCCCAGGACTTGAGGGCGTCGAAGGAGGCCGCCGGTGCGCCGAAGGCCGCGGCCACCTGCGCCGCGGTCAGGAAGTGGTGGTAGTCAGGGCTACGCGGGTTGTAAATAGCGTCGTAAGCCGCGTTTTGCGCGGCCGCGTTCGGGTTGGCGAGCGTGATCCCAACCTGCACGGCCTGCGTCGACTTGACTGCGCCGAGAGCAGTGGACGACGCCAGGGCGGGCAGCACGTCGCTAGCCAACTGCGACACGTTCAGCGCGCCCGAAGTTGCGGCCAGCGGGGCCACGACGGCTGCTGCTGTCGGTCCGACTGCGACACCGAGCACGAGAAGCGTGATCAAGCTCGCAAGGGCGAGGGGCCGGCGTAGACGGGCCGACCGTGCGATGCGGTGGAAACCCATGGGACGGTCCCCCGGGCGACGTTGTCGGACCGCACCCCCGTGGTGGCCCGGGACAACCACTGGCTCGTAGATCAACTTGTGACGCATGTGGGATTCTCCTCTATGACGACGGTCACCTTGGATCTGCTGGTTTCTTGCTGTATCCGGCTGTTCCGATACTGCTGTAGGCCCGGTCAGGGGGCCGACTTTGACCCGCCGTTGGCGGCGATGATCGGCCGGCCGAGGCGGCCGAGGATGCCTGTGAGCGCGGCGCCCATCTCGGCTCGAGCTTGGGCCCGGTCGGGGGCTTGGGCTATGTGGAGGGCCGCCTCGTTGAGCGCGCCGGTGAGCAGATAGGCCAGGGGCTCGACCGGCTGGGTCGGCAGAAAGTCGCGGTCCATGGCCAGGGTCAGCCACTTACTGAGCAACCCGAACCCGTAGCGCTCCTGCACCTGCCGCCACGCCTGCCATCCCAGTACCGTCGGCCCGTCGCGCAACACGATCTGCTGGATCTCGGGGTCCAGGGCCACGTCCAGGTAGGCCAGGCAGCCGTTGACGATCGACTCCCAAACGGTCGCCCCCGGCGCCCCGGCGGCCACCAGTCGGTCGATGAACTCGTTCTCCACCTGCTCGACGACCAGCGCGAACACCGCCGCTTTCGAGTCGTAGTGGTGATAGAACGCGCCTCGGGTCACCCTCGCTTCCCCGGTGATGTCGTCCAAGGAGGTCTCGGTGTAGCCGCTGGTGGCGAAACAGTGCCTGGCCGCGGCCACGATGGCCCGGCGGGTGTCGACCAGATGCTCCTCGTGAAGTGAGAGCGCTCGCTCGGCCAAGACTGACATCCCTCCAAACGACGGGTAAACATCGCAACAATCCAGCAGTTGCGAACAGACTATCAGTATGTTCCCTATTGCACGGTCGGTTACCTAATGGTAGCCTGTCGGAGGTTCACCCGGCAAACGAGGGGGGTTTGATGGCTTTTCCGTCACGCTCGCGCAGGATCTCGATGGCGGTCGCAATGGTCGCCACGGTCGTCACGGTGGTCGGAACCGGCGCCGGGACTTCGTTCGCAATAAGCGACGGGCACTACCGTTACTTCCGCAACGACTGCAAGGGCTACGACTTCAATTCGAGCAACCCGAACTATGTCGATCCGAGCTGCACCGGCCTCATCTTGTCGATCTCCGACTACAACGGACACGAGTACTTCGGCATGGGCATCCCCGAGACCGCGAACGGGACCGCAGCCAACGCGGTTGACTTCTGGGCCGATCCCGGACAGGGCCAGGACATCAGCTGGACGGTGTCCGAGAGCGGTGGTATCTCCAACGTCGACATCGAGCCGTCCACCCAACCGGCAGCGGATCCCACCTCAGGGCTGCGGCTGTACTTCGGAGCCGACGATAACCTCAACGTCGGCGAGCACGACTCCTCCGGCTACACCAACAATGGGCCCAGCGACGGTGGCGCCATCGCGGTCAACATCGACCCGGCGACCGCCGGCGCCTGGATCACCTCGCTTCAGGCCGACAACCTGGCCTATCTGCTGACCCATCCGACCCCCCTCATCAACGGCGGATTCGGCGCCTGCGCTGACGGCTTCTGCTTCTCCTTCACCTTGAACCGGAAGGTCGCCTACCAAGGTTTGGACACCGCGATCTCCCGCGACGCGGCGGACTACGTTTGGTCGAACGGCTCGCCGATGGTTTGGAAGCCCTACGACTGCTCCGGCCCAACCGACGGCTCCGACGGTTCCAATGTCTGCGACGACCCGGCCTTGCACAGCTACTTCGGGGCCACCAACCCCTGCTACAACTCCAACGGCTACATGACCATCGCGTGCTGGAACGAGCTCAACGGCACCGTCTACGTCCAACCGGGGGTCCAGATCTACGAAGACCCCGACCCGCAGGCGTCCCCAGGCGTTGTCGACCTCGCCATCTCGGCGAACGGCATCCTGCCCCAAGTCTACAACGAGCCCGACCCGTACCCCTGGCCGGCGCTTTACGCGGGAACCTGCGGGGTCGTGATCGGCGGTGGCCCGAGCGGTTCGCCCACCGATCTGTCGAGCCTGCCGGGAACCAACGCCGCCGGCCAGTACGTCTACTCGACCGGGTGCTGAAGCGGATATAGCCATGTCACACCGAACGTGGTCCAGGGCGAAGGGCCCGTGCCGCCGATCGCTCGTGCTGGTCGGTGCACTCGTCGTCGCTATCTACCCAGGCGTCGCGGCAGCGGCGGTGGCTGGTGCCAACAGCGGCTCCGCGGAGACGCCGTGCGGGTCGTGGCCGATGTTCCAGGGTGATGCCGGCCGGACGGCCGACGCTTGCTCCTCGATCACGAGCTCGAACGTCGCCACGCTGGTCCCCGCCTGGTTCGAGCCGACGTCGGGTGCGGTAAGCGCCACGCCGACGGTCGTGGGCGGAACCGTCTACGACGGCGACTCGACCGGCATGTACTACGCCCTCAACCAGCAGACGGGCGCCGCGGCATGGACCTTCAACACCGTCGGCTCCCAGTCCTGTTACATCGACCAGCCGGCCCCCTACACCGATCAGCACAGCACAGGGTTCGGGGAGATCACGTCTTCCGCCGACGTGGAAAACGTCGGCGGGGCGTCCACGGCCTTCGTCGGAGCCGGCGGGTCGCTCTTCGCCATCAACGCGACCACTGGTGCCTGCCTGTGGGCCCAGGACACAGATCCCGCCAATCCGACCAGCGCCGTCGAGATCGAGTCCTCGCCCGTAGTTGACACTGCAGTCAACCCACCCGAGGTCCTGGTGGGCAACGACGACAACTCCAGCCCGGGGATCGCTGTCACCGGACTGATGGCATTCAACGCGGAGACGGGGGAGCTGCTCTGGAAGTACGAACCCGAGCGAGATCTGACACTGACCCCGGCTGAGTTCGGTGGCTCAGACGCCCTCACCCTGAGCTGCGGTGACGGGGTAGCGGACGCCACCTACTGCAACTCGACCAACATCCCGGACTTGGCCCCGAACTCCACGGACTACGCAGACGCCTGCGGCGACGTGTGGTCGTCGCCGGCGCTCAACCCGACCTTCAAGGACCCTGCCGGCACGAACTCCTTCGAGGGCTCCGGGTCGAAGCCCGCCGGCTGGTACCGCAAGCAGATCACCGCCAGCGGTTTGGCGAGCAAAGACGGGTTGGCAATTTTCGGCACGGGCAACTGCGCCGCGGATCCGACCCCGGCCACCGCGGTCGCGCACGGCGACTATGTCGACAATCAGACGGTCTTCGCCCTCGACCCGGTGACGGGCGTCCGCGTCTGGAACTTCGTCGAGCCATACAACCAGTACGACAACAACTCGAACGAACCGGGCGCTGGGGACGACGACTTCGGCTCCAGCCCAATGCTCGCTTCGGTGCCCTCGAGCTCCGTGCCTGCGTCGAAGTGCGCGGGGAGTCGTGACGCGACGTCTCTGGTCGTCCAGGGATCCAAGAGCGGCTATGCCTACGGGCTGTGCCAGTCGACCGGCGCCGAGATATGGCAGGTCCAGGTAGCCCAACCAGGCCAGCTCAGCCCCAGCCTGATCGGCTCCGTGGGCGGCGTGCTCGGATCGGGTGCTCTGGGAGTGTCGAATGGCCGACCGACCGCCTTCTTCACGTCGTCCATCCCGCTGCCTTTTGCCGGCGACGGTGTGAGCCTGTCCGGCCACGGAAGCAGCGGTGACTGTTCTGATCTGACGCAGGAGGAAGAGACGCTGCTTCCGTTGTGCCCCGACCTGTCACTCTTCTCCAACCCGACGCGCCTGTTGTCCCTGCGCGCCGTCGACGCCGCCACGGGAGCCGTGGTCTGGAAGGCACCGGCTGTTCCCACATACGCGGCGGCCACGTATACCAACGGCGTCGTCTTCGACCCAGAGACGACCGCCTTCGGCGTGGCCGCGTACGACGCGGACACCGGCACACCCCTGTGGGCGTTCCCCCTTGGAGCATCGCCGGCGTCCGCGGCTGCCATCGTCGGCAACAGTGTCTTCCTTGGCTCCGGCGAATCGGAGGGGACGATCGAGGGCGTGACCCTTCCGCCGGAGGCCAACGGGATATGGAGCTTCTCAACGGCGTCGACGGAAAGCTGACGGTGCCTCACGCTCCATAACTTCTCAACGGCGGTGGCGCCCGTGGCCTTCGACGTCCTCAGGCAGTTCTGAGCAGTACCTCGCTTCCCCGCAGTAGAGGCGGTGTACTCAGAGGGCCAAACGCCCCTCCGACACGCACCTGAATACACCGGGGCTGGGTATCGATAGTGATCCGCTGCTGGTCGGGGTCGTAGACGCACTGAAGGCCAAGTTCGGCGTAGATCTCGGCTTTGAGTGCCGGTTCTGCATCGGTGAGCTTGGAGACGCTGTCTTGGAGGTCGGTGATCAGGCCTCGGACCTCGGCTTTGGTGAGCGGCTTTGCGGGGGCGGTTGCCCCGAGTTCCGGCTCTGCGATGAGCCGCTCGGCTTCGACCTCTCTGATCCAACCTGCCACGATGGCGG
Source organism: Acidimicrobiaceae bacterium (assembly GCA_003156795.1). Classification (GTDB taxonomy): domain Bacteria; phylum Actinomycetota; class Acidimicrobiia; order Acidimicrobiales; family Palsa-688; genus PALSA-688. The sequence goes on from PMHU01000291.1 coordinate 29,119, forward strand.
GGTTCGTGCCCGCTTCGATCGCTGCACCGTACTTGTCGAGCCGGTCGTCGCAGTCGGCGATCTTGCGTCGGTAGACCGCTGCATCTCGATCATCTATCAATGGATAGGGCCCTGCCATCCGGTCAACCGACCTCTAGTCATGGGCACCGAGCAATAAAGCCATGCAAGCAACTGGCGAAGTCCGGGAACGCGACGAACGATCTGTTCCCGGCGCCGGTCTTGTCGAGTCACCGGGACTTCTCCACTCAATCCAACGACGCCTGCGACACTCCTAGCCGAGTATGCTCATCTCGTTTGACAACTAAGAGTTGCCTTGGAACCCCGTCGGTCCGATCAGTGCCAAGTTTATTGGGCGGGTTCCGTTCAGTGGTCATTCTTCACCTTGTTGCCCGTTTGTGAGTTGCGGACATTTTGCGGTAGGTTCGCTACGTCCATAACTTTCGGTAGATGGATGGAGAGAGGGGATCATGGGGCTCCTGAAGCGGACTTGGGTTTTCGTTGTCGTTGTGGCAACTCTGGTGGGGACAGGAATCTTTGGAGTTGTGCCTTCGGTGGCGGCCGCTAGCGACGGCCCGCTGGCTGGGGGCAAGCTCGCGCATGTGGTGGGTGTCACCAGCGATGCGGGTAGCGAGACCTCCTGCGCGGTGATCTCCACGGGCGCGGTGGACTGTTGGGGGTACGGCGCTAGCGGCCAGCTCGGGAACGGGACGACCACGAACTCCGATATTCCGGTGTCGACCGGGATCACTGATGGCAAGGCGGTCGCTGATAGTTACGAGGGTTCCTCCTTTTGTGCTTTGCTCACGACGGGGGGCGTCGACTGTTGGGGGCAGAACTCGTACGGAGATTTGGGGGACGGCAGCGGGACTAACTCCGATGTGCCGGAGTCGGTAGTAGNNAATGCTGTCTCTGTTGTCGGGGGGGAGGATAACTTTTGCGCGGTGCTCTCCAGCGGTCAAATCGATTGCTGGGGTTATGACGGCGACGGCGAGCTCGGGAACGGCAGCACCGGAACTAGTTCCAGTGTGCCGGTGGCGGTCGAGACGATCACGAACGCTTCAGCAGTTGTTGGCGGTCTGTTCTACTTTTGCTCCCTGCTAGCCAACGGTGGTGTCGACTGCTGGGGCCAGAACTCCTACGGCCAGCTCGGAAACGGTACGACCTCGGCTTCGGATGTCCCGGTGGCGGTGAGCGGGATCAGCACTGCCAAGTCGGTAACGGCCGGTTCGGAGAGCGTCAGCGTTTGCGCGGTGCTTTCCACAGGCGGGGTGGACTGCTGGGGGGACAACGCCGACGGACAGCTCGGAAACGGTACGACGACCAATGCCGTTGCCCCGGTGTCGACCGGGTTAACGGACGCGAAGGCGCTGGCCGAGGACGTACAGACCGAAGGTAGCGCCGTCGGTTTTTGCGCCTTGCTGACCACTGGCCATATCGAATGTTGGGGGGATAACGTCTACGGTGAGCTCGGGAACAAGACCACGACGGCGTCAGATGTGCCAGTGAAGGTCAAGAAGATCAAGACGGCTGACTCGATCGTCGGAGGAGACAACGCCTACTGTGCGGTGCTCGCTTCTGGGTCCCTGGACTGCTGGGGTCGGGGCGACTACGGCAACCTGGGGGACGGGACCACGACGAGTTCCGACAAGCCGGTGCCCGTGGAAACCATCACGAGTGGCTCAAAGGTAGTGAGCGGTTACCTCGTGTTCTGCTCTTTGCTTACCACTGGGAAGCTGGACTGCTGGGGATACGGCGGCGCCGACCAACTCGGCAACGCGAAGATGACCAACTCGGATGTCCCCGTAGCCGTCAAGGCAACCTGAGTGGAACACATACACAAGGCCGCACGGCTGGACTTCTCGTGACCGGTGAGAGTCTCGCGCCNNGCGCCGAGAAGTGCGAGACCTCAGGCGGCCGTCGGCATTCGGGTGTTCGCGATGGAGTCCCACTGGTATGGAGTCCGAAGGTCTGTTCGCTACGTCCCACCCGTGGACCCCACGAACTCGAGCGGGTCCGCCGGTTGATCGCCATGCTCCCGCCCGGACACAGCGCCGGTGCTCTGACCCGCGAGACCGCGAGGGACTTGCTCGAGGAACGTTTGCGTTTCCGAGACCGGAACGAGCATGTCCTGGCCGCGCTTGGACACCTTCTCGAGTCGGTGGAGTCGGGGCAGACCGAGCGATAGCGTCGGGTGGTGGGTCTTCAAACCGTTGAGGCGATTCGAGACCCATGGGACTAAGTCGGATCGGAAGAACCCCTACCGAACCGGCCATCTCCTTTCTGTTGAGCCAACAAGCGCTGGACGGTCTCTTCGTCGAGACCCTGCCCGTACGAGCCTTCCGACGGATCGCTCTCAGCACGCACCGACCGACGACGGTTCCGCTTCTTGTGAGCAAAGCCGGCGGCAACAAAGACCGTCCCCACCGAGTACGGCCCGGCAGTGATCGTCCAGTCAATCACCTGATTCACCCGGGCATGCAACTCGCCGTCCGAAGGATCCGACGCGACGATATAGACGGTCCGAGGACCTGTTCTAGTCGAGTCGGGATCATCGACGTTGTAGTTTTGGCCCTGATATGAATAGGACACGATACCGCTGCGCTCACTGGCGGGCAGCGCTTTGACGTCCATCCACCACTGCCACTCGCCAGCACTAAGCAGGATCGAGAAGAGGAACAACGTGCCAACGACTGCAAACGCGAACCCGACCCACGGCAAGCCGCCAGTCCCCCAAAACCGGCGTTTTACAGCACCCCACGCCGAACTCAACAAGCGCATCTGCTGAACATCCGAACTCCCTGACTCGTACCGATTCCAGATCCAGGGGACGCTCCATCATGCTATCGATGGAAGAGGCCGTCGCGAATCGAGGACCGATCAGCCGCCGGGCCACATAAGCGGGGACTTTTCATGGCCAAAAGCAAGGACTGAAGACTGGCCACGGACAAAGGATGGGGCGCGTAGGCCGCCCACTCCACGCGCCATGGCGTCCGAGTAGTCACGCGGTGTCGGTTCTGGTGGAATGGGCACAGGTCCGATGGTCAGCGTCGGATTGGACTAGACGGCAGGCGTTGTTAGAACAACGGAGTCGTTCCAGTTGGTTCCCGTCCCCCAGCAGCGAGTCGAGGCTGCACACCAACTGCCGTGAAGGTCAGCCTCTCGGTGGACGTTTGGTCAGTCGTCCAGCTATTGGTCTCGTCCCTCCATCGGTCGTCGTGATCGCAAAGCTCGAGGTCCCGCTCAAGGATCCCGACGACCCGGCCGCGTTCGAGTAGGACGGGACCTAGATCCGTGAGTTCGTCAAGTACGAGCGGCCCTTGGTCGTTAGGCCAGCGGTTTCGTCAGGCGACGAAGCCGGTGGCGTCGAAGATGACCTGCGTGGAGGCTGAAGCGTAGATGTTGATTTGTCCTGAACCGGACAGGGCAACAGTGACGCCGTTGGCGATGGTGGACCCGCTGGCGAAGTTGATCGACGAGGTGGGCGGTCGGGTGACGCCGGCGGGGTAGCAGGTGAGGTAGCCGCCGGCTGTGGCGCCCGTGACGGTGAGGTTGCCAATGACCCCGACCGCGCCGGCGGGGACCGCTACGCCCGAAACCGCGCTTCCTGTGATCTGAAGGGTCTGGGTCGTCCCAGCTGTGACGGGTCCGGCGGACCTGGTGCGTGCGGCGGGGGGGTCGGTGGTGCGGGAGTCGAAGACGCGGATGGGGCTGGAGAGTAGGCAGGTAGCGCCTTGGGTGAAGCCGACCGGGCCGGCGGCCACTTGGACCCAGGTGCCGGGAGAGCCGCCGGCTACGCAGAGGAACAGCGTACCGTTGCTATCCCGGATGGACTCGCCCGCGCTGTAGGCGACCGACTCCCCTGACGGTGCGCCCGGGCCAGCCTGCAGCTTTTGGAACGTCCGGCCCGTTCCATTCGAAGCGATGTCGTGGCCTTCGGTTGAAGACGCGGACACTCCCGGTCCGGTGCTGCCAGTGCCCGACAGACCGGTCACCCCGGACCCGGTCACACCTGTGCCTGAGGAGGAGGTTCCATTCACGCCGGACCCGGTCGTGCCTGCGCCCGACACACCCGATACGCCGGTCCCGTAGATGCCGCTGGAACTGGTCGACTGCCCGTAGACGCCGTAGCTGCTGCTTGATAGCCCGAGGACGCCGTCGGCGTCGGCGCAGTCGCCGACGATCGCCGACCCCGCCGCTGCGGCTGAAGAGAACAGGCCGCTCTGGCCGCTTGGGCCCACACCGTAGACGCCGACGGTATCGGTGCCCAAGGCAAGAGACGGGCTCTCAGAGCCCACCCAACCATAGACCCCGATGCCGAGGGCCGAGTTCCCTTCGATACCGTAACCGCCAGGCGAGTCGGTGCTGAAATCTTCTCCGTGCACCCCGGCGTTGCCAGTTGTGACGGTATTGCCAAATACGCCGTCGGTGCTGTTCGAGTACCCCAGAACGCCGTAGCCATTTGAAAATCCGTAGACCCCTGCGTAGTCGTTCGCTAGCCCGACCACTCCGAAGCTATCGGCGCTGTCGCCGACGACCGCCGACCCTCCAACGGGGTCGGATGAGAACAGGCCGCTTGGGCTGCCGCCCACGCCGTAGACACCGAGGTCAGCTTGGCCGTCATCGAGGGTGGGGATGGCAGACGCCGACCACCCGAAGACCCCGATGCCGGACGTGGTCGAACCGCCTTGGACGCCATTGCCCCCCGAGTTCGCAGTTAGCCCTACCACGCCGTTGGCGTCTTTGCTGTCGCCGGCAACCGCAGCTAGGGGTGTGGTGAACCCGCTATGGCCGGCTGCTCGGGTGCCGAACACACCCCAACCGGCGGTAGACGTTCCGACGAGACCACAGCTGCTGGCAGAGGAATCGGTTGTGGTCCCGTTGAGGCCATTGCCGGTCGCCGTGGAGATGGTGGTGGTACCGCCGGCGCCGGAGTTGTTGTCGCCAAGTTGCACCTCTCCACCAGAGCCCGTTGCCGCGCCGGCGGGGGTGGCGCCCATGACGGAGCCGGCCGCCGCGCCGGCTCCGGCCGCAGCAGCAGCAATCATGAGGCCCCGGCGCGAGACCATCCTGGCCGTTTCGGTGCGGAGGTCATCGGAGAGAGTGGTGTCGGTCTCGGTGCTCATGGTTTGTCATTCTCTCTGGTGTGTCGCGGGACGGAAGTCAGATTTAGGTGATCCGCCCTTAAATGTATGAAAAGGCGGAAAAGTTAACTCGTTCGCGCTCGACCGCCAGCGATGTGATGGCGATGTGGTCGATGTTGGACCGCCTGGCGGGCACCTTACGGTCGTGCGGGACGCGAGGAGAAGGCGCCCGTCGGCACAGTGTATGACGCCGCGGGCGAACGGATCAGACCATCCGGGAGCGCGAAGTTCGCCATCTTTCCGGAGCGATTCGCCCTTGATGTCGACATCGGGGCCTTCAAAGGTTCAGACCGAGCAAATGCCGCGATCTCGGGCAGCCCACTCAGAGCGCCACTGGGTCCGTGTAGTCATCCGGTCAAACGCCCCTCCGACACCCCATCTGACCAGCACTTTTGCGCGACCACCGGAGTCGTATGCTGCTGCGGCCGGAGGGCCCGAAATCGGCTCCGCGCTAACACGGCGCTAACGAGGGTCGACCAAGTTGACTGACCTGAAGCATTCTGGGTCGACAGTGCCCCTCGCTCTCGTCGCGCGATAGCGGTGTTCCATGCTTTGAGTGTGCTGGAGCCCTCTGCGGTGGGGTGTCTGGTGGTTAGCTGTTGGCGAGGACGAGTTCGGTCAGTAGCAGTTGGACGCGCTGGTCGATCTCATCGACGATGGCCCGCACTTCTTCTACCGTTAGTTGGGCTGGGTCTTGGAGGTCCCAATCCACGTATCGTTTGCCCGGGAAGAACGGACAGGTGTCGCCGCAGCCCATGGTGACCACAACGTCGGCGGTTCGGGCGTCGTCGTCGGTGAGCGGCTTGGGGAACTCTCGCGACGGGTCGAGACCGCGTTCTTTGAGCACGGCGACTACGGAGGGGTTGAGGTGGTCGGCGGGCTCGGAGCCAGCGGAGAGGACATCGACGCGGCCTTGGGCGTAGCGGTCTAAGAGGACCTTGGCGGCCAGGCTGCGTCCCGAGTTGTGTACGCAGAGGAACAGCACGACGGGCTTGTGGGCGACGTCGGTCATACAGTCTCGGCGTCGACGATGGGGTTGGAGTCGTGGACGTCGGCGTGTGGGAGCACGACTTGGGCTGCTTGCGCGGCAGTGATGTTGGTGTACAGAAGCTTGATGACCGCGAGGCCGACTCCGCCGCCGACGATTTGGGCGGCGATGAAAGCGGGCGCGGATGAGGGGGCGATCCCGGCGAAGGTGTCGGAGAACATGCGGCCGACGGTGATGGCGGGATTGGCGAAGCTTGTCGAGCTCGTGAAGAAGTAGGCGGAACCGATGTACGCACCCACCGCGGCAGGCGCGGACGCTCCTCGGTGGGTGCGGGCCAGGGCGAAGATGACCAGCAGCAGCCCGGCGGTGGCGATGACCTCGGAGAGGAAGTGGGCGGGCGTGGCTCGGTGGTGGGTGGAGATGGTCACCGCCGGGCGCGAGAACATGATGTTGGCCACTACGGCACCGGTGACGCACCCTGAGACCTGGGCCGGCAGATAGGCAGCAGCGGTCCTCCAGCGAAGGCCTCCCAAGGCGGCGTCGACTGCTGACACCATCGGGTTGAGGTGCGCTCCTGACACCGGACCGAACGTCAGGATCAGCACGTACAACCCGCCCGCCGTCGCGACCGCGTTCTCCAGTAGCTCCAGTCCGAGTTGTCCCGGTGAGAGTTGCTGGGCCGCGATACCGGAGCCGATGACGGCCGCGGCCAGCAGGGCACTGCCCACCCATTCCGCGATCAGCCGCCGCCACAGGGCAGCCTCGTACAACACGGTCAAGTCTCTTAGCAGCAGGACCGGCTGGAACCGCCGACTGTTGCTGGTTCGGGGCCACAAGCCTCGGTGGAACATCCCAACCCCGTCTCGTCTGGGGCGTCGGCCAACACCGTGTAGACCTCCCAGGCAGCACCATCGGGGTCGTCGATCCAGGCCTTGTTCTGCACCGCGTAGCAGCAGGTGGTCGACTCCTGCACCTGTGGCGCCAGGCCCGCGTCGGCCAGGCGGGCGGTGGCGGTGAGGACCTCTTCGGGGGTCTCCACCTCGACCCCGAGATGGTTCAGCGCCCCAGCGACGCCCTCGCCTCGCCCAGCCGGGTTCTCGATTAGCACCAGCTTGAGCGGCGGGTCGGCGATAGCGAAGTTGGCATAACCAGGACGGCGCTTAGCCGGCTCCGCGCCGAAGAGCTTCGAGTAGAACTCCACCGCCGCGTCCATGTCGGCCACATTGAGGGCAAGTTGCACTCGGGACATCACTACCTCCTGATAGCATCGACAACTGTTGATGCGTTGATAATTGTCGATGCAATGACAGATGTCAATGGGAGATTGTGTGGTGGTCAAGCGAAGCGCATTGATTGAAGTGGCCGAAGCAGGGGAGTGCTGCCCGTCTGTGCTCGCCGCCCCTCTCCACGCAGACGAAGCTCAAGAACTTGCTCGTGGATTCAGCGCATTGGGCGACCCGGTCCGTCTGCGCGTGCTCTCCATGCTGGCCGCCGCCCCTGATGGAGAGATCTGTGTGTGCGATTTCGTGGCACCACTGGGTAAGACCCAAGGGACCATCTCACATCACCTCAAGATCCTGGGCGAGGCCGGGCTGGTACATGGTGACCGGCGCGGCAAATGGGTGTGGTATTCCCTCGACCGGGCTCGATTGGCCAGCCTGCGTGGCGCCATCGACGCCTGACATCATCAGGCGAGATGACTTTCGAGGACTCCAAGAGCCCATCGCGTCCCGCAAAACGGGTGGCACTAGCGACGATTGTCATCCAGTGGATGCGCCTCGGTTGCGTCGGCTTTGGCGGCCCGCCCACCCATATCGCTCTGCTTCGGCGCATGTGCGTGGAGCAGCGCAGTTGGATCGACGCTAAAGAGTTCGAGGACGCCATCGCCACCACCAACCTGCTGCCGGGGCCGGCGTCCACCCAGTTGGCTATCTATTGCGCATGGCGGCTACGAGGATCGCTAGGAGCGGTTCTTGGCGGTTTGTGTTTCATAGTTCCTGGCCTGGCGGTCATCCTGGCGCTGTCGGCTGTGTTCCTCCAGAGCCACCCCCCTGGATGGCTCCTTGGGGCCGCGGCCGGCGCCGGCGCGGCGGTGCCGGCTGTGGCTCTCAACGCCGCGTACGGTCTGATCCCAGCCAGTTGGAAGCGGATCGGGGTGGCGCGAGCGCAGAAGAGGCGTTGGGTTGTCTACGCCGTCGCGGGCGGCGCGGCCGCCGCGATCGTCGGCCCATATCTGGTAGTGGTATTGGTGGCTTGCGGCGTGACCGAGATCGGGCTGCGCCGACCGACCCGGCCCCATCCGGCCGGTGCGCCGCTGGGATTCCTGCCCGTCGTGGGCGCTCACGCGGTAGCCATCGGAGGGCTAGGAGCGGTCGTGTGGGAAGCGTTCAAGGTCGGCGCTCTCTCCTACGGGGGAGGGTTCGTGATCATCCCGTTCATGCAACACGACGCCGTCGCCACCTATCACTGGATGAGCGGAGCCCAGTTCCTCGACGCGGTCGCTCTCGGCCAGATCACTCCCGGGCCAGTGGTACAAACCGTGGCGGTGGTCGGCTACGCCGCCGCCGGAGTCGGCGGAGGCCTGCTCGCCGCCCTCATCGCCTTCGCTCCCTCTTTCGCGTTTATTCTCCTCGGCGGCCCTCGCTTCGAGAGCATTCGCGCCAACCGTAACATTGAGGCGTTCCTCACCGGTGCAGGGCCAGCCGTGATCGGTGCCATCGCCGGATCAGCCATACCTCTCGGCCTGGCCCTCAGCCATCTGTGGCAGATTCCCTTCCTGGCCGGGGCGCTGCTCTGGCTCCTCTGGGTCCGCAGAGGAGGCGTTGTCAGCGGCCTCGTTCTCGCCGGACTCGCAGGCGTCGTCGTTGCCTTAGCGGGAGTCCCAGTTTGAAATCCCACGACTCAGTTGAGCCCGGGCAGGAAAGCGGTCTCCGCGGTGGGCTCTGGCCCGGAGGCGGTCCGGCTGGCGCAGGTCTATATCATCTGGCCACGGAAGACTCGCCGCCATCGGACCGGACGGCGCGATGACTTCTGGGCGACGGCGACGTCGATCATAGGAGAGGCCGTGGGTCGACCGATGTAGGCGACATGTCTGGAGTGAGGGTTCTGGTGGGCACGCAAAAGGGCGGGTTCGTGCCGACCTCGGAAGGGAGGCGATCGGACTGGACCGTCCACGGCCCGTTGTTCGGCGGCTGGGAGGTGTATAACATGACTGGGTCGCCGGCTGATCCGTCGAGGCTGTACGCGTCGCAGTCGACGGTCTGGTTTGGGCAACTGGTCCAGAGATCTGACGACGGGGGCGAGTCGTGGCGGCCGGTGGGTAACGACTTTGTTTATGACGGTGAAGCGGGGACTCACCAGTGGTATGACGGGACGCCGCATCCGTGGNNGGAGTTCGCTCGGGTGTGGCATCTTGAACCCTCGTTTGACGACCCCCACACTGTCTTCGGGGCCGAAGACGCGTCCCTGTTCAAGTCGACTGACGGTGGTTTGACCTGGTCGGAGTTGGCGGGCTTGCGCACGCATAGCTCGGGGCCGGAGTGGCAGCCGGGGGCGGGCGGGATGTGCGTCCACACTGTTCTGGTCGACCCGACCGATTCGAAGCGGATGCATGTGGCTATTTCTGCCGCGGGGGTGTTCCGCAGTGACGACGGCGGGGAGACGTGGCGGCCGGCCAATCGTGGCCTGCGCTCGGAGGGCGTCCTCGACCCTGACGCCGAGGTCGGCCACTGTGTCCACCGCATAGCGCGGCATCCGAGCAGACCGGATGTGTTGTTTATGCAGAAGCACTGGGATGTGATGCTCAGCGACGACGGCGGTGACACTTGGCGGGAGGTCAGTGGCAATCTGGGAGCTGGGATCTACGGCGCTCGCTTCGACGGCGCTACGGAGACCGAGCGCAGGTATCTGTTCGCCATGTCAGATCTCATGAACGCTGAAGGCGACCCAGTACGTTCCGGTGACTTCGCTCGGGCGCTCGAGCGCGACCTCTCCGCGGTGTCGCCCACGCGCGACGCGCTGATCCGCAAGGGCGTCGTCCATGCGCCCGAGCACGGCCTGCTCGCCTTTTCCATCCCAGGTTTCCAGCAATACATCGCGAGGCGCCGACCTGACGAGGCTTGAGCCGGAACCCACACCTCCTCGAAAGGCTTTGACCGAAGTCAGGGCTGCTGACCTGATATCCCAGAAACGCTCCGAAAGGCAAAAGTGGAGGTTAGCGCGGTATGAGCTGGGGAGGGTCTTGTACCAAGTCCCCCCTACGACCCGCTCTGTACCCCACGGCTCGGAGTGACCGATGCGACCGCTTCCCGAGCCCCCGGGTCGAAGGTGACCTGGACCCCGAGCGCCCCATATATCTGAGCCCGTAGCTCAAGATCGGCCCTCTTGAGGTGTCGGACGATGTCGGAGAGGGCGTCCACGAGCGCCGGTATCTCGGTCTTGTCAAGCGGTTCTCCCGGTACTTCCTAGCTCCATCTGTCGTGTCGAGCATCCGGCCGTGCACACCGGTCGTCGACGTCGAATCCCACACATGAGACGTCGTTGGCATCCCCAATTGGCTGGGTGGCGTCGGATTAGGCTGCGGCATTTCGCGGTAGATGTACTGAAAAAGAGGATGAAGTGGATTCTGCTCACCGGATCAAACCTGCGACGGTCTGCCAGCCTTCTGATAAACGTCTCAGCCCGAGGAGGCTTGGGCTACGGAATCGGTCCTGGTCATCGGCGTTGGATGTGCTCACGCGTGTTCTGGCCACAGCGGCGGTCATCGCCGGACTGACGAGCGTCGCTTCGGTGTCGGGAATAGCAGGTCGCATTCCGGTAGCCGCGGCTGCCCCCTTGGACCCAACGGTTTCCTGTACGACCGACCCCAACATCTTCAACACCGGCTACGACTCGGCTACGGGCGGCGTGCTGCCGAATAACTCTCTGGACGCCAATTGGCAGGTGGCCGGGGTCTTCGACAGCCCAGGCGGAACAACTCCTCCAACCGCCACTTCGCTGCCGCCGCCCGGCACCACCTTTGCCGCCGCCAACGTCGGAAGCCTCGCACCGGGCGCCTGGTCGGCAAGCCCCTACGCGAACGCCCAATGGATCTCGCAGCAGACGATCGCCAACCCCTCCAGCCCGAACGGCGACTGGTACTACGAGTATGTGTTCAACCTGAGTGCGTCGGTCGAAGCGTCGACGTTCAGCCTCGCCATGAACTTTCTGGGGGACAACGACGTCGCCACGGTCTTCGTCAACGGGGTCGATCAGAGCACCTACCCCGGTTCCAATCTGCCACAGACGGCGACCAATCCCTACAACTACGTCGGGTATCACACGGCGAACGCCGCCGCTACAACCCTGGACCACAACTGGCAGACCGGCTCGAACACCATCATCGTCCAACTTAAGAGCGGACCGCCGGACGAGGGTTTCGACGCCCAGATGCGACCGACGGCGTTCTGTCCCGTTGCGCTCGGCGCGACAAAGACGGCGTCGCCCGATCCGTACGTACCAGGCAGCCGGTTGACCTACACGGTCACAGTCTCCAACGCAGGCCCGGGTTCAGTGGCGGAAGCGACCGTGTCTGATCCGTTGCCTTCGGCTTTGGCCGGCGCCGGGTTTACCTGGACCTGCTTGGCCACCGCCGGGAGCCTTTGTACGCCATCGGGATCAGGGAACATCAGCGACACAGTGAACGTGGCAGCGGATGGGATCCTCACATACACCGTGACGGGCACGGTTCCAGTCTCGACCACGGGAACCCTGACCAACACGGTGACCGTGACACCTCCGTCCGGGGTTACGGATCTGAGCTGCACCCCGAACTGTACGGCCACCAGCTCCGATCCCATGGCCGCGCCGGGGTTGTCTGTGGTGAAGTCGGTGACGTCGA
>PMHU01000137.1 GCA_003156795.1 Acidimicrobiaceae bacterium
GTGGCGTAGTTGGTGAGGTGGGCCGAGAAGACGATACGGTTGCGCACGGTCACCGGGCCGATCCGCAACGGGGTGAACAAGTGCCGGTACTGGCCCCCGCTCGTCACCCGTGCGCCCCTACCGGCGCCCGCATACCCAGGAGCTGGAAGGCCACGCGGCGGCCTTCGAGCACGGCTTCGAGCAGGGTCCTGGGGGCGATGCAATCACCGGCGCGCAGGAGCCGGGGGTCGCCGATCTGCCGGTAGAGCGAATCCTCCGCCAGACGGTGGCCGCAGTCGACCAGGATCGAGACGGGGAGGCGGGTCAGCTCGCCGGTCCACACGTCCTCGACGTCGACGTGCCCCGCCTCGGTGCGGGCGAGCACCCGGATGCGGCTGTGCAACCGGCGGGTCACACCCGCCCTCTGGAGGCGGACGTTGGCGTCGGCGAGGTCGCCGGTGCGGGCCAGGAGGGTCCCGGCGACCGGGTCCGGGCTCACGATGGTGACTGGGTGGTCCGTGGTGCCGGCCAGCCATTCGGCGAGGCCNNCTGATCGCCGACGGGGTCGTCGATCACGACCGGGCCCGCAGGCAGGCGGCCCGGACCGGATGTGAGCAGATCAAGAGCGTCGACCACCGCGACGTTCTCGATCACCGGGTAACGATCGGGAAAAGGGCGGGACCCAGTGGCCACAACCACTTCCCACCCATCGGACCGGAAGGCGACGACGTCAGCCGCGGTGACCTCCGTGTTGCACTCGAAGTCGACGCCGAGCCGGCGGCATTCCGCGGTCAGCCAGTCGCCGAGGGCCCGCAACCTCTCCCGGCCTGGACCGGTCGCAGCGTGCAGTGGGGTGCCCCCTGGCTCCGGGGCCCGGTCNNGGCGACTACCACCCGCCGACCGGCGCCGGCCAACACCCTGGCGCACTCCAACCCGGCCGGGCCCGCCCCCACGACCATCACCCCGGGCCCGTCCGGGTCGGGCTCGGCCTCGTAGGGTTCCTCCGACTCGTACCCTGAGGACGGCTCGCCGACGCAGGAGACGATCGGGTTGCGATTGTCGCGGACCCGGCAGGCCTGGTTGCACAACAGACACGGCCGGACCCGCTCAGGCGCTCCGGCCCGCAGCAGAGCGACCAGTCGGGGCTCCGCGATCTGCGCCCGCGTCATCTCGACCAAGTCGCACGTTCCGTCGCCGAGGGCTGCTTCGCCCGCATCAGGGTCGACGACGCTGCCTTGGAGTACAACTCGCACGTTCCCGGCCGTCGAATGACGCATGGCCCGGCAGATCTCGAGGTTGAACGCGGCCGGCGTGTGGGAATCCGGTCGGTAGGCGCCGGTCGAGTACGGCCCGGCCCTGACGATGGTCAAGAGGTCCAGGTCCGAAGCCAGGGCGCCGACCGCGACGGCGGCCTGATCTGGGGTGATGCCAGCCCAAGGGGCCATTTCGTCGCACGAAAGCCGAAGGGCCAGCACGCGGTCCGATCCGATGGCTAGGCGCACGGCGTGGAGGACCTCACGGGTAAGGCGCAGCTTGTCCTCGCCGTAACCGTCGGACCGCTGGTTGGTGAGTCCGGACTGGAATTGGCGCAGTATCGACCAGGCGCCGCTATCGATCTCGATCCCGTGCAACCCGGCGCTGACCGCTTCGACTGCGGCCCAAGAAAACGAGGCCACCAGGGCGTCGATCCCGGCCTGATCCATTTCCCCCGGCGGCTCGCGCGTCACCACGTCGGCAACCGGTGAGGGCGCCCACATCACTTCCTGCGAATGGGCGCTGGAACCTTGCCCGCCGGAGTGGCCGAGCGCAGCCAGCACCAACGTGCCGTGGCGACGGCACGCCTCTACCAGTGAGCTCCAGCCCGGGCGACAATCGACGACCAGCGGGGCGCGCTCGTAGGGCCAATCGTTGTCTGTAACCGAAGCCGTCTCGGTGATCACGACGCCGGCGCCGCCCTCCGCCCGCCGGGCGTAGTAAGCGACGTGCCGGGCGGAGAGGGCCCGACCACGACCGAGGTTGGTCTCATGCGGACCGAAGACCACCCGGGCCGGCGCCTGAAGATTCCCGATCCCGATCGGTTCAGTGAGCAGGTACGGGCCCCGGTTCATGGCGGGGGGTTGGCGGCCGTGGGGTCATCGGAAAAGAGGGGAGGGGGCGCACTGGGGAGCGTGTTGAGGGCGTCGATGAGCTGGCGCAACCGGGAGTAGGAAAGGCGGTCGAAACGCAGCGCCACCCGGGCCAGGTCGGGGAAGTCATCGCTGCGCCGCTCGGCCGGCAGCGGGCCGCCGAGGAGCCTGATAGGGCCTGAAGCGGCATCGCCAAAGCGCCCGGATAGCTCGGAGACCTCCTCGTCTGTCGGTCGCGATTCCAACCGAAGCACCAGGGTGTCACCGACCCATCTGAGCGAGTGGTAGTTGCGGTAGAAGCCGAGGATCTCGGCTGCGGCGGCCTCGACGGAGTCGACGATCCGGTAGAGGCAACTATCACCCGGGCTGATCAGGTCCCGGGACGCCACTTCTTCGGTCAGGAACCGCTCCCAACCCTCCCAATAGCCCTCACCCGGCACTTCGAGGAGCACGACGGGCGCCGGCTCGGCCTTGCCCGTCTGAATCAGGGTGAGCAGTTCGAACGCCTCGTCCAATGTCCCGAAGCCCCCCGGAAGGACTGCATAGGCGAACGACTCCTTTATCAGGAGCAACTTGCGGGTGAAGAAGTACTTCA
>PMHU01000208.1 GCA_003156795.1 Acidimicrobiaceae bacterium
TGACGTCGGACGCGTGGTGGATCCTGACGTGCACCCGGCTGGCGGCCACGACCACTGCGATCAGGTAGTACAAGGGCCACAGCGGGTCGTCGTCTCTGAGTAGAGCCGCCCCGAAGAAGGCTGCGGTTGCGTGTCCGCTCGGGAAGCTGCTCGTGCGCGGCTGGCGAAGGTGGTGCGGTCTCGGCCCTTCGTGGACCGGTCGGGTCCGGCGGAACATCCACTTNNGGCGACGAACTGGCGCCGCCGGCCGGCCTGGAGGACGGCCAGGGCCAACCAGATGATCCCGTGGTCACCGACGGCGCTGGCCGTGTACATGACGGCGTCGGCCGCGCTGCGCCCCCGCATGTGATCTTCGAACCAGCGGTCGACGGTGTCGTCGAAGCGTTCGAACCCCGAGGGGATCGGGACGGTCGGAGGCGTCCATCGAGGAGGTGACATGGCGCAGGAAGGCGAGAGCGTGGGGATGACGGCTAAAGCTTGAAGGCCGTCAGTACGGGACTCGACTCGTCAAAACGAAGCAGCAACGGCATCGGTGACCAGGCCACCGAGCCGCTCACCGCGAGGGACCAGACGGGCCAGGTCACCGCCCACCGCCGGGCAGAACTCATGGTAGGAACAATAGTCGCAGAGGCGCCCGGGTTTGGGCCGGAAGTCCTCCCGAGCGCAGGCCTGCTCTACGGCGGACCAAATGGCCCCGGTCTGCTGCTCCAGCCCTCTGATCGATTGATCCGATGGCGTGGCCGATATGGCGATGGGCTCGCGCAAGTGCAGAAGCTGGATTCGCGCCGGACGGCGCCCCAGGACCTGCTGGCACAGAAAGGCATAGAAGTGCACCCCGCCCAGCCTGGACTGCTCGAAGTTGGCCGATGGGGCCCGGCCGGTCTTGTAGTCGGTCACGATCAGGTCGCCGTTGCCGTCCAGTTCGAGCCGGTCGATGATGCCCGACAGCTTGAGGCTCCCCATCGTCACCGACATGCGCAATTCGGTGCCTAGCACCTGAACGTCGGCGGGGTCTTCCAGCTGGAAGTAGTTGCGCACCAGCACTTTTGAATCCTCGATGAATTCCGTTCGCTCGTCCGGACCGAGTCCCAGTGCCTCGTACTCGTGTCCGTCCAGGACTTCGGGAACGGCGCGGGCCAGTTTCTCGAGCGCCACGTCCACGGTGCGGTTGTCGGGGTCCTCCTCCCACATGAGCAACTGCAGGGCTCGGTGCACGAGGGTGCCCTTGGCCGCGTGGGGGGACGGCGGCTCGGGAACCTTGTCGATGACCGACAGCCGGAACGCCAGCGCACAGTCCTTGAAGGACGACACTTTCGACGGCGACAGCGAGGTCGGCAGGGGGAGGGCCATCAGGAGTTCAGGCTAACTACGGGGTGAGACGATCATGGTGGACCGCCCGGCCACCGAGGGCTTCGGCCATCACGTCGCCGACTTGGACGGGGTCTTCGAAGGGACCGAAGTGGTCCAAACCCGCGAACCGTCTCACGCCGCCCCGCGGGAGGTGGCGGGCCACCTCTTCGAGCGCGAAGCTGACCGGGTCCGTCATGTCACCCCCGCCAAGGAGGGTGACGGGGGGCCGCACCTCGGCCAGGCGGTCCCACGCCCCGCTTCGAGGCGCACCCTCGAACACCGAGGCCTCGTCCTCCCGGGCGCAGGCCAGCGTCACGCCCCCGCCGGGCTCGTCCACGAACCCGAAATTGATGTAGGCGGCGAGGGCAGCCGGGTCCAGCCGCTCGAACGGTGGTTTCGAGGCGTAGTTGTCGTACGCGGCCTGGCGCGACGGAAACGTGGGACGTCGCTTGCGGGCGAGCTCGGCCATCGGCACCCGTCCCGCGAATCCGTCGGGCGAGGCGAGCGTGGGCGGGAACACGACCGGCTCGTAGCAGCACAGGTCCAGGAACGTGCCCGGCCGCCTGGCCTCGGCCAGCATCAGGACCGCGCCCCCCATCGAGTGACCTATGGCGCGCCAATCGTCCTCACCGAGTGCGTCGAGGACGGCGAACAGGTCGTCGACGAACACGCTCCAATCGTCGTACCGACCGCTGGGTGCCTTGCCGGACGCGCCGTGGCCCCGCTGGTCGACGGCCCACACACTGAAGCTGGGCGCGAGCTGCATCGCCAGCGGACCCCAGCACCGTCCGTGGAACCCGGTCGCGTGCATGGCGATCACGGGCGGCCCGTCGCCGCCGAGGTGGAAGGTCGCCAGCTCTACCCCCTCGGCCCCCCGGACCCGAGGGCCGGCTTTTGCGGCGGTGGGGGATTCCATGGCAGGGACGGTAGACGATGCCGGAAAAATGTCGCCCCTCGAGCGGGTAGGCCTCCGTCGGGAGCTACGGTCGGGCGGTGGAAGCGTCCGAAGCCGTCCTGGCTACAAATCGTCAGTACTACGAGGCCTTCGAGGCGAGGGACCTCGACGCCATGTCCGACGTGTGGGAGCGGTCCGACCGGGCCCTTTGCACCCACCCCGGATGGGCCACCCTCGAGGGATGGGGCGCGGTGGCTTCCTCCTTTTTCGCCCTCTTCCAAAACGGTCAGCAGATCCAGTTCGTCCTCACCCGTCAGCGAGCCACGGTCGCCGGTGACACCGCGTGGGTATCTCTCGACGAGAACCTGCTGGGCGATCAAGGTGGCGTCACGGTGGCGACGATCAACATCTTCGTGGCCAGCGCTGATCCTCGGCGGTGGCGCCTGATCTGTCACCACGGGTCAGTCGTCCAGGTCAGCTCTCACCCGATCAGCCAGTAGGGCGGCGTTGTCTACGGCGTCTGTTCCCCAGCAGTTGTCCATGACCACGTGCACTTCCGAACACGACGCGGCCAAGCTCCTTATCCGGGGTATCCAGTCGGCCAGTTCCTCGGTGGTGTACCGGTAGGGCGAGGTCCAGGGCTCCCCTTCGATCTGGCGACGACCGACGAAGCGAACGACTGCGATGTCGGCCGTCGCCGCCGCCACGCCCGNNCACGCCCGGGCCGGCTTTGGGACCGGCTGCGGGCCCGTCCAGGCAGACGTAGGCCAATCCCCGTTCTTCCAGCCATTCGAGGGTGGGCTCGAAAGCGTCCCCTTCGATCCACTTGGAGCTGCGCAGCTCGACTGCCAATCGACATCCCGGAAGGCGCTCGCTCGCGTCGGCGAGTTCGGCCCAGGCTTCAGGGCGGGGTGTAAACCACCCCGGATACTGCAGAATGACCACGCCCAACCGGCCGGCGTCGCTGAGGGGTCGGAGGGCGTGCGCGAACCGATCCCAACATTCGTTGAGCCCGTCCGCCGATATGTGGGCCGAGTAGAGGCGTCGGTTGTCCCGTGAACGGTCCCTGACCTCGTCCTGAAGGTCGGGCCAGAGGGAATCGGGCAGGGTCGGCGCTCCCGTCAAGAGCGACCACGCCCTGACGTCGAACGTGAAGCCCGGCGGGGTCCTTTCTACCCACTGAACGGCGAGCTCCGGGGTGGGCGGAAAGCGGTAGGTGGTGGCGATCTCGGCCAGAGGGAAGCGGCTGGCGTAGTAGGCCAGCCGGGCTCGCGCGGTCATGGTCTTGCGTGGGTAGAAGGTCCCCGCTTGCACGAGGCTGCGGTCGGCCCAGGACGTGGTGCCGAAGAGAACCTTGCTGGCGCCGACCTCAACGAGCGCGACGGCTGGCTGATTTACGTCATCATCTGGGCCGTGAACGCCTCCAGCCACCCGCGCAGCCTAGGCAACTGGGGCGTGGGAGCCGGGTTCTGGGACATCAGCGGACGCTGGCGCCAAGCGCCGGAGGCCACCGTGCGCGCCATCCTCGAGGCGATGGGCGCAGGAGGAGAGGGGCCGCCCACGCCGGCCTTGACGACGGTGCGCCTCGACCGACGTCTACCGCAGGTGCCTCCCGGCCGACTGGTGTTCGAGGACGGGGGAGACGCGACGATCGACGGGCGACTTCCGCCGGACCTGCCGCCCGGCTACCACCTGCTCGAGCCGCGCCAAGGGGCTCCATACCCCGTGGTGGTGAGCCCCGGCCGGGTGCCGGTCCCCGCCGAGGACATTTGGGGATTCTCGGCCCAGCTGTACGCGGCCCGTTCGCATTCCAGCTGGGGAATCGGGGACCTGTCGGACCTCCGGCGGATCGGTTCCTGGTCGGCGTCCCTCGGAGCCGCGGTGGTCCTCGTCAACCCTCTGCACGCATCGAGTCCGACGTACCCACAACAGCCGAGCCCGTATTTCCCCGGGAGCCGCTGCTTCGTGAACCCCATATACCTTTCGATCGAGGAGGTGCCCGGCGCCGCCGGGCGCGACGAGGTCGTCACGGCGGCCGCGGAGGGGCGGGAACTCAATCGCAGGCGGCTCATCGACCGGGACCGAGTTTGGTCCCTCAAGTCGAAGTCCCTCGAGGCGGTCTTCTCCGATTTCTCGGGAGACCCGCACTTCGATGCGTTCCAGGTCGAGCGGGGCGCATCCTTGGACCGCTTCGCCACCTTTTGCGCCCTGGCCGAGCGGCACGGTCCGACGTGGCGGGAATGGCCGACGGAGTTCCAGCACCCGGCGAGTGCGGCTACGCGCCAGTTCGCGGCTTCATCGATCGGCCGGCTGCGGGTCCGTTACCACGCCTGGCTTCAGTGGCTGCTCGACATCCAACTGGCCCGCGCATNNAAGCCATATCGACCTCGTGCAGGATCTCGCGGTCGGAGTCGATCCCGACGGACCCGACGCTTGGGTCTGGCAGGACACCTTCGCCGAAGGGATGCACGTCGGCGCCCCGCCTGACCGGTTCAACACCAAGGGTCAGGACTGGGCGTTTGCGCCGCTCGACCCTTGGCGGATGCAAGCGGCGGGGTACGAGCCTTGGATCGAGTCCTTGCGCGCCGGCTTCCGGCACGGGAGCGGACTGCGCATCGATCACGTCATGGGGCTGTTCCGCCTGTATTGGATACCCGCCGCAGCCGCCCCGTCGGAGGGTGCGTACGTCCGTTATCCCCACCACGACCTGCTCAACATCCTGGCCCTGGAGGCCCATCGGGCGGGTGCGTTCGTGATGGGCGAGGACTTGGGAACCGTGGAGGACTCGGTCCGCGAGGACCTGGGTCAACGCCAGGTCATGTCGTACCGGTTGTGGTGTTTTGACGAACGCTCGCCGTCGAGCTGGCCGCATCAGGCACTCGGTGCGATGACCACCCACGACTTGCCGACCGTCGCCGGAGTCATCAGCGGCTCCGATATCGAGGCCCAGCGGAGACTGGGCTTGCAGCCGAACGAGGAGGCGTCAGCGGACGTGCGTGAGAGCCTCCTCCAGCGGACCGCCAGCAACGACGACACGCCGGTTGCAGACGTGATCGCCCGCGCTCATCGGGACTTGGCCAGGGCCCCGTGCGCCCTGCTGGCGGCCACCTTGGACGACGCCTTGGCGGTCGAGGAGAGACCCAACATGCCGGGCACCGTGGACGAGTGGCCCAACTGGAGCATCGCCCTGCCCCTGCCCCTCGAGGAAATCGAAGGATTGGCCCTCCCGCGCGCCATCGCGGACGCCTTCAACACCGGCAGATCGCAATAGCCCTTAGGATCCCGACGGTGGACCTGCCTGTCATGCCGCCAGTCGCACCCATGCTGGCGAAGGCCGCCCGGGAGCTCCCAGTCGGTGACTACCTGTACGAGCCCAAGTGGGATGGGTTTCGCTGCATCGTCTATCGGGACGGCGACGAAGTCGAGCTGGGCAGCCGTAACGGCAAACCCCTCACTCGCTACTTTCCTGAACTGGTCGAGGCGATTCGGGCTCACATGCCGCCTCGTTGTGTGGTGGACGGCGAAGTGGTCATAGCCGGGTCCGATGGGCTCGACTTCGACGTGCTGTCTCAACGCATCCATCCGGCCGCGTCGCGGGTTGCGTTGCTGTCGCAGGAGACCCCGGCTTCCTTCGTGGCGTTCGACCTCCTGGCCATCGGCGACCGGGACTTGCGTGACGACCCCTTTTCTTCCAGGAGGACCGAGCTGGAGGCAGCCCTCGATCGGGCGGCTCCGCCCGTGCACGTCACGCCGATCACCTCAGACGTGGCTACTGCGGGCGACTGGTTCGATCGCTTCGAGGGAGCCGGCCTCGACGGCGTGGTGGCCAAACCCGCCGACGTCCTCTACCTTCCCGACCAGCGAGCCATGATCAAGGTCAAGCACGAGCGCACCGGCGACTTCGTGGTGGCTGGGTTTCGCTGGTACCAAGCCGACCGCTCCGTCGTCGGCTCCTTGATGCTCGGGCTCTACGATGCCGACGAATTGCACCACGTCGGCGTCATCGGATCCTTCCCCGCGGCCAAGCGCCGCGAGCTGGTCGGCGAATTGCGTTCCTATCGTGATCCGGTCGACCACCCTTGGAGCCAGTGGGCCGACTTCATGGTCGCCGACGGAGGCCGCCAACCAGGAACCATGAGCAGGTGGAACGCCGGCAAGGACCTCAGCTTCGAGCTGCTGAGCCCGACCCTGGTGGTCGAAGCCGCGTTCGAGCATTTGCAAGGCAGACGCCTGCGCCACACGGCCAGGTTCCGCCGGTGGCGTCCTGACCGGGAGCCTTCGAGCTGCACTTACGACCAGCTGGATGTGGCCGTTCCGGCCCTTCTGGCGGACGTGTTCGGGGCCAATGGCTAGCGTTGTAGCCCGTGGTTAGCCCTGGGACCAGCAGCGGTCGAACGCAAAGCGCGATCCTGATCCCTGTGCCTGCCGCCGATGCGGTAGTCGGCCGGTGGCGTCACGAGCACGACCCGGTCGCCATGGCCGGGGTGCCGGCCCACATAACCCTGATAGTTCCCTGGCTTCCACCGGGCGAAATCACCCCGTCCGACTTGCAGGAGCTCGACGAGGAACTGGCCGACGTCAAGGCGTTCGACTTCGAGCTGGCCCATGTCGACTGGTTCGGGCGGCGGGTGCTGTGGGTGGCGCCGGAGCCGGCGACCCCGTTTCTTCGCCTCACGACCCTCCTCGCCGACCGTTTCGGGACCCCGCCGTGGGACGACGAGTTCGACGAGGTTGTTCCTCACCTGACCGTCGCCCACGCCAGCGATGGCGTAGAACTGGTGCCGATGGCGGCCGACCTCGCCGGCCGGCTTCCGTTGCCTTGCCGAGCCGAGCAAGTGTGGGTGATGGTCGGCGATGGCCACCGCTGGTACCTGCGCCACGAAGTGAGGCTGCTCGAATAGAAGTCGGTGTTCGCGGAAGCCCTCAGCCGTCCCGGGTGGGCGGCGCGGTCGTGGCGTAGGCCCCGGGCCGGGTGAACAGGGTGCGACGCCAGCGATGCGGCGTCACCAAGGCGGCGCGGGGGTAGTCCTCGAACATCCAGCGGGCGAACTGGCGGCGGAACCAGCCGTTGGCATCGAAGATTTGCATGGCTTTGGTCGAACCCCCACGACGGGCCAGGACAGCCGCCAGATCGCGCGCCAGGTGGTCGTCGAGGGCCAGGCCCCACCGCACCTGCCGTTGGTAGCGGGCCGCTGCGGCCTCCGGGCCGTGAGGTCCGGCGGTCGCGATGGCTCGGGCCGCCAGCTCTGCGGTCTCGATCGCTTGCGCGATGCCTTCGCCCGTCATGGGATCGCACGCCCTGGCGGCGTCGCCGGCGAACAGCACCCGCCCGCCGAGACCGGAGAGGACCGTCGTCCCGATCCGAGCTGGGATGGGCCAGGCCTTCCAAGGGCTGCTGGCGGCGGCTGCCGGTCCGAGAACGTCGGCCATGTGGGGTCGGTCGAGGAAGTCGATGCGCTGACCCTTGAGCTCGCCGAGGGGCCGATCGGGATGGCGGATGACGCCGTATCCGACGTTCGCGGTTCCGTCGGGCAAAGGAAAGGACCAGGCGTAGCCCGGGATCATGTCGGGTTCGAACCACACCCACAGCCGCTTGGCTTTGGGGCCCACGTGCTCGAAATACTGCCGGCCGGCCTGCCAGTCGCCTAGATATCCGGCATCCGAAAGGCCCAGGGCCTTCCGTACCGGCGACCACGCCCCGTCGCATGCGATGGCGTAGTGGGAGCGGACCCGCTGGCCGTCGTCGAGGTCGAGCGCCACCCCGGCGCCGTCGGAGATGGGGGCAGCAGCCACGACGGCGTGGCCCTCGATCACGTCGGCGCCCGCCCGTCGGGCCAGGTTGACCAGCTCGGCATCCAGGTCGGCTCTGCGGGCCGACGCCGCGAACTGGGTTTGGCCCTGCGGCAGTCGGAGGTCGACCTGGAAGCCGTCGGTGGCGACGACGATGGCCCCATCGACCGGTTCCCACGACTTGACCGAGCCGGGATCCAAGCCCAAGTCCTGGACCCGGCGGAGGGCGGCGGTCGTGAGGCCGTCGCCGCAGCACTTGTCTCGAGGGAATGTGGCCTTGTCGATGAGCACGACCCGTCGGCCGAGGCGGGCCAGCGTGATGGCGGCGGCGGACCCCGCGGGACCGGCGCCTACGACGGCTACGTCGGCTGCCTGGCTGGCTCCCATCCGTTCATGGTCGCATCGGGTGATGTGAGTGGGCCAGACGGGTCGATCTCGGTGGGCTCAGAGCGCCCGAGCGGCTGCACGCCTCAGGAGGTCGGCCACTTCACCCGGGTGGCTCAGGTGGGCGCCGTGGGTCGCCCCGGGGATGTCGGCCAGTTCACCGTTGGGCAGCGCCGCGGCCAGCTCGCGGGCCGATCGACGTTGGTGGGTCGAGGACAGCGTGCCCCGGCCCACGATGACCGGGATCGATACCCGGGCGGCATCGAATACCGGTCCGCCTCTCAGGCTGGCCATCTCCGCTTGGAGCGTTTGGCCCTCGGCCCGCCGCCGGGCTTGGGTCGCGGACGGAAGTCGTTCCCAGACCCGGTCGCCGATCTGCCGGCGCATAAACCACTCGGCTCGCTCGTCCGGCTCGAGTTGTTCTTGGGCTCCGCCGGCCGCCGTGTGGGATGGCCACCAGGGAAGCCACGGTTGCGGCGCCTCCCAGACGAGCGCCGCCGGGATGAGCTCAGGGCGGTGAGAGGCGGCAGCCAGGACGACATCACCGCCGAAGCTGTGACCGAACGCCACCGCCGGCTCCCCGTCGAGGACGGCGAGCAGGTCGTCGACCTGGTGTCCGAAGGTTTCGGCCGGTCCCGTTTCGGCTGAGCCTGCATAGCCCCTGCGGTCATAGTAGAGGACCGACCAATCGGGCAGTTTCGCCATTAGGCGGGTGAAGCTGGTGGCGCGATCCATGGATCCGTGCACCAGGATCAGAAGCCGACCGGCGCCGGGACCTTCTTCGGTTGGCTGGCGGCGCAGCACCCGCAACCCCGTTGTTTCGGTCACTCGGGGAAAGGTAACTGACTCCGGCTCCCGTCCGCCCGGCTCGCGCCCGCTCGGCGCGCTGCGCTCTCGTCGCGCTGGGGTCCCGTCGCGCTGGCACCTGGCTCGCTGGCGACCGGCCCTCGGCGCGCTGGCGGCTGGCCCACTGGCGCCTGGCCCATTCCGCGTGTCCGATTTTGTATCTTGTGCGCGATTGTTGTCGTCTGACGACATCTTTTGAACACACTAATACCAATTGAACACACCTCGACCCGTCTCACGCCCCCGGCCCCGGTCTCACGCCCAGGCCCCGGCCCGGCGGTCCGGGCTAGTCCCGTACGAGGGGCTTGTACTTGATTCGGTGGGGCTGGTCGGCGTCGACCCCGAGCCGTTTGTGGCGATCGGCCTCGTAGTCGGAGAAGTTGCCTTCCCACCAGCGAACTTCCGAGTCGCCCTCGAACGCCAGGACGTGGGTTGCTACCCGGTCCAGAAACCAGCGGTCGTGGCTGATCACCACGGCGCAGCCCGGGAAGGTGAGGAGGGCGTCCTCGAGAGCCCGGAGGGTGTCGACGTCGAGGTCGTTGGTCGGCTCGTCCAGGAGCAGGACGTTGCCCCCGGTGCGAAGGACTTTGGCCAAGTGGACACGGTTGCGTTCGCCGCCGGACAGGTCCCCGACCCTCTTCTGCTGGTCGCTCCCCTTGAAACCGAAGCTGGCCACGTAGGCCCGGCCGTGGAGTTCCCGGCCGCCCACGACCAGGCGTTCCTGGCCTCCCGCCACCTCCTCGAAGACGGTGTTGTCCGGTTCCAAAGTGGCCCGCGACTGATCGACGTAGGCGATGGAGACGGTGTCGCCGAGCTTGATGGTTCCCGCGTCGGGGGACTCGGCTCCCGTGACGAGCCGGAACAGTGTCGTCTTGCCCGCACCGTTGGGCCCGATGACGCCGACGATCCCGCCGGGGGGAAGAAGGAATGACAGCCCGTCTATAAGAAGCCGGTCGCCATAACCCTTTGTGAGTTCGGCGGCATCGACGACGACATCGCCGAGTCGCGGACCGGGCGGAATGGTGATCTCGAGCTTGTCAGCCGCCCGTTCGGAAGCTTCGGCGTCGGCCACGAGCTGGTTGTAAGCGGTCACCCGCGCCTTGCTCTTCGCCTGGCGGGCCCTGGGTGACATTCGGATCCATTCGAGCTCGCGCTCGAGGGTCCGCTGACGGGCCCGGTCGGCCTTCTCCTCGCCGGCCAGGCGGGCCTGCTTCTGATCCAGCCACGACGAGTAGTTCCCCTCCCACGGGATGCCGAAGCCTCGATCGAGCTCGAGGATCCAGCC
>PMHU01000281.1 GCA_003156795.1 Acidimicrobiaceae bacterium
CATATCGTTAGGTGCCTAACAAATGTCGTCAGGTATCTATCAAAAAGTCAAGCGGCCTTCGGGTTTGCGCCGATGCACATCGACGCGTCCGGCCGTCGACGGCAGATCGCCGAATCTTCTCGGTCCGGGGGGGTGGTTCGCCGTCGGGAGGGTTCGGACGCCGCCTGGGGTGCGTCGGTAAGGATCGGCTACCCCTCCCCGGAGGGGGGGAAATCCCCATTGGCGACGGGGTTCGCCCCTCTTCCGATCTCTGCCAACGCGCCCGGGAAACTCGCATCCTTTGAGAGGGTGCCAACAGAGGCACCCGCAACCAAGGAGGAAAGCTCAAATGTTTAGCAACAGAACACAAGGTTCGTCCCGTGTTGCAGCCCGGCTGGCAGTCGGCGGCATAGCAGTCTTCCTGATGGGAGTCGCCACTCTGTCCACCGTGGGTGCGGCAGCCGCAGACGCCTCGAGCGCAAGCGGCCCCTACAAAGTGGTCAGCACCACCGGTCTGACCGAGCGCTCCGCTCCGTCGGGCGCGTCGGCAAAAGCGGGGAGCCTGACAGACGGGACCACCGTCTACATCGACTGCCAAGCGGGCGGGGTTCCCTACGCCACGGGCGGATCGCCTTCCAGCGACGACATCTGGGACNNCTCACCAACGGAACCTTCGTCGCCGACTACTGGATCAACACCAAGGGGATCGGAAAATTCAGTCTCGGTATCCCCCGCTGCGGCATCGCGCAGGTGTCGGTATGGAACTCCGACTTCTCACAGGGCAGCTACGTGTACGTCTGCGGAACCAACCAGGAGAACAAATCTGACTGCACCCCGGTCTATGCCGACGCGGAAGGGCACAACGAGTACTTCTCCGACTACTGGTTCAAGGGTCCTGTCACCATCTGGGCCGGGAACGGAATCTACATAGGCATCTCAGGGTGCGCCGTGCCGGCGGGATACAGCTCCAGCGTCTACACCTGCGAGATCTGAAAGGAAAAGATCTCGCCGGGGCTCAGGTCCGGGACCAACCCGGGCCGACGCCCCATCACACCGAGCATCGAGTGACCCTGCTGCCTACGTAGACGGTGGCAGGGTCACTGCGCGTGGCTCTTGAAAGTGGTGGCGAGTCGCTCCCGAGGACTGATCAAAGCAGACCGGATCACGTCCATCATCGACGAGGGTACGTCGCCTTCGCTTACGATCAATCTCTGAGCTGCACTACTCGCTGTCCGAAGAGCGTCGCCCGAGAGGGGGGAGCGGCACGGTCCCGGCACTGGGGCCGCGGCCCGAGAGCCACGCGTGCGCCTTGGGATCGATCTTCTTCGCAGTGGGCACGGACCCAGGTCTGGGGTTTCGTGGGTCCTTACCTGCCGCCGATGGCGTCCCTATGCCAGGATCGTCGGCGTGGCACCCCGATCTCGCTTCCGACCGTTCCTGATCGTCACGCTGGTCTTGGTAGCTGGCATCTCGACGTCCTGTGGTGGTTCCTCGGCTTCGTCGTCGAAGCCGACCACGACCCCGCCGGCGACAGGTGCCTCCGCAACGGCGTCATCGAGCCCGACCACCCTGACGGCACCAACCACAACCGCCCCAACGGCCGCGACGACTACTACTTTGGCCGGCGAGCAGCTCCCGATCTCGACTGAGTCCGACACCTATATGAAGGAAGTCGGCAATGATGGGCCGTCGTCTTCGATACTTCTTCCGACCTCGTGCGAACTGACGGGAACGTCTGTGACCGCTAGGGGCATGTACACAAATGGAGGGTTCGTTCCCAACGTGTACAACCGGTACGGCGACTACGTCGTCCTATACGTCTTCTCCGCGGCCTCTCCCGGCGAGTCTCAAGGGATCATGTTGGGGGTTTCAAGCATCTCCCCTACCGCAGATTTGGGGACTCGCGCTCCTTGGCAGGTCAGCCTCTCGATTGAACCTGGCCTGACCGAAACTCCTGTCAGATGCGTGGTAGCCGCACAGCCAACTCACGACTTCCAAGGAGCGCCCTGACCAAAGAGTCCTTCACGAATCGGCATGGCGTCGTCGCGGCCTCCGCCGCTTACACTACCGGCCGTGTCTGGTGAAACCTCGTCGATGAAAAACAGGACGGTCGTGATTACCGGCGCCACCGCCGGCATAGGACGGGCAGCAGCGCTGGAGATGGCGCGACTAGGGGCGTCGATGGTCGTGGTCGCCCGCAACGCGTCGAAGGCCGAGTCACTGAAAGCGAGGGTGACCGAGGCTTCGGTGGGCGCGTCGGTTCGGACGTTCCTCGCCGACCTTTCCTCGCTCGAACAGGTGCGACGTGTGGCTGCGGAGATCGCCGAGCAGGTCGGTCGTATCGACGTTCTGGTCAACAACGCAGGCATTGCTGCGAGTCGCAATCGCAGCACCGGCGAGGGATTCGACGAGATGCTCGCGTCCAACTATCTCGGTCCGTTCCTCCTAACTCACTTGTTGACCGGCTCCCTGAGGGCGTCGGCGCCTGCCCGCGTGGTCATCGTCGGGTCGGAGGCCCACCGGCTGACGGGGCGCTTCGATCCCGAGCGATTCGAGCAAATGGGTAGCTACTCCGGTTTGAACGCCCAGTTGCGCTACGGCCGGACCAAGCTCCTCGACCTGCTGTGGGCCGACCACCTGGCGCGGCTATCTCAGGGGTCCGGTTTCACGGTCAACTCGTTGTGCCCGGGTTTCGTCGCCACCGAACTGGTCAGGGAGTCGCGCCTGGCTGAGCGCCCGATGCAAGTCCTGTCGGCCACGCCCATTGTGTACACCCCAGAACAGGGGGCGCGCATGACCGTCCGGCTGGCTTCCGATCCGAGCCTCGAAGGCGTGACGGGAGGGTTCTTCTCGTCCACACCCGGCATGGGCCGGTTGCCAAAGGTGCGCGCTCGGCGCGACCCTGCGATCGCCGAGCGCGTCTACGAACGGACGCTGCAGTTGATCGGAGCCGGCGTCTAGCTCGCTGAAGCAGATCGTCCATCTCGCTTGGCCCTGGTCGCATGCCAATAGAAACAGCGACACGCCGGAGTCGACGCTTGGTGCCTTCGCGCCCGCCGGCCTGAGGGAGTCCCCTAGGTGGATCCGTCGTACCCTCGCAGCCGTTCCCTGACCGCCCACGTAATGTGACGCCAGCCGGGGCGGCCGTGGCAGCGCTTGAACTTTCGGCCGCTCCCGCACGGGCATCTCTGATTCCGTCCCATTTTCTCGACGTGGCGTTCGTCACGTGGGATTCCGCCCAAGGCCGCCTCGCCTTTGGGACTGTTGAGCCTCAGCATGTCCCGGCCTTTGCCCAGTCGAGAGTGGGGCCGGCGCTCCTGCACGCTGCGAGCGTACAGTGCGACGCAGACTTTGAAAATGAGCGACGGGCTGACTGGTACCTGGGCGTCCTCAGTCGTGGCGTGAAAGACTCGGCCAGTGACATACAAGGTGATCCAGTGGGGGACCGGGACGGTGGGAATCCACGCTGTCCCAGCGATAGCGGCCCACCCCGACCTCGAGTTGGCGGGGCTGTGGGTTCACTCCGATACCAAGGTCGGTCGTGACGCAGGCGAGATCTGCGGCATCGAGCCGCTCGGGGTCCCGGCAACCGGCGACGCACAGTCACTTATCGACAGTGATGGCGACTGCATCTGCTACATGGCCCACTCCGACGTTCGCCCCGACGAGGTGGTCGCTGATCTGGCCCGGATGCTGGCCGCCGGCAAGAACGTGGTCAACACCTCTTTTGTGCCGCTGTTGTACCCGGCGGCGGCGGGACCGGGCATACAAGATCGCCTGACCGAGGCTTGTCTGGCTGGCGGAACTTCGCTCTACACCTCGGGCGTTGACCCTGGCTACGCAAACGCGGGAGCCGCGATCGGTGCCCTTGCCCTTTGCAAAGACGTCCTGTCGGTGAGGATGGCGGAGATCGTCAATTACGCCACCTGGAACAACCCCTTCACGATGTTCGAGATCATGGGGTTCGGGAAGAAGGACCCGTCGCAGTCGTTGCTCCTGGCCCCCGGGTCGACCACGTTGGCCTGGGGACCGGTGGTCCACCTGGTGGCTGACGCTCTCGATGTTCCCATCGATGCCATCACCGAATGGAGCGAGGTTCGAGTGACCGACGAGGCGTTCGACATCGCATCGGGGAGGATCGAGGCCGGCACGATCTCCGCCATGCGCTTCGAGATACGCGGGATGGTGGCCGGCGAACCTCGTATCGTGGTCGAGCATGTGACCCGGCTGCGCGACGAGGACGCGCCCGAGTGGCGCCACGGGAACGGCTACGTGATCGACATCGACGCCGACCCATGCCTGAAGCTGTCCATCGAACTATCCAGCCACCGCGGCGACCACAACTACGCAGGATGCCTGGCGACGGCGATGCACGTAATCAACGCCATCCCCGCGGTGTGCGAGGCGCCACCCGGTGTCCTCTCACTGCTCGACGTGCCGACCTACACCGCTCGGCACCTGATGCGAGCCCGACACGGGGACATCTCGGCGACGGCCTGAAGGGCCCATCCTGCCGAAGTCACCCACGTTCGACCGAGAGGATGACGAAGTGGCCGTTGTCCTGATACCTATTCCCCAGCTCGACTTCGACCCCACGGAGGTGGCGGTGAGTTGGCAGGTGCTGTCCGCTTTGGGCCACGACGTGCGTTTCGCCACCCCGACGGCCATGCCGGCTCAGGCTGACGAGCTCATGCTGACAGGCCGCGGGCTCGATCCATGGGGATTCCTTCCGGGCGTCTCGCACTTGGTCGGGATCGGACGACTCCTTCGCGCCGATGCCCAAGGACGGGCCGCTTATGACCAGCTGCTGCGGGCGCCCGCATTTTTGCAGCCGATCGCCTGGTCGGATATCGACCTCGACCACGTCGACGGGCTCCTGTTGCCCGGCGGCCACCGGGCCCGAGGTATGCGCCGATACCTAGAGAGCCCCACCCTCCAAGAGGTCACCGTCAAGGCCTTCGATGATGACAGACCCGTGGCCGCCATCTGCCACGGGGTGTTGCTTGCCGCTCGAAGTGTCGATTCTGTAACCGGTCGTTCGGTGCTTTACGGCAGGCACACCACGGCGCTCACCTGGGCGCTCGAGCACCGAGCCTGGAGCGTGGCCCGCTATACCCGTTTCTGGGATCCGAACTACTACCGGACCTACAACGAGCAGTCGGGTCAACCGGTCGGGTACATGTCGGTGCAAGAAGAGGTCACCCGGGCTTTGGCCCACCACGAAGACTTCCTCGACGTTGATCGCGATACACCCGACGCAGCTCTCAAGTCTAGCGGGAGGGCCAGAGACACCATCGATGACGAGCGCCCCGCCTTCGTCGTCGAGGACGGCACCTACATCTCGGCCCGATGGCCCGGCGACGTTCACACCTTCGCCAAACGATTCTCTTTAAAGCTGTAGAGGGCGCCGTCAGGTGGAGCGGGCGGGACTGTTTGCATCGAGGCACCCCTAAAATCGGGGTAATGCAATGCCGGGTTCGACGATGAATTGTCCAATCTCGATACTGGACCTTGCGACGGTCAGTGAGCATCAGACCGTTCGTGAGAGCTTGGACGCGACCGTGGTCCTCGCCAAGGGGGCGGAGCAAGCCGGGTATCACAGGGTCTGGTATGCCGAGCATCACAACATGGCGTCCATTGCGTCGTCGGCGACGAGCGTCCTGATCGCCCATGTTGCCGCGCACACCGAACGTATCCGGCTCGGCTCGGGCGGGATCATGTTGCCGAACCATTCTCCGTTGATCATCGCGGAGCAGTTCGGGACGCTGGCAGAGCTGCACGTGGGCCGGATCGACCTTGGCCTTGGTCGGGCGCCGGGGAGTGACCAACTCACGCAGCGGGCCTTGCGCCGGGACCCGATGGCCGCCGAGAACTTTCCGCACGATGTCATCGAACTTCAGGGCTATCTCAGCGGGTCGAGCCGAGTGCCCGGGGTGGAAGCGACACCCGGAAAGGGCACCAGGGTTCCCCTCTATATTTTGGGTTCTTCACTGTTTGGGGCGTCTGTGGCCGCGGCCCTCGGGCTTCCGTTCGCCTTCGCTTCGCACTTCGCTCCCGATGCGCTTGAGCAAGCGATCCCGATGTACCGTGAACAGTTTCAACCGTCAGAACAGCTCGATCGGGCCTATGTGATTGCGGGGGTCAACGTCGTCGTCGCCGACACCACCGCCCAGGCGCACGCCCATCTGCTGTATGCCCAGCGGCGGCGGGTCGCTCGTTTTCTCGCTCGCAGCGACCAGGTGACCGATCAACAGGCGGATGTGCTCTTGGATTCACGGGCAGGCCGTCAAGTGCTGCAGATGATGGAGTACACCGCAGTCGGCGATCCGCCCGCAGTCAGGCAATATCTCGACGGTTTCGTACGGCACGCCGACGCAGATGAGCTCATCGTCACGCTCATGTCACCCGGGCTCGAAAACCGGCTGCGCGCCGCCACCCTCCTGGCCGAGGTGGCCGAGTTGCCGGCCGCCTGAGGGAGGGCGGATAGGCCGACGGGCAGGCACGCCGCCTTCCAACTCGGGAACATGGGGCGTCTGTTCTTCGTTCCCCTGACCAGGAGCGGAGAGCGGTAGTCAAATGACCGCCTAGGAGGTCAGTTCCAGCGCCTTGGCGGTTCGCTCGAGCGCCTGGACGTGGCCGTCGACGCCCTCGTGGCCGGCTCGCATGGTGTCGACCGTGAGGTGGGTGGCACCGGCCTCTAGCCATTTCTCCGCGTGGCGGGCCGCCTCCTCGCCGGCCTGTATGCGGCCCTCCATGCCGATAGAGCCAGGGTCGCGGCCGGCCTCCGCCGCGCCGGTGCCGATGTGCTCGCGTGCTTGGTCGAGTCGCTCCCCCGGAGACGTCATGGGGAACCACCCATCGGCTAGGCGGCCTATGCGGCGGAAGGCGGCTTGTGAGGCACCGCCCATCCATATCGGTATGGGCCGCTGCACGGGAAGGGGCGCTATGCCCGCCCCCTTGATGTGGTCGAACTCGCCGCTGTGGTCGACGGTCCGCTCGGTCCACAGCCGCCGGAGCAGACCGATCTGCTCCTCCTGGCGGCGCCCTCGTGTGTGGAAGTCCTGCCCCAAGGACTCGTATTCGACATGGTTCCAGCCAATACCGATGCCTAGGCGGAACCGGCCGTCGGCGAGGATGTCCACCTCGGCCGCCTGCTTGGCGATTAGGGCGGTCTGGCGCTGCGGGGCAATGATGATGCCGGTGACCAACTCGAGCTGGGTCACCGCAGCCAGAAAGCCGAACATGACGAACGGCTCGTGGAAGGTCGTGTCGACGTCGTAGGGCCCGTCCCATCCGGGATAGGAGGCCGGATCGGCGCCCAGGACGTGATCGTAGGCGAGGATGTGAAGGAACCCGAGCTCCTCGACGCCGCGCACGTAGGCCCGGATGGTCGCCGGATCGGGGGCCAGCTCGGTCTGGGGGTAGACAACGCCAATCTGCATATCTCTGTCTACCCTGTCAGGCGCTCGAAGAGGTCCGCCTTAGGCGGGAGCCGGTCCATCGACGTTGATCGTCGGGACGCCACTACCAGCGCGGACGACTACCAGTTGGCTCTCTTCGTTGCTGTCGTTGCTTTCTCGGTGGATTGCTCCCTTGGGCACGTAGACGAAGTCCCCGGAGAGAGCGGTGACCAAATGTTAACCGCCTGGGCCCGACTCCATGCGGAGGCTCCCTCGAGCGACATAGATGGACGTCTCGTACTGGCCGTGGTGATGCCAACCGGACGTCATACCAGGCGCGGTGCGGACCAAGCCTGACCACAGTCCATCCACCTCGATCGCCTTCTCGCGTGTCATCCCCGGAGTCGGGTCGTCTTCTGTTCGATCTACCGGCCGAACCAAGCGTGCCGGTTCCGATGTGTTCATACGGCAAGTCTGCCGAATCCAAAGGGCACGCGTACGCGCTTCGTTTCGCGATCACCCGTCTCGGATTACGGAGCGATCCTTCGGGAGCGAGACTCCCGCCAGCGAACGGCTGGGGCGCCGAGTAGGTGGAGGCGATGAGTCAAGCCTGGGCCGACCGTCTACCTATTGGCGTGGGGTCCGCCGAGATCCGGCGCCAAACCAGAGGACTGCCCTTCCAGGTGATAAGGAGTTGCCCCATGTCCCTCGTCCGCGTCCACACCTTCTCAGTCTCGCTCGACGGTTTTGGCACTGGGGAGGGCCAGAGCCTCGATGACCCCTTCGGGCACGCCGGTAGCCGGCTCCTGGCATGGTTCCAGGCCACCCGCACGTTTCGCCAGATACACGGCGAGCCGGGCGGACGCTACGGCGTCGATGACGCCTTCGCCGACAACTGGGGGCTCGGTATCGGCGCGGAGATCATGGGCCGTAACAAGTTCGGGCCGCAGCGCGGCCCGTGGGCCGACGAGCAGTGGAAGGGCTGGTGGGGCGATGATCCGCCCTTTCACACTCCGGTGTTCGTGTTGACCCATCACCCCAGGCCCTCGATCGAAATGAACGGCGGGACCACTTTCCACTTCATCGATGCAGGTCCCGGCGAAGCCCTGGAGCTCGCCCGGGAGGCGGCCGGTGGATTGGACGTTCGCATCGGCGGTGGGCCGTCGATGATGCGCCAGTTCCTCGCTGCAGACCTGATCGACCTCATGCACATCGCGATCGTGCCCATAGTCCTAGGGCGGGGAGAACCGCTCTGGTACGGACTGGAGGAGCTCGAGGGAAAGTTCGACGTGGAGGCGGTCAGTTCCCCCAGCGGCGTCACCCATCTCACCTTCACCCGCCGATAGTCGCTAGGCCAGGAGGCCGCGGCCCGATAGCGGCTAAAGAACAGAACGAGCGAGCGATGACACGCTTTGGCAGTGGCGGAGGAACGCACCAACGCACATCGGGCTGTGTCCTCGATCTGTTCTTGGGATGGTCCTTGTCATCGACCCGTGAGGCCTCATGGCGCCCGGCGGCGGCTACCTTGATGAACGCACCACGAGGAGTGACTGACAAGGGAGAAGCAGGGTGGGGAACGACGAATGCAAGCCCGTGTCGGTATCCCGACGAATCAACGCTCCGGCCAGTGACATCTTCAAACTTCTGGCCGACCCAGACCGCCACCCCGAGTTCGATGGCTCGGGGATGCTGCGGTCAGGTGCCAGCAATCGGCTCATCGATGGAGTGGGGGACGTGTTCGTCACGAAGATGTATTTCACGGCAATGGGCGATTACGAAATGCATAACCGCATAGTGGCGTACGAGGCGGACCGGTGCATCAGCTGGGAGCCCGCCTTGCGCAACGACGATCCGGCAATCGCCGAACAGACCAGGAACGGGTCGCGCTGGAGGTTCGATCTCACTCCAGATGGCCCTGATGTCACCGTGGTGACAGAAACGTACGACTGCACGGATTCCCCCGAGCGGGTGCGTCAGGCCGTGGACAATGGTAACGCATGGGTCGAGGGCATGATCAAGACACTTGAGCGACTCGACCAGCTCTGCACCAAGGGATAACTACAACCGAGGGTGGAGCACCTAATACAACCCCAGGTGGATGCTTCAGCTATCCCCGCCGCCCTATGCTTGCCTTCCAGGGAGAGACGACAAGTAGGAGGTCGGGGCGTGGGCGAGGATTCAGATACCAAGGCCCAACAGGCCGGGGGCACGGCCGGCACGATCGCAGGAGCCCTGTCCGGAGCGCGCTTGCTTGGAGGCCTGGTGCCTGTCCCGTTCGTCGGACCCGTCGTCGGCGCTGTCGTCGGAGGCGTCATCGGCAGCGAGGTTGGCCGCCGGCTTGGCAAGGCACTGGTCGACGGTGGCAACACCTTCGTGCAGACCTTAACTTCATCCTCGTCTTGACCCGGGCTTAGGACCCTCAGCCGTGGTGCCCCATGGCAAGCGAGTGAAGAGGTTCCTCGCCCGCGCATCGGGTGCCCTCCGAGAGTCCGCTATCCCCTGGTTGGGGACAGGGCTGTCAGGAGCGACGGGGGCACGGGCGCGACGGTGCACGTCAGGCTGTAGCCGTCCTGTGTTCCTTGTAGAGCGAAGGCACAGTCGGGTACTAATGGGTTGCTCGTCAGGTCGATGGAGAGAACCTGATGACCGGATACCGTCACCACCAATCGGTGGCCGGATACGACGCTGATCCCGGCGTTCAAGGCCTTGGCCAGTGATACCAGCTCGGTGGCTTGGATGAGAATGGTCACCGTCGCCTTGCTGATCGAGGCCACCCGAAGCTTGCCGGAAAGCAGAGAGTGATGGTCGATCTGTACCTGTCGGGCGTCGACGGTGACCTGGCTGAGTTGCAACACGCCGACGGGAACGCCGTCGGCGACCACTTTCACTTCGGGGACCCTGGAGACGGCCAGGTCGTAGAGGAACGGGAACGAGGAGATGTGCACCGACACCCTCTGAGAGTGGGTAGAGGTCCGTACACGGTCGGCCAAGAGCTTCTGGGCCTCCGAGCGAGCCCAGAAATCCCCCGCGATCGCGGCGACGACGAGCAGGACCAGCGCGACCAGAGCGAGCCGAACGATCCAACGGGCCAAGAACACGCGTCGAGACTGCCAGACGGAGCCCACCTACGCTCGGCATCCCGGCCTGGCCAGCCGCCTGGGCGCTGAGCTTTGGGGTTAACCCCACCTCCAAGACGCCGACTAGCGGTATTCCCTTGTCGACCATCGGTCTCTACCCTTGAAATGCGATGATCGAACTCCTGCCGCCCTGCTCGATCAGGTGCGTGCCTTTCGAGTTGCCATCGAACGTCAGGTCAGCGGCGCCGAAGCAGAGCTTGGCCAAAGTAGCGTTGCGCCCGATGGACGGCTACAGCCGCGTCGTCCCCGCCCTTCCCGCCGTTCTGTTGGACAGGTGGGACTCGTGACCCAGCCGGAGACCAAGGACGCCGGGATTCGCTTCCACCTCCGCTTCCGCAGCACGGAGCGGACGGTGACCGTCTCGGAGGAACGGCTGGACCAGGCCCGCCACGTGGCCCGAAGGGTCCTGTCGGAACCGTTTCAGAGACGGACCTGGTCCGAGCTGGCTTTCCTCCTGATCAGCGGCTCGCTTTCCGTCGTCGGAATCGCGTTCCTCTTGGCCACCATGGCGTCGGGCGCCGTCCTTGCGGTCACCTTCATCGGGCTCGTGATCATCGCCGCATCCGTCCGAGGCACCCGGGGGATCGGAGGCTGGCACCGGGCGCTCGCCCGTCACTTCTTGGACGAGTGGATCCCCGACCCGGATCCCTTCCGAGCCCGACCCGGCTTCTTCGGCTGGCTGCAGACGGCGCTGCGAGACCGGGCCGGCTGGCGGGCGATGGCTTACACCGTGGTGAAGATCCCGCTCCTCGCCTTCAGTGTCTGGTTCGGGTTGAGCATATGGATCGAGGTGTTCCTCTCCCTGGGGTCTCCCGTCTGGGGTACCGGTGGGTCGGAGCCGGACGGATTCGGGGTAATTCGCAACGTCTTCCGGCCCGGGTACACCGGGCTCGGTGATGACCGGCCCCTCCACCGTCTGTTCGTGTTCGCGGGCGGGGTCGTCCTCTTCTTCGTTGCTCCCTGGGCCGTGAGGCTGGTGGTCTACCTCGATCGGCGCCTCATGCGTCTCCTACTCGGGCCGGACGCCATGACCGCTCGGGTGCGCACCCTGGAGCAGTCGCGGGCCCAGACCGTCGACGCCTCGGCCGCCACCCTGAGGCGGATCGAGCGGGACCTCCACGACGGAACCCAGGCCCAACTGGTCGCGCTGGCCATGCGGCTCGGGCAGGCCAAGGAGGAGCTGGCCGAGGGGGAGGAGGCGGACCTGGATCAGGTGCGCCGGCTCGTCGAGGACGCCCACCGCGGGGCGAAGGAGGCCATAGTCGAGCTGCGCGATCTGGCCCGCGGCATCCACCCGCCGGTACTCGATACCGGTCTCGAGGGCGCCCTGGCCACGCTGGCCGCGCGCAGCACCGTTCCCAGCGAGCTCACGGTCTCTCTCCTGTCACGGCCGACGCCGGCGATCGAGGCCA
Organism: Acidimicrobiaceae bacterium; assembly: GCA_003156795.1. Taxonomy (GTDB): domain Bacteria; phylum Actinomycetota; class Acidimicrobiia; order Acidimicrobiales; family Palsa-688; genus PALSA-688. Next base: position 11,929 of record PMHU01000281.1, read on the forward strand.
TCGCCTACTTCTGCGTGGCCGAGCTTCTGGCCAACGTGGCCCAGCACGCTCAAGCGTCGCGAGCCGCCATCGGATGCAACCAGCACGGCCCGTGGCTACGGATCGTCGTGCGCGACGACGGGCGGGGAGGCGCCGTGCTCACCCGGGTCGGATCTTCTTCGAGCGGGCTCGCCGGGCTCACCGACCGGGTCAAAGCGGTGGACGGCCACCTGGGCATCGCCAGCCCGCCTGGAGGCCCGACCGTCGTCACCGTCGACTTGCCCTGCCAGGCCTGATGAGCGACTCGATCCGGGTCGCCATCGCCGAGGACTCGGCCATCTTGCGAGACGGTCTGGTGCAGCTTCTCGCCGATCGGGGCTTCGAGATCACGGGCGCGTTCAGCGACGCGGCCGGACTGATCGAGTCCATCGCCACCGACTGCCCCGACGTGGCCGTGATCGATATCCGCATGCCCCCCACCTTTACCGACGAGGGACTACGTTCCGCCATCGAGTTGCGCCGATCGAACCCGCAACTCGGGATACTCCTCTTCTCCCAGTACGTCGAGACCCGCTACGCAGCGGAGCTCCTGGCTGACGGCGCCGCTGGTATCGGCTACCTGCTCAAGGACCGGGTCGCGGACGTCAGCGACTTCGTCGAGACCCTGGTCAGGGTGGCGTCCGGAGGCACCGCTCTCGATCCCGAAGTGGTGACGCAATTGCTCGGCGCCTCCCGCCGGAGGGATTCGCTTTCTGGGTTGAGTGCAAGGGAACGTCAGGTGCTGGCCTTGATGGCCGAGGGCCGCACCAACGCCGCCATCGCTGCCACTCTGGTCGTATCTGAAGGTGCGGTCGAGAAGCACGTGGCCAATATCTTTTCCAAGCTCGGTCTTCCGGCCTCTCCGACAGACCACCGACGGGTCCTCGCCGTGCTCCGCTACCTGGAGGTCTGACCACCGGGGCCCATGACTGGGGTTAGCCCCAGGAAGAGAAGACCCGCTAGCCGGCTTTTCGCAGGCCACGCCTGAGGTAACAATGAAACGGTGCCCGGTAGGTGATGCCGGGTCCGGACACCCCCCCGTTAGATTGAGTTCGCCTAAACACGGACTGGAAAAGGGTGAGTAACAATGCAAAATGCGAAATCGCTCGCTGCAGTGACCGCCCGACGTTCGGTCTTGGCACCGCTGTGGGGCAAGGAGATCGGGTGACGATCGCAACGCTCCCCGACACCACCGATGCGCGAGCCGCCGACAGCCAATGGGCGGTTGAGACCCATGGGCTGACGAAGCGGTTCGGCGAGAACGTGGCGGTCAACGGCGTGGAGCTTTTGGTTCCTCGGGGCTGTGCGTTCGGTTATTTGGGTCCCAATGGCGCCGGCAAGACCACGCTCATCCGGGTGCTGCTGGGATTGACGCATGCCGATGCTGGCACGATGTCCCTGCTCGGATACCCGGTTCCGCGGCATCGCGACGCGGCACTCGCTCGTATCGGCGCCATCGTCGACGAGCCCCGGTTCNNGATTGACGCACGCCGACGCCGGCTCCATGTCCCTGCTTGGCTACTCCGTCCCCCGACATCGCGATCTGGCCTTGGCACGAGTCGGGGCCATCGTCGACGAGCCCAGGTTCCATGGGCATCTGAGCGGGCGACAGAACCTGCAACTTCTTGCCGCGGCACGAGAGCCGGCGGCTCGTGATCGGATCGAGGCGTCCCTCGATCGGGTGGGCATTCTTCATCGGGCCGATGACCGTGTGTCCAAGTACTCCATGGGGATGCGCCAACGGCTCGGAGTGGANNGGGCTCGACCCGGCCGGCATGCAAGACATGCGGGACATGATCCTGTCGTTGGTGGCCGAGGGCCGCACGGTGGTGCTGTCCTCGCATTTACTCGATGAGGTGGAGCGGACCTGCGATGCCGTGGCCATCGTTGACCGGGGCAACGTGATACGGCAGGGCCCGATCTCGGAATTGCTGGCGGGATCATCGCTGGTGTTGCAGGTTGACTGCTCGGACCCCGACCGGGCCCGCTCACTACTCCAAACCACCAACATTGGAGCCGACATCGACGCCAGTGAGGTCGGGCTGGGAATCACGTTGCCGGCCGGAACGGGGCGAGATGTCGTCGCCGAGATCAACCGAGTTCTGGTGGAGGGTCGGATATCGGTGTACCGGCTGCAGGAGGTCCAGGCTTCTCTGGAATCCTGGTTCCTGCAGGTCACGAGCCGGCTGGGGGCCCCGCAATGACGACCGTGTCCCAAGTGAGCGCACCGCTTCCGACCCCGGCGCCATCGGGGATGGGTGGGCCCCGCGACCACCGAGGGTCGTTCGTTCCCACCATGGGCATGATCGCCACCAGATTCATGGAGCTGCGCAAGAGACGCGGACTTATGGTGGCCCTGGTCCTCGTCAACATCGGAATCCCGGTCGTCTTTCTGGGCGTCCGCCTGGTGCTCCACGCCTCCGCGCCCAAGTCCTACGGACCGGCAGGTGGCTACAACATCTACACCGGTTTGACGGCCGGCGTGCTGTACATCTTCGGGTTCATCGTGGCGGCCACGCTGGGCTGCACGGCGGGCTCGATCGACCTGACGGAAGGGATGTTCCGCCACCTGGTGGTAACCGGCCGGTCCCGATTGGCGCTATATCTGGCGAGGATCCCAGCCGGTCTGGCCATCATCGTTCCATTGGTCGCGCTCGGATTCACCGTCGTGTGCGCGGTGTGCGTCTTCGCCGCTCCGACCAGGATCAACTACGACGGCGCGAGCGTCCCCGCCCACCTTTCGCTGAGTGGGTTCGAGACCTGGGCTGGCAACAACCCCGACCCGGTGATCTGCGACCTGCCCTACGACCAGCCGATCACCGTGAGCGTTCCGTGTCCCGGCGGTGGTCAGGTCGTCATCAACGGGCCCGGACCATCAGGTGCGACCGTGCAGAATGTGCCGTCGTCGCCGAGCGACATCAAGGCCCAAGCTATTCAGGTCGCCCAGGAGGACTACCCGGGTTACAAGATGCTGTTCCTGTATCCGTCCGACTCTCTGATGATCGAGACCGGACTGTGGATCGAGCTCGAAGCGACCGTCGGTTTCATCGTCGGCTTGGGGCTGGCTTCGTTGCTGGGGCAGAGAACGGTGCCTGTCATCTTGATGATCGTGCTAGAGATAGTCCTCACCCCGATCCTCTCCCGAGCGCACCTCCCGCATCTGGCCAACTTGCAGCGCGCCGTGGTGGGCCTCGCCACCGCCCATTTGGCGCCCGGCGGGCTGCCCGTGCTCGGCGGCGGCGGAGGAGGGCCAGGCGGCGGTCACGGGTCGCCGGCGCTATTGCCGGAGTCGACCACCGTCGCCGTGTGCGTGATTTTGGCCTGGTTGGTGGGCTGGACGATCCTCGGCGCCTGGCGCATGATGAACAGGGACGCCTGACGAACCTCGCCGCTGGTTCTCGAGCCTGCCGTTGCGGCCTGGCTCAGCGGCCGGTCCAGCGGGGTGGGAGATGCTCAGCTGCCGCCCGACGACCCTCGGCCGCATCCTGGGTCGCGGCAGCGACGTGACGCATGGTCTCGCCGAACCGGATGGCTTCCAGGCTCGCCATGGACCGGGTCCTCATCGCGATCTCCTTCATGACTCGCTGGGCCAGCGGCGCTCCGCCAAGAAGCCGTTGGGCCAGGGCGTTTGCTTCGTCGAGGAGCCTGTCGTGGGGTACCACCCTCCATACGAGACCCATGGTCAGGGCTCGCTCGGCATCGATTCGTTCCCCGGTCAGCAACAGTTCCATGGCATCGGCCCAGTTGATGCGTTGCGGCAAACGAATGGCTGCCACGATGGCCGGGACTCCGAGGCGGGCCTCTGGCACGCCGAACTCGGCGCGGTCACTGGCCACGACGAAATCACACCAACTGACAAGGGTGAGCCCGTAGCCCAAGCAGTAGCCGTTGACGGCAGCGATCACCGGCTTGAATATCTCCCATCCACTCTCGAAGGAATTGAGGGTCGGCTTCTCCCAGAAGGTGCCGGCGAACTCCCCCGTTGACCCGGCGCCGTCGTGGAGGTCGGCGCCGACGCAGAACGCACGCCCCGAGCCGGTGACGACGGCCACCCAGGCGTCCTCGTCGTCACGGAACCGCGAGAAGGCTTCATTGAGGTCGCGTCTCATCTCACCGTTGATGGCGTTGAGGACCTCGGGACGGTTGTAGGTGATGGTGGCCACGTGACCGTCGAGTTGGAACGTAGCCGCGTCACCCACAGGGCATAGTCTGCCGGTTTGGGTCGGGGCGGAAGCGGATCGGTCGAGAAATGGCGTGACGCGGGCCGCGAACGTAGGGCCGAACGCGACCGATCCGTCAGCGGACGTGGTTGTCCGCCGGGGCCTTGGCGTAGCCGGGGAGCTTGTCGAACTCGAGGTAGCGGTAGATCTCCGGGGCGGCCGTGTCGAGCGCGGCGGCATGGGCGCGGTACTCGTCGAGCGTGGGCATCCGGCCTTTGATCGCGGCCACCGCGGCGACTTCCGCGGAGACGAGGAAGACGTCGGCGCCCTGTCCCATGCGATTCGGGAAGTTGCGGGTGGATGTCGATACGACCGTTGATCCGGGAGCGACCCTGGCCTGGTTGCCCATGCACAGCGAGCAGCCAGGGATCTCCGTGCGGGCGCCTGCGGCCGCAAAGATGCTGTAGTAACCCTCTTCGCGCAGCTGCGCTTGGTCCATCCTGGTAGGTGGCGCGATCCATAGCCGCGAGGGGACCGGACCGCCGGCGTCGGCCAGGATCGTACCGGCGGCCCGGAAGTGTCCGATGTTGGTCATGCAGGATCCGATGAAGACTTCGTCGATGCGCCGGCCGGCCACGGCCGACAGGGGCCGGATGTCGTCGGGGTCGTTGGGGCAGGCGACGAGGGGCTCGGCAATGGCACTCATGTCGATGTCGACGACGGCCGCGTACTCGGCGCCGGGGTCGGCTCGCAGCAGCGTCGGCTGGTCGAGCCAGCGCTCCATGGCTCGGGCCCGCCGCTCCAGAGCCCGGGCGTCCTGGTAGCCGGCGTCGATGAGCCAACGCAGCATCACCACGTTGGATTCCAAGTACCGGCTTATTGAGGCTTCGGACAGGGAGATCGTGCACCCGCCGGCCGAGCGCTCTGCGGTGGAGTCGGACAGTTCAAACGCCTGCTCCACCGTTAGCGCTTCCAGGCCCTCGATCTCGATGATCCGGCCGCTGAACACATTGGTCCCTTCGCCCGGCCCTTCGGTGCCCACGGTCAGCAGCCCCTGCTTGCGGGCGGTGTAGGGGATGGCGTTGACGAGGTCGCGCAGCGTGACCCCCGGTTGCCGCTCGCCTCGAAAGCGCACCAGCACCGACTCGGGCATGTCGATCGGCATGACGCCGAGTGCGGCGGCGAAGGCGACAAGTCCAGATCCGGCTGGAAAGGAGATTCCGAGCGGGAACCGGGTGTGCGAGTCGCTCCCAGTGCCGACTTGGTCGGGTAGCAGCATGCGGTTGAGCCAGCTATGGATGATCCCGTCTCCTGGGCGCAGGACGACGGCGCCGCGCTGGCGCATGAAGTCGGGAAGGGTGCGTTGGGTGACGATGTCCACCGGCTTCGGATAGGCGGCGGTATGACAGAAGGTCTGCAGCACCAGATCGGCGCTGAAGCCGAGACACGCGAGGTCCTGGAGTTCGTTGCGGTTCATCGGGCCGGTCGTGTCCTGGCTGCCAACCGTCGACACCGTCGGCTCGCAGGAGGTGCCGGCCGAAACGCCTTCGACGCCGCATGCTCGGCCGACGATCTTCTGGGCCTGGGTGAACGCGGTGACGCGGGCAGGCTCCGGAGGCCGCAGGAACGTCGGGTTGGGTCCGAGTCCAAGCGCGCCGCGTGCCTTGTCCGACAGGGTCCGGCCGATGATCAATGGCACCCGGCCACCGGCGCGTACGGAATCGATCAGCCGGTCCGAGCGGAGCTCGAAGTTCGCCATCGGCTCGCCGTCGGGCTTGGCGATTTGCCCGGCGAGTGGTCGAACGACGATGTGGTCGCCGGTCTCGAGCCCGTCGACTGGGCATTCGATGGGCAGCGCACCGGCGTCTTCGAGGGTGGTGAAAAAGATCGGGGCGATCCGTCCGGCCAGCACCACTCCGCCTTGGCGCTTGTTGGGCACGAACGGAATGTCGTCGCCGATATGCCATAGCAGCGAGTTGACCGCGCTCTTGCGTGACGATCCGGTGCCGACGACATCGCCGACGAAGGCGACCGGCCGCCCCGCATCACGCAGATGTTTGATGGTGGTGACCGCGTCGCCGAGGTCCGATCGATTTTCGAGCAACGCCAGGGCGTGCAGCGGGATGTCGGAGCGCGACCAGGCATGAGGGGCTGGCGAAAGGTCGTCGGTGTTGACCTCGCCGTGCACCCGGAATACCGTCAAGTGCAACTCGCTGGGTAGATCGGGTCGGGCTGTGAACCAGGACGCTTCAGCCCACGACCGCAATACAGCCAAGGCGTTGGGATTGCCCAGTTCGGCCCGATGGGCGACGTCGTGGAAAGCGTCGAAGACGAGCAACGTGTGTGCGAGCTCTGCCGCAGCCGGCCCACCGAGGGTTTCGCTGTCGAGCAGCCCGACGAGGGGAGCCACGTTGAAGCCGCCCAGCATGGTGCCGAGGAGCCGCACCGCCGCAGAGTCGCTCACCGCTGGGGATCTACGCTCGCATCGCGCGATCGCCGCCAGCCACTCGGCCTTGACCTGAGCTGCCGCGTCGACTCCGGGCGGGACTCGGTGGGTTAACCGGTCGACGAACGAGTCGGTCTCGGGTCCGACGGGGGCTTCGAGAGATTCGGTCAGCTGCGCCGTCTGGACCGCGGTTAGCGGTAGAGGGGGAATGCCGAGGGCGACCCGTTCGGCTTCGAGGATCCGGTCATCAGCGAGCACAAGTCGATGGTACGAACAGGGAACGTGTGTGTAAAGCGCATAGATCTCATTATTATCATGCGATAATCGCATGATATGGACCTGATGTTGCTCCGATCGTTCCTCGCCGTCGCCGACGCCGGCACCATCACCGAGGCAGCAGACCGGGTGAACATCAGCCAGTCGGCCCTATCCCGACGCCTCCAGCAGCTCGAGGCCGACCTCGGCGTCGAGCTTTTGGTCCGCGGCCGCCACGGCGTAGAGCTGACGGACCTGGGCCGCCAAGCCGTCGACCAATCGCGGCGCATCGTGGCCGGCTACGACCGCCTCCGCCACGACATCACTGCGCAGCTCGGACTCGAACGTGGCACCGTACGCGTCGGTGGTGGCGCGACCGTCACGTCGTACCTCCTACCGCCGCGCATCGCCGACTTCCAGGCCGCCTACCCGGGCATCCGCTTCTACGTCAAGGAGGCCGGGAGTCGTGAGATCGCAGCCGACGTGTCAGCAGGCGACCTCGAGCTTGGCGTCGTCACCCTCCCGCTGGTGTCCCGTGACCTCGACATCAGCGAACTGGCCGTCGATGAGATCGTGCTCATCGCCCGCCGCGATCACCCATTCGCAACCAAGCGCGTCGGAGTAACCGACCTCGAAGGCCAGCCCTTTGTGGCGTTCGAGTCAGGCAGCGCCATACGTCAGATAATTGACACCGCGCTCGGCACCGCCGGCGTGAAGACGGAGATCGTTATGGAGCTGCGGTCGATCCCGTCGATCCTCCGGATGGTCGCGACCACCGGCCAGCTGGCGTTCGTCAGCCGTGTCAGCCTTCCCGCCGAGCCTTCTCTGCAGGCGATCCCGGTCCGGGGCTTGAGCATCTCCCGGACGCTCGGCCTAGCGACGCGCCACCGGATCCCGTTGTCGGCCCCAGCGGGAGCCTTTGTCGAGTTGTTGCGAGGAGGTTCGGGCCACAGATCGGCGTAGAGCCAGCGGCGCCTGGACCGGGTGACGGCCGAAACGGTGGGACAATGGCACCAGTCGGTTTTCTAAGGAGCGTCTTTGGCCACCATCTCTGCTGCCCCGGGCTTGCTGGCCCTCGGGTGGGACGACGGGTGGATGGCAGCGCTGTCCGAGCTGGGCGACCCGACCTTGTGGCCGGCGCGGGTATCGAGAGTCGATCGTGGCATGTGTACCGTCATGACCGGCACGGCCGATGTTCGCGTGGCGGCTGAGCGGGCCGTGGAGGTGGCAGTCGGGGACTGGGTCGGTGTGGGTCCACGGCCGACCGCAGATGGGAGGGCTCGAATTGCGGCCGTCCTTCCCCGTCGTCATGTGTTCCGCCGGGACTCACCTTCCAAGAGTGGTGGGTCGCAGATCGTGGCGTCCAATGTCGACACGGTGCTGATTTGCAACGCGCTCGACGGCGGCCTCAGCCCTCGCCACCTCGAGCGGTTCCTGGCGCTGGCGTGGCAGAGCGGCGCCACGCCTGTGGTGTTGATGACCAAGTCAGACGCGGTCCCTCCGGCGGTCGTGTCCGAAGCCCTCAAGGCGGTCGAGGGGATCGCCAACGGCGTCAGCGTCGCCGTCGTGAGTTCGACGACTGGCGAGGGGATGGTCGACATGGCGCCTTACTTAGTCCCCGGGCGGACCGTCGCTCTACTGGGGCTGTCAGGAGCGGGGAAGTCGACTCTGGTCAACATGTTGGCCGGCGCGGAGATCTTGGCGACCGGGGCGGTACGCAGAGATGGGACTGGACGGCACACGACGACCCACCGCGAGCTGGTCCTCTTGCCCGGGGGCGGGCTCTTGATCGACACACCGGGGATGCGAGCCTTGTCGGTGGAAGGAGCGAGCGACGGAGTGCGGCAGGCGTTCGGGGATATCGAGGAACTAGCTCGTGGGTGCGTTTATGCGGGTTGCTCGCACGCGGACGAGAAGGGATGCGCACTCGCCGCGGCGTTGGCTGACGGGCGCCTGGATGTCGGCCGCTTCGAGAGCTGGCTGCGACTGAGGGCGAGGCCGGCCTCCGAGGATCTTGACTTGGCGCGGACTGGCGTCGCGGCGCGCAAACGTCGCAAGGCGGAGAAGTTCGCCGCTCGCCGAGCCGCGAGGACGTAGCGTCCCAGTCCTTGTCGCCGGTGCCGCCCAACGCCACGGCGACGCAGACCGCAGCCGTCGAGCAGTTGCGCGCCACCGCCGACCAGGGCGCCAAGTTGATCGTGTTCCCGGTGGAGTGGGCGCCCTAGAGTGACGATCGTGTCGGGTCGGACTGGATCCCAGCCACCGGCACGCCGTACGGGAGCGAGGTGTCCTTGATGATCGAGTTGCCCAAGGTGATGCCGGCCGCCGTGTACAAGCGTCCGGGCGATGTAGTGGTCGAAGAGCGCCCGGTACCGAGTCCTGCCTCCGGCGAGGTCCTCCTGAAAGTCGATCATTGCGGCATATGCGGCTCCGACATCCACATGCTCCTCGACGGTTGGGCCGACAGGCCGGGCCGGGTGGCCGGCCACGAATTCACCGGCACCATCGTCGCTTTGGGTGCGGGCGTCGACGGCTGGTCGCTCGGCGAGATGGTCGTGGGCGGAACCTCACCGAAATGCGGGCGGTGCCGGCGGTGCCTTGAAGGCAAGCCTTCCCAGTGCGAGAACGGCGACGGCCCTGTGGCCGACAGCCACGACGGCGCTTTTGCGCGCTACGTGCTGGTGCCGGCCGCCGCCCTCCTACGCCTGCCGGCGGGTGTCACTGCCCGCCAGGCGGCCCTGGCCGAGCCGCTGGCGGTCGCCCTGCACGGAATCACCCGTTCGGGTGCGGCCCCCGGTGACACGGTCATGGTCATGGGTGCCGGCCCCATCGGGGCCCTTTCGATCGCGGCATTGGTGGCCGGCGACATCGGCCCGGTAATAGCAGTGGAGCCCGGGAAGCGACGCCAGGAGCTGGCCCGCCGACTCGGCGCGGCCGAGGTGCTCGACCCCACAGAGCTCCTGCAGTTTCCTCGGTGGGAGCCGGATCGCATATCCGACAGTGGGGTCCACGTGGTGCTCGAGTGCTCGGGTAAGAAGAACGCCATGGAGTTCGGGTTACACCAGCTGCGCCGCGGTGGCACCCTGGTCCTGGTCGGTGCCGGGATGGAGCAGCCGACCTTCGACCCCAACCGCATCATCTTGAATGAGCTGACGGTTTGCGGGTCGTATATCTACGACAAGGGCGGATTCGAGCGGGCTCTCGAACTGCTCGGATCGGCCGGGTTTCCGACCGATCTGCTGATCGAAGCCGATGACGTTCCGCTCGATGGAGTGTCTGACGCCCTGGTCGGCCTGGCCGAGGGACGCTTGGCCGGCAAGGTGATGGTGGTGCCACGACTCTCTGCGGGGGTCACCGCTCTACCCGCCAGCACCACCACCTACGACACGAAGGGGAAGGGAGGCCGAGGGTGACCCATCCTTACTACCCGAGCGGCAATCCGCGCTTTAATCACGTGGCCATGAGCCTGCCGCCCGATCTGCTGGACGAGGCGAACCGCGCCGTTATCTGCCGGTTCTGGCACGAGGTTTTCGGTTTCGACGAGATCGAGGTGATGACCGAGGACCGTCATCGGCTCATCTTGTCGTGCGTGCACTGGGACCAGTTTCTGTTCCTCATCGCCGACGATGATCCGATGCGCTGCCCGCGAATGGATCACTTCGGCTTCTCCGTGGGATCCCTCGAAGAATTGGAGGGCGTCCAGGCGAGGGCCGCCGCTTTCAGGGATCACGACGCCCGCGTCGATCTGATCGACTTGCACGTCGACGACCAGAAGGTCGTGAAGATCCACTCGCTGTACGTCAAGTACGTCCTGCCGATGATGTGCGAAGTGCAGTGGTGGGAGTTCGCAGCCTGACTACGCCGTCCTGGGTTGAGTCACCCGGTGGCGAGCGCGTATGAAGCGTCGGCGAGGGCGAGGATCTCGGCCCGATCGTCGGGCAGGACGAAGCCGGCGGCAATTGCCGCGTCGATCGAGGCAGTGAAGCGTTCGATGTACTCGCCTCGGCCTCCCGGGTAGCACGCGGCCAGAGTCGCCGGATCGAATGGATCGGTCTTGCCGAAGAGGATGGCGAAAGTCTCGCCGGTCTGACCGATGCCAGACAGGGTGGCGGTTGGCACGTCAACCCACGGGGTGCGGATGCCGCCGGTCGCGTTGCCGCGCCCATCGACGACGAGGCCGCTCCCTTCATCATCGAGGATGAGGCGAGGCGCCTTGGGGGGAGGGGGGCCACCGGCGGCCCAGCGGACCAGATGGTCGAGGGCGGCTTGCCCCACGTAGTGCTGTTGGGGCCCGGAGTTGATGGGGGTATCGGTGTTCCCGATGATCAACTGTGTTGTCGGTTGCATCAGCTCGGCCAGACGCGCCGGCGTGAGGGTTCCGTCGTCGTAGTTGCTGGCGACGAGGAGGTAGGTGTCTCCGTGGGCCGCGCCGGCGACCTCCCAGAGCCGAACGTGATCCCCGTCGGGCTGGGCCGGAAGTCGCCCGCCGAGCACGATCACGTCCGTCTCGCTCTGCAGGACGAGTACCGGAACTCGAGCGTCGTCGCGGATCCGCACGGGGCGGTTGGACAGCGATCGTGTGGCTTCACCGAGGTTCGTGCGCGAGGAGATGAACGCCCCTTCGAGCGAGGAGGCAGTACCAGGACGCCCGTGCACGAAGAAGGCGTCGAACACTCGCGCGTCGGGGTCGATGGCATTGATGTAGGTGACGAGGAACGCGGCCGATTGCGACTCCCCGGCCGCGATCAGGCTGCTCGGGACGAGACCCCCGAGCGGCGATTCTCCCTCGGGTGAGCGCAACAGCTCGCCCACCTGGGTGAAGATATCGAACGACCAACGGTCTCCAGGATGCACCAGTTCGTCGTATCGGTCCGGGGCCAACACCTTGAGGTGGAACCCTTCCACCAGCCCGCCGCCGTCTATCCCGGCTTTCTGGGCCGTCACCCCCACCCAGGCGTGGCCACGGGCCATCAGATGACGGTGCAGAAACATCCAGTCTGGACCAGCATCGACTCCGCCCGACACGTTGTTCCACTCCACCAGGACCGTGCCGCTGAAGCGGGTGGGGTCGGTAGGCCTGCGGACGACGATCCTGGACACGTAGGGCGCCTCGGCGCCGGCCTGGACGCGATCGCCGATCGTCGCCGTCTCATCGACGAGGGTGAATGATCGGGCGACGCCCTCGATCAGAAACTCATGCTCCTCGTACCCCAACGCGGCCAAGTTATAGAACCCGGCCGGCATCGGGCTGCTGCCCGGCATTGCCCGTAACGCGGGCTGGCGTGTAGCTATATCCATCCGACCTTCACGCTCCCGTCTAAGGGCGAGTATTTCGCTTTGCGCCGCCAGCAGCCTACCGACCCTCCGGTCACGGCGTCCACGCTCGAGCAGGCCCCGAGCGGTAGCCATTGCGCGGGCCAAATCCGCGGTGGAAGGGGCGTCGTAGAGATCGCCCGTCGGCTGCCAGACACGCCTGGGACTTGACAGGCCGAGCGAACAGGGTCGGGTCGTGTCAGGCTGTCCTACATGAGCAAAGGTTCGATTTTGGTTACTGGCGCTTCTACGGGGATCGGTGAGGCGTGCGCGCTCCACTTCGCCCGCCTCGGATGGCAGGTATTCGCTGGGGTTCGTCGTGACCAGGACGGTGATCGGCTCAAGGCCAGTGCAGACGGTTCGGTGCAGCCCGTCGAAATGGATGTCACCGATCTGGCTTCGGTTGAGCGTGGGGCAAAGGCGATCGGCACGGCTCTGGATGGCGCGGGCCTGACAGCCGTGGTCAACAACGCCGGCATTGCGGTTGGTGGGCCGGTCGAGTACCTCCCACTGGAGGACTGGCGGCGGCAGCTGGAAGTAAATGTCATCGGCCAGGTTGCGGTCACTCAGGCGGTGCTGCCGCTGCTCCGCCGGTCCGGCGCTCGCGGCCGCATCGTGTTCATGGGTTCGATCGGTGGCCGGATGGCGTCGCCCCTGATCGCCCCGTACAGCGCCTCGAAACACGCCATCGAAGCCATCGGCGAGGCCATGCGGCACGAGCTTGCTTCCACGGGGATCCGGGTCGTGGTGATCGAACCCGGCGCCGTTCGCACGCCCATCTGGGACAAGGGCCAGTCGGCGGCTGACGACATAGAGGCCAGCCTGCCTGCCGAAGCCGTTGAGCGCTACGGCTCCGCGGTCGCCGATCTCCGCAAGGCCATGGACTTTCAGGCTCGCACCGGAGTCGACCCGGAAGTCGTGGCCCGCGTCGTTGAGAAAGCGGTGACCAGCGCCCGACCTCGGCCCCGTTACCTGGTCGGTCGTGACGCCAAGATGATGGCGACCCTGGTCCGGCTGCTCCCCGACAGTGCACTCGACGCCACCATGAAGCGGGTGATGAGGTTGGCGGCTCGATAAGAGCATCGCCCTAGCCACAACTGGCTGGGTCGCACCGTGTAGGAGACCGCCGAAGTTGGGCCGACCGATCGTGGATTGCGCGGCGGCGCAGCGCCGGAGCCAGGATGTGAAGTGGTGCGAAACCTCCGCGTGCGGCTTCTGGGCGATCTCCAGGTCGAGGGGCTCGAGCCGGCACGTCTCGGCCGGCGCCAAGTCCGGACGCTGCTAAAGGTCCTGGCTCTGCATCACGACCAGCCGGTCGGGCTGGAAAGGCTGGTCGACTGTCTGTGGGGCGACGGGCCCCCCGACCGCCCCAGCGATCAGATTTCGGTGTTGGCGAGCCGGCTGCGCGGAATTGTCGGGACCGATCGCGTTCGGCGCACCGACGCCGGCTATTCGTTGGCGGTGGACTGGTTGGACCTCGACGCGCTCAAGGACTACACGGACGAGGCGGAACGGCGCCTCGACGGGGGCGCGGTGGGGGCCGCCCGGGCCGCGGCTTCGGCCGGCCTGTCGCTGGTTCGGGGTCCGTTGCTTGCCGACGAGTCCGATTCCTGGTGGGCCGACGCCGAACGTTCCGTTGCCGATCGGCTCGTATCGCGCCTGCACCACTTGGCCTCGGCCGCCGCTCTGGCGGCAGGAGACTGGACGGGCGCGGCCGAGCTGGCCAGCTGGGTGCTGAAGGCAGATCCATACGACGAGCGGGGGCTGCGAATCTGGATGGAGGCACTGGCCCGATCGGGTCGTCCCGCCTCGGCGCTGGCCGCNNGGCCGCTTACGCCGAAGCTCGCGAGCGGCTGGCCGAGGAGTTGGGCGTCAGCCCGTCCGCGGCTACCGAAGTTCTGCACACGTCCATCCTCCTGGACGAGGTCCCAGAGGCGGGCGGTCACGTCGAACGGGTCTCTGGCGACACCGATGAGCTACCGGGACGTGCGGAGCCCATCCGCGACCTCGATTCCCTGTTGGATCGCGCCGGGCGGGGCCACGGTCAGGTCGGGCTCGTGGAAGGCGAGGCCGGGATTGGCAAGTCACGGCTTTTGCAGGTGTGGTCTCGTCGGGCCGCCCGTCAGGGCGCGGGCGTGCTGTCGGTCGCTTGTGACGAACTCGGGCGGGCCTTGCCGCTGCAACCTCTGCTCGATGCAGTTGATGTCCTGATGCGCCGGGGCGCACCAGGAGCCGACGTTGTCCTAGGTCCCGACGTCGCTGTGTTGGGACCACTGCTTGGCGTGCACGCGCAAACGGCCGAGGCGGGTCAACTGGCCGCCCTGACCGACCCCGGCGCCGGACAGGCGCTGGTATTTGCGGCGCTATTCAGCGTGCTGCGCCGACAGTCAGAGCGCGGTGAGCTCGTAGTCCTCATCATCGACGACGTCCACCTGGCCGACAGTGCCACGTTCGCCTGGCTGGGCCAGGCCGCCAGGCGTCTCGCGAACGACCGGGTGGCGGTCGTCGTCGCCCGCCGGATAGAGGAAGCCGAAGTTCCTCTATCGGGCGTGACTTCCATCCCGTTGGGTCCTCTCGATCTCGAAGCAACCGAGACGATCGTCGGGGTCGATCGGGCCTCGGAGCTACACGCCCGCAGCGGTGGCCACCCCTTGTTCTTGGTCGAGCTGGCCGCTGCGGGTGCCGATCGAGAGATGCCGGCGAGTGTTCGAGAAGCCGTCGAGGAACGCTGCGCCCGAGCCGGCGAAGCGGCCGCTACGCTGCGAGCGGCGGCGGTCATCGGCCCGGAGGTGGACCTCGACCTCCTGGCGGCCGTTACCGGGAAGGCGCCGGGCGTGCTGCTGGACCACCTCGAGGAGGGCGTTCGGCGGCGGTTCTTGGTCGAAGACGGCCCGGTGTTCGTCTTCGCTCACACCCTGGTGCGCGAGGCGTTGGCGTCCGCCGTGGGGGCGTCCCGGACCGCCTTCATTCACCGGGAAGCGGCTCGAACCCTCGGGGCCCGACCGGCCCCCGACCCGCTCGCGGTCGCGCGTCACGCTCGCCTCGGTGGCGAGGTGGCGTACGCCTCGGCGATGCTGGTCACGGCCGCCCGTATGGCCGTCGCCCGCTTCGACCAGGACGAGGCCCTGCGCCTCCTCGATCAGGCGGTGGCCCTCGACGACACAGCCGACGCACGCGTGGAACGGGCGCGGGTTCACTCGATGCTGTCCAGCTACACAGAGGCGATCGAAGACGTCGAAGCCGCCCGGGCCCGAGGCGCGGGATCCGAGGCTTTGGAAGTAGCCGCCTGGTCAGCGCACTTCCAACGCCGATTCGACCAGGCCTTGACGCTGGCCGACGAGGGAGCGCGTGACGCCGTCAACGTCGATCTGCGGTCAAGTTGCCTGGCCCTGGGAGGATGGGTTTCCCTCGCAGCCGGCGACCTCCACGGTGCCGAGTCCCGCCTGGAGGGCGCGGTTGGTGAAGCGCCCGAGGCCATCGGCAGATTGGTGGAAGCGTGGCTGGCTTGGCTCCGGATGAATCAGGGCCTCCCGGAGGAGACCTTGCGTCTGGTCAGACCAGAAGTGGGCACAGGCCTGGCCGCTTACCGGTTCCCGAACGCGTACGCCCTGATGGCGGCCACGATGGCCTTGGCCATGCTGGGCCGAGCCGACGAGGCTTTGGAGGCGCTGGAAGCACTCGGCGCCGACGTGGCGCGGATGGGCGCCCGGCGCTGGTCGCCCCGCCCCCTCAACCTGCGCGGGTGGATCGTCCGCAACCTCGGCGAGACCGGCGAAGCCGACGAGCTCAATCAAGCGGCGATCGAGGAGGCTCGACCCCAAGGCCTGGCCGAGCCCATCGCCAACGGTTTGCTCGACCTAGCCTCCGGCCGGTTACTGGCCGGCGATCTCGACGTCGCCCGAGCCCTCCTCGACGAGGCGGACGGCCTCGGCGAGATCGAGCACGCTTTCCGGTGGCGTCACCGGATGCGAGGACGCCTGATCCGGGCCCGGCTCGACCTGGCGATCGAGCAAGAGGGGCCGGCGCGAGCCGGCGCCGAGTCTCTCGCCGCGGACGCGGCAAGGCTCGGAGCTTCTCGCTACGAGGTGCAGGCCCGGCTGGTGGCCGCCATGGCCGCGCGCAAGATGGGGAGCGACGTCGAACTGGATGGGGTCGGCTCGCTGCTGGTCCGACTCGACGAGGTGGCCGGCCTCGAAGCGTGGTGGATTACGGCCGAGGTAGCTCGGGTGTTCGAAGTCGTCGCGTGGGACCAGCTGGCCGGCCGCAGGGTCGCCGCGCTCAGCGAGCGGGCCGGACCCTATGCAGCCTCCTTGAGGCGATCCGCCGCTCACCGGCTCCGGCTCTAGACGGCGACCCGGCCGGCGAGGATGATCACCGCCGGGCGCCAGGCATCGACGAAGGGGGCCACCGCGGAGAGCGCCTGACGGGTGATCCTCGCTCTCGTTGACGCGTCCAGCGTGGAGACCCACGGGGCGATGTGGGGCATGCTCAGGCGGTAAGCCACCACCGCGCCCGCTTCTCGGACGCCGAGATCCTCGAATCGCACGGTCACGCTGACGTCTACCAGGCCGGCCTGCTCGGCGGCCACGGCAAGGGGCTCGGGAGCGCCAGAGATCGGTTCTACTTCTCTTTTCAGCGTCGCATACCAGGCTGGACGGACCCAGCCCCACGAGTCGAACACGGAGTCGACCGCGGTCTTCACCGGGTCGGGTTCCCCAGTTGCCCAGGTAGAGGCCAGCACGGTCCCGCCGGGTCGTACGGTCCGGGCCAACTCGGCCAGGGCGACTCCGGGGGCCAGGTGGTTGAGCAGGAACCCCGCCAACGCGGCGTCGAACGCGCCATCCGGGAACGGCAGGGCGAGCGCGTCGGCCGCCACGCCGGGCCAGCGTTGCGTGCCCTGGTACGCGACCATGCCCACGGTCTGGTCCGCAGCCACGACCCGGGCG
Organism: Acidimicrobiaceae bacterium; assembly: GCA_003156795.1. GTDB lineage: Bacteria > Actinomycetota > Acidimicrobiia > Acidimicrobiales > Palsa-688 > PALSA-688. The sequence goes on from PMHU01000281.1 coordinate 29,067, forward strand.
CCGCGGGCCGCGGCGGCTTCCGCGATGGCGCCGGTGCCGCTGCCAACGTCGAGGACTAGCCGGCCGGTCAGCGACACAGGGGAAGCTGCCACGAGGACACGAGCGAGGGGTCGGTACACGTGGCTGGGCCCCGCCTCCCATCGAGTGGCCAGGCCGTCGTAAACCGTTTCTACAGCCATCGGGCGCCCTCGACTGCCCGTGCCTCCCACCACGTCAACTCTGGGCCGGGACCGCCCAGCGCCTTCTCCCATCCGAATTGGACCATGGCTCCGAGAAGTTCGATCGCGACCGAGGCGTCCCACCAATCCCCGGTGGGTATCCCGTGGCGCTCCAAAGCGGCGCGGTACGTAGCAATAGCGGCATCCTTGCTTTCGGGCAAAAGGTCGGCGTTGAGGGCCAGATACCAGGACAGGTCGGCGATCGGTGACGCCTCTCCAGGCGCCTCCCCGAAGTCGAGCAGGATGGTTCGCCCGTCGGCGTGGGTTCCTAGGTTGGCCGCTTTCCAATCACCGTGCACCAAAGTGTGGGGCACCCGCCCGAGCGCGGCGACCAGGGGCGCGGGGTCATCCAACAGCGGCAGCAGAAGATCGGCGAGACGGGGCGCCACTTCGGGTAGCTGCGCCCAGCCGTCGGCCATGACGGCGGGCACGACCGCCGTCGAGCCGCGGGCAGCCTCGGCGCGCGCCACCGCGGGTGAGAACATCAGATAGCGGGTGGTCAGCGGAGTGAGCCCCACGTCATCGCGCCAGCCCCAGAATGCGGCGTGCATCGCCGCCATGTGATCCAAGAAGCGGGCGTGCAACTGGACAGAAAGGGGTTGTCCGGGCGGGAGGAGCTGATCGCCGACGTCACGCAGCAGGACCATGCCGACGGTCCCGTCATAGCTGCACGACACCACGGCGTGGTCGATCACGTCCGGCATCCGGGCGAGCAAGCCGCGTTCCCAGAGCAGCACATAGCGCTGCCCGGGGTCGCCGGTCGCCCGCAGCAGCCAGTCGTCGCGCTGGTCCTGGTACTTGAGCACGTAACGGTCTCCGTCGATGACGACCCGCTCGAATCGCGCCCCGGACTTGGTGTCGTCCGGCACCCAGGGCCGGCGGCTGCTAGCGGCGTCCAGCAGGTCCTGCAGGGAGACCAGGCTGTCAGGCCTGGACACTGGCCGCCTCAGCCATCTCGGCTAGGAGCGTNNACCACACCTGGTCGCGGCTGATCCGGCCGTCGGTCACTTCTACTATGTGGGCTTGGTGGGCGGCGTACGGCACCCCACCCTCCTCCCAACGCAGAGTGAACTCGACAAGTTCACCGTTTGGTAGGCGCGTGCGCTTGAGCTCCTCAAAGGCGCCCGCGCCGGCGTACCAGCGTCCCAACTCGGCTCGTACTGCCTCATTTCCTCGCACCGTGAAGCGCCAGTTGGGCACCGTCGCGTCCAGCGTCACGTCCGCGCTCAGCGCCTCGCAAGAGTCCATTGCAGCGCTCTCGATTGCTGTCAGGTACCGCTCGATCGCTCCTGCGGGAATGTTGTCGGCCATCGTGACCTCCTCGTCGTCCAAGCCGACAACACCTTGCCACGGGAGCCTTGCCAGCCGTTTGCCACGCGTGCGGCAAACGGTTGGCTAGATCGATAGCGCACCGTCGTTCTGTCGTCAGCATCGGCTGGTGACCAAAGGAACGAACGGAGCCGATCTATGTCTGCAGCCGAGTGCAAGACCTTTCACACCCCGGACGAGACCCGCTCATTCGAGCGGGGCCAGCTCGACCTGGTCAATATCGGAGGCAGCGAAATCGGCCGCCTCACCCTTCAGCCCGGCTGGCGGTGGTCCGAGCACGTCAAGCCCATCGCCGGTACCGATCTGTGCGAAGCGCCCCACTTCCAATACCACCTCCAAGGTTGCCTCCACATCGTGATGGGCGACGGCACCGAGCTCGAGGCTCGACCCGGCGATGTCACGGCCTTGCCGCACGGCCACGACGCCTGGGTCGTTGGTGACGAGCCGGTCGTTGTCGTCGACTGGTGGGGTGCCTCCAACTACGCCAAGAGCTGACCGCGGACGATTCGACCCTCCGACCTCAGGCGTCCCTGGCCCGACGTCGCCTAGTCGTTGCGGGCGACTTCGGGTCCGGTGATCCGCTCTATGAGCGGCAGGGTCGATGCGATGATCGCCAGCGAAGCGGCGAGCCCGCCGACGACGATGACGTAGAACTCGGGTCGCGGGGGCCGCAGGGACTCTCCGAGCTGCGAGTTGAGGAACATCGCGGCGGCCAAGAATCCCATCCCGACTGACAGGGCGGCGATGGCAAGGAGGGGGACCGCCGCTTCCAGGGCGACCACGCCGCGCAGTACGCCGAGGGGAGCGCCCGTTAGCCGCAGCAAGCTGAACGGGCGCTTGCGGTCGTTGACCCCGGCGGTCACGCTGACGGCCAGGCTGCAGCCGGCGATCACCAGGCTGACGAGGATCACCACGTTGGTCATCTGTTGGAGCTCGGCCGTTTCCCGCGTGCTCTGAGCACTTATCTCGCCGAGCGTTGCCGGCGAGCCCTGACTGGGTAGGGCGACCTCGAGGGCGGTGCGTGCCAGCTCGATGGCGGACCTCGCCCCGTCGGTGCCGACCACGATGCCCTCCACCGGAAGACTCTGAAGGCGCGTTGCCGAGATGGCGGCGGCAGGCCACACGGAAGCAGCGAGGGTCGACTTTCCGGTTACCACGTTGCCACCGTCGAGGTTGCCGGCGATCATCGTCACCTCGGCCCCGCGTGCACAGCGGCCAATGGCAGGGGTGAGGGCAAGCTGATCGCACGAGGCGAGAACGGTTGGTGGGCCGCCGTCGTCGCTTTGGTCGGTGGCCGGATCCGAGTGGAGCACCGTCACCCCGCCGACGTGTTGGATCGACCTCAGCTCGGTCAGAAGCCCTCCGGGGACCGCCGGAATAGAAGCAACGGGCTGGCCCGACGCCGTCAGGCCTCCAAAGAACTGTTCGAGCAGGGTGTCGTTGCCCAGAGTGCCCCCGCTCGACGTGCCGCTGTAGTCGAGGATCGTGGTGATAACCCCGACCGAGACGCTCGTGGCGAACAGGGCGATGATCAGCCCGCTGATGGCACGGAAGGCCGCCCGCGGGTTGTCCGACAGCCTCCGCCCGGCTAGCAGCGCGGCGGGGCGGACGGCGTGTTGGGCCATGACACGAGAACCAACCATCGTCAGCCACGGTNNGACCAACCCCGCCATTATTAGGAGACATCCCGAGAAGTACGCCCCGATCTGGCCACCGGTGCTTTTGGGACGCCCGACTTCGACGAAGTAGGCGAGCTCGATGACGCCCGCGGCGAGCGGAACCAGCCGGTACGCCTTAGGGGCGGGAGGAGTGACCTTCCGGTTCACGCCGAGCGGCGAGATCTGCACCCGTCTCAGGGCGACACGCGCCGCCGCCGCGGCTGCCAACGGGATGCCGATCGCCACCGACACGACGTCGACCAAACCGAGCGACAGGTCGCCCGGGGCGAACGGCTGCCCGGTGAAAGGGAAGTTCGTCAGTACCGGTCGGAGCAGGAAGAAGACGCCGAAGCCGACCGCCACCCCCCCGATGGCGGCGACCGACGCTTCGACCGCTGAGATCACTGAGACCTGGCGGGGAGTGGCACCGACGAGTCGCATGGCGGCGAAGCGCTGTTCCCGGCGCGCCGCGGACAGGCGCGTCGCCGTCCCGATGAAAATGAGGACGGGGAATAGCAAGGCCAGGGCTCCGACGGCGAGGATGGTCTGAATCTTGCTGGCATCCCAGCCATTGGGCCCATCGGTGTGAGCATCTGTGTTGATGCCCGCTACTTCCATGCCACCTGCTTCGGATAGCTGCGCAGCGGTGTGACCGATCACGACTATCAGCGAGTTCGGAGACGGTAGGGCCGCGGCTCCGATGATCCCGATTTGTGTTCCCGGGAATCGATCGGCGAGCTCGGCGGCCGGGGTGGAGCGAAGGAGCCGGGTGAGCGCCGGCGAGGCGTAGAACTGCCCGGGTCCCGGCAGATGCGAGATGCCCGGCGGCGTGGGCGAGTCGATCCCAGTAGCCGCAACATCGACTCGATCGATCGTCTTAGGGCCGAAGTGATCGACGCTGTACATCCACCAGATCGGGTTGGACGCGGTCGAGGTGCCGGCTGCGTTACCGAGGTCGGCCGGGGGGATCGACGATATGGGTCCGGGCCGGCCCACCCCCGTGTTGAGCCACGCGGTGCGAGCGTTCTGGGCGTTGAGGGCGTTCATTCCGGCTAGGGCGATCAACAGCAGGCCGACGCCCAACGCCACGGCCGCGGCGGTGACGATCAGACGGACAGCCGCTTCTCGTCCCCCGTTGAGAGTAAGGCGGACACCGAGGCGGATCACGACCCGACTCGATGGGTCGACATCGATCGGACCGTTCCGTCGCGGACGATGACTTCGCGATCGGCGTAGGCGGCCACCCGGGCTTCGTGGGTGACCAGCACGACGGTCGTCCCCTGTTGGCGGGCGGCCGCAACCAGCAGCTCCATGACCTGTTCGCCGGTGAGCGAGTCGAGGGATCCGGTCGGTTCGTCCGCGAAAAGCACTTGGGGACGCGCGACGAGGCCGCGGGCGAGCGCGACGCGCTGGGCCTGCCCTCCAGAAAGCTCCCCGGATCGACGCTGCTCGAGTCCGCCGAGGCCGAGCTGACCGAACCACCCTCTAGCTTCCCTGAGCGCGTCGCCTCGACGGGCACCGCCCAGAAGCAGCGGAAGGGCGACGTTCTCTTCGGCGGTCAGCTCGGGGACGAGCTGACCGAACTGGAACACGAACCCGAAGTGGTCCCTACGGAGGGCGCTGCGCTCCTGTTCGCGCAGGGTGTCGACTCGACGCCCGCTGTAGTGGATCTCTCCCGAGTCGGGCGTGAGGATGCCGGCGAGACAGTGGAGAAGGGTCGACTTGCCCGAACCGCTCGGTCCCATCACCGCGAGGATCTCCCCGGCGCCCACTCTTACGCTGGCACCTTGAAGGGCCGGCGTGGCGCCAAAAGACAGCAAGGCGTGCCGCGCTTCGATCAGGCAGTCTTCGGAATCAGGTACGACGGGGTGCGGGGCCGTCATGCCCGCACCATTTCCGACAGCGCGTCGAGGCGGGCGCAGGTCAGGTCTATCCACCGCAGATCGGCTTCGAGATGGAACAGGCCGTGGTCGGCAAGCAGAGCGTCTACCGCGCCCCCCGACCGCTTGAGCTCGGTCAGCTCTCTCATTCGCTGGAGGTGTGCGGCGCGCTGGGTATCGAGGTAGCGCTCGGCTGATCGGCCAAGCATGAGGGCCAACACGACTTTCACGAACAGCACGGTCTGGAGGTGCGGCTCGGGTTCGACCGGCTCGGCGAGCCAATCTGCGATCTCGAGCCGGCCAGATTCGGTGATGGCGTAGCGCTTTCGGTCAGGTCCGGCGCCCGGTTCGGCGTCTCCAGGCACCACCTTGCCGTCCCGGGCCAGCCGGGCCAGGGTGGCGTACACCTGCCCGAACGGGAGCGGCTTGCCGCGGCCGAAGTAGGCGTCGTAGTCGCGTTTCAAGTCGTAGCCGTGGCTCGGCTCTCGCTCGATCAGGCCAAGGAGGGCGATGGGAACGCTCATACCTAGGAGAATACACTGAGAGTATACTCGACGTCAATAGAGGTTTTGGAGTACGCCCGACGCGCCCGGCTCGCCCGCCGTCGGCCTCGCAGGTTGTCGCCAGCCACAGTCGGCCGAAGGTCAGCCGGGGAAGCCGTTTTTTGCGAGCCGGGTCAAGTTGTCGAGATCGGACCTGGTTTCGCGGCGAAGGTACCTTCGAACGAATGTCGTGCCCGGAAGGGGGACCGCCTCCACGTGACAGAAGTGGGTCCGGGCGCCGTCGCTGTGGGGCTCGGCGGCCATGATCACCAGATACAGGCGAGCCGCACCCCGCATCAGGCAGAAGCCGTCTTCCAGACGTACGTCGAACGGAAGGGGCAGCGCGAAGGCGGTCGCGGTCAGACTCACCAGGTCCACCCCGGGTTCGCCTGGCGCCGGTCGGCGGCTACGGACGCGGACCCGGGTGACGGTTGTGTCGAATTGGGGAATCGAGTGCTCGAGGTCACTGATCCATGACCACACGGCTCGATAGGGGGCGTCGAGCACCCCTTCGACCCAGGCCGCGCTGGGCCATGCCGACGCCAGAACTTTGGCTCGGGCCACGGGGCCGAGGCTCGCGGTGGGCCATTCCTCCGGGTTCACTCGTTCCACCTACCGGCGAAAGCCTTGCGGGCCCGGTGGAGACGGGACTTGGCGGTGCCTTCGGGCATGTTGAGCAGCGCCGCGACCTCGGCCTCGGCCAATCCGTCCATGTCCCGCAGGACGAGGATCGCTCGTTGGGCCGGCGGCAGCCGGGCGAGGGTCGCCCTCACGTCGATGGCGCCATCGAGATCTATCAAGCGCGCCGGGGTGAAGTCGAGGGTCGCCTGGTCAGAGAGGATCGGCTCCGCAGTTGCCTGCCTCATGGCCTCGCGAACGGCGATGCGGCGGACCCAACCCCGCACGGCTTCCGGCTGGCGCAAGGCGCCGAGGTTTCTAAGTACGGCGATCATGGTTTCCTGCACTGCGTCGTCTCCCTTGTCCATGGCGATGGCGCCGCAAATACGACCTACGTAGGGCAAAAGGGCGCGCACGAGCGCGTCCATGGCTTCGGGGTCGCCCCGCTGGGCGGCCCGGACTACCTGCTCCACGTCCATAAGAGGCGGGAACCTTTCGGCAGGTTCCAATCCTCTAGTGGGCATGACACCGAACAGTCGTACCACCGTCGTCGGAGGTGGCCTTACCGGACTGGTGGCGGCTATTGCCCTCGCCGAGGGCGGGGCCGGCGTGACGCTCCTCGAAGCCCAGAGCACGCTGGGAGGCAGGGCGCGGACGTCGTCGCCTCCGTTCCGGGCGAACTTGGGACCCCATGTGCTGTACTGCGACGGCCCCGCCTGGGTGTGGCTGTCGGAGCGAAAGCTGGTGGACGACCGAATCGCACCCCGGGCTCCCCTCGCCACCATGGCCGCGATTCGCTTCCGGGTGTCGGGGTCAAGGCGACGGGTTCCCCCCGGATCCATGGTCAAAGCCGTCATGACCAGAGGCGCGGTTGCGCCGGTGTCGGAGACTTTCTTCGAGTGGGCGACCCGGCAGTGGGGTCCCGAGGTGGCGCGGTTGCTCAGCAACCTGGCCGGAGTCTTTACCTTTGACTACGACCCCGGGCGGCTGTCCGCGGCCTTCGTATGGGAGAGGCTGCGCCGGGTCTTCGCGCCGCGCTTGCCCACGGCCAGGTACGTAACGGGAGGCTGGGGAGTTCTCGTGGACCGTCTAGCCGAGAGGGCGGTCGCTCTCGGCGTCGAGATACGAACCGGGTCTGGAGCCGAGCGGCTGCCGGAATCCCGTCCAGTGATCATCGCCACCGAGCTTCGCTCGGCCCGGGCCCTGCTGGGCGACGAGTCGGTGCGCTGGGAAGGTTCGCACGTAGCCTTGCTCGACGTCGGCATCTCCGCCCGCCGGGGTGATCCGTTCGTGGTCTCCGACCTCGACGCGCCGGGGTGGGTGGAGAAGTTCTCCGCGGCCGATCGGTCTCTGGCTCCCAAAGGACGAGATCTCGTGCAAGTCCAGATAGGGCTTCGACCGGCGGAGACCCTGGAGGACGGCGTGGGGCGAGCCGAGGACTTGCTCGACTGCGGATACCCCGAATGGCGCACCCGCGAGCACTGGCGCCGCCGTTCGGGCTTGCAGTCCCGCAGCGGAGCCCTGGACCTGCCCGGCTCCACATGGGAGGATCGGCCCGCCATCGATCGCGGCGACGGAGTATTCCTCGCCGGCGACATGGTCGCGGCGCCGGGGCTTCTATCCGAAGTGGGCTTCAACTCAGCTTTGAGGGCTGCGGAACTGGCCCGGTCGGTCCTGACCCGAGCCGTCGCCGTATAAGGACCAACGGCCGGAAGTGCGGTGTTCTGATCCCAAGGGCGACGTGAGCCAGGAGGACCCAGGAGCCACCGGCCGGCTAGACGTCGAACGAGCCGCCGGCTCTCCAATAGAACCCTTGGCGACGCTCCATGAAGCCTTCGTCGACGAGATACCGGCGCAGGGCGGCGAAGTCCGGGTGGAAGCGCCCCAACATCCGGTTCACGGTCGCTTCGGGGTAGACCCGGCCCGGCTCGAACTGTTGAGCCAGCCAGTCGAGCACCAGCCGCCGCTTCGCAAGGCGAGCCGGAATGGCGACCAGCCGCCCCCGACTCACGAATCGCCGAACGATCGGGTCACGGGGGAGGAGACTGATGTCGGCGCCGGAACCGGCCACGACTCCCACCGTACCGCCGCATGGGGCGGTGCCGGTGTCGGTCCTATCCGAGATGGGGTGTGGTGACCACGAGCTGGGCGTTCAGATCGCAGCAGCTGAGCCGTCGATCGGGGACGGAATGTCCGTTTACCACGCTGACCACTTCGACCCAACCTGTGGTGCTGTGGCGGACGGCGTCGGCGGCGGTCGTCAGGCCGGCGGCCACGAGATCCACGGCTTTGCTACTAGCCGGCGCACACAGCCACGAGAGCTCCTTGTCCTTGCGCTCGCCTTCGACGATCAGCCAGCGCTGCCCGGTGAAGTCGGTCGCCGAGCAAACCACGGGGTCGTCATGGTGGCGTTCCAGTACCTCATCGATGAAGAGCTCCAATCCAAACCCACAGAATCTCAGCATTGCACTCACCCTCGCTCGGACCTTTAGCTCCGGCTTCCACAGTGCGCCGGCCACGTCAAGGGACACGCAACGCAACACCAAGATACACACAACGTCAGTCCCAGCCGTAGCCTCGGGCCCGTGGCCGACGGTGGCGCACCCTTACCCACTTCGCTCCGTGACGAAATCACCGCGTGGTTGGAACAGAACTGGGACCCGTCATTGTCGTTGCCGGAGTGGCGGCGCCGATTGGTCGCATCCCGGTGGGCTGCGCCGGCGTGGCCCATACGGTGGGGCGGTCGCGGCTGGCCTGACTGGACTGAATCCCTGGTGGTCACGGCCATCGGGGATCACGGTGCGGTCGGGCTGTCGGGCGGCGTCGCCACGGGTCTGGCCGGACCCACGATCCTCACCCACGGGCCGGACTCGGTTCGCCAGCGGTTCCTCGGCCCGATTCTGACCGGGGAGGAGACGTGGTGCCAGCTTTTCAGTGAGCCCGGCGCCGGCTCGGACTTGGCCGGGCTCACGACCCGAGCGGAGCGCGACGGCGAGGAGTGGGTGGTCAATGGCCAGAAGGTATGGAACACCAGCGCTCATCACGCCGACTACGGCCTGCTGGTGGCTCGGACCGATTGGGACGCTCCGAAGCACCGCGGCTTGACCTACTTCGTCCTGCCGATGCGCCAACCCGGGGTGACGGTACTCCCGCTTCGTCAGATGAACGGTCACGCCTCGTTCAACCAGGTCTTCTTCACCGATGCCCGGGTTCCAAGCGACCATGTCGTAGGGACGGTCGGCGACGGTTGGGCCGTGGCCCGGACGACGCTGTCCCACGAGCGACGCTTCGGGGCCCTTCGGGGTACTCGCGTTCCGTCCGGCCGCGGTCGGGCGATAGACGAAGCGCGACTCGAAGCCGAGGAGAACTTCGCACCGTACGTCTGGTACCCCCAGCGAGCCGGTCGGGCCGACCTCCTGATCGGTCGGGCTCGGGCCAACGGCGTGTGGACGCATCCGGCCGTCCGTCAGGAGATCGTTCGAGCCATATCGATCGAGCGGGTGAGCGCATGGACGGCCGAACGGGCTCGCGTGGCCCGCGCCGCTGGCCGCCCGCCGGGCCCGGAAGGATCGATCGGCAAGCTCGCCATGAGCAACTTGGCCCGGTCCTCGGCGGCCGCCCACTCCTTGATAGCCGGTGCGTCGGGGCTTCTGGCCGGGCCCGACGCGCCCATGGGCGGCGTGGTCACCGAAGTGCTGGTGTCGGTCCCTGCCCAGTCGATCGCGGGCGGTACCGACGAGATCCAGCACAACATCCTGGGCGAGAACGTGCTCGGCCTGCCCCGGGAGCCGTCCTCTGATCGTGACGTACCGTTCCGGCGACTGCGCCGCAACACTTGAGCCCGGGCCCAGCCGGCCTGGGTCCACGCCGGCCCGGCGCCCGGCGCGTTACGGCCGGTCGGGCAGGTTGGTCCAACCCTTGGCCTGGTAGCGGCGGTACCAGCCGCTGGCCGCCAGGGTGCCGCCATCGACGGCGAGGGTCTGGCCCGTGATGAATCGGGCCTGGTCGCTGGCGAGGAAGAGAACAACCTGGGCGTAGTCGTCGGGTTGGCCGAAGCGACCGAGCGGGACCCACGACTCGATCAATTCCGGGTCGCGGCCCCCGAGCATCGCCGCGGCAGGAGTCTGCGGGGTGTCAGCCAGGTCGGGTGCGATGGCGTTGACGCGGATCCCGTGGCCGCCGACCTCGACCGCCAAGCTGCGGGTGAAAGCGACGACGGCGGCTTTGAAAGCGCTGTAGACGGCATTGCCTGGGATACCGCGGAACGCCTCGACAGTCGACACGTTGACGATCGAACCGGCACTCCCTGAAAGCATCGATGGCAGTACCGCGTGGGTCATGCGGAAAACGTGCTTCAAGTTGATCTCGTAGTGGGTGTCCCAAGCTTCTTCGGTCGAATTGGCAAAGCGGCCAGGCGGGCGGAAGTCGCCGACGTTGTTGACCAGGATGTCGACGTGCCCCGCCGCGTCCACGGCGCGCCCAGCCGTCGATGGATCCCTCACATCGCCCGACAGCACCTCGACCTGGCCGGCATCGGATTGATCACATTCGGATGCGAGCCGGCGGGCGGCCGCCTCGTCATTGTCCACGCAAACCACCTTCGCCCCGGCGCGGCAAAAGGCGCGGGTGATGCCTCCACCGATCCCAAGAGCTCCCCCCGTGACGATCGCGGTCCGACCATAAAAGGGCGGCCGTCCGTCGCTGATCACGGCGCCCAGGAGGGAGGGCGCTTCTCCCGAAAAGCAGTAATGCCCTCGGCCGCCTCGTCAGATGCAAAAAGCGCTTGCGACACCTGCGTGGTCTTCGCGAAAGCGTCGGTCCTCTCCAGGGCGGGAACGTCGAACACGAGGCGCTTGGCTGCCGCTAGAGCGCCGGGACCGCCTGCCGTCAGCTTCGCTACCAGTTCCGATACCACGTCGTCGAACGTGTCCATCGGCGCCGTCGACGTGATGAGCCCGACCTCTGCCGCTCTGGCTGAGCTGATCCGCTCGCCGGTCAAGAAGAGCTCCAACGCGTCGCCGCGTCGCAGCTTCGGCAGGCACACCACCGAAATGATGGCCGGGGCCACCCCGATGCGGACCTCGGTGAACCCGAAGCGCACCGTGTCCTCAGCGACTGACAGGTCGCACGCCGCGGCCAGGCCGACGCCGCCGCCCATGCAGTGCCCGGCGATGCGGGCCACCACCGGCTTTGGAGAGTCCAGGATGGTGGTCAAGACCACGGCCAGACTGAATCGCGCTTCGACCGGCGGGCCCGAACGTCCGGAAAGATCGGCCCCGGCGCAAAAAGCCGGGCCGGTGTTGGTCAACACCACGACCCGCACCGATGGGTCTGCGAGGGCGGCAGCCAGTCCGTCGCCGAGGCCGTTGAGCAGAGCCGGAGTCAGGGCGTTGCGACGGTCCGGCTGGTCCATCGTCAACGTGGCCACGCCCGCGGACGCCTCGAAGCGAACGGCTTCGCTCACCGAGAGCCCTGAAGCAGGTCCGCAGGCAGGTCGACGATTCTGGCCCGGAGCCACTCTCCCAAGCTCTTGGCTTGGGCATCCTGGCGGCTACTGGCGGCGACGCCCTCGCCGAGCAGCCCCACGATCACGAAGTTGAGCGCCAGGATGTTCGGCAACTCGTAGCGCCGTACCGGGAGGGGAGCCGTCTCGGGCAGCAGCTCCTGCAGCCGTTCGACGGTCAGGAAGTCGGAGAGCCAGCCGTATCCCGAAGCAGACCGGGCCCACACTCCGATGTTGGCGTTGCCGCCCTTGTCTCCCGACCGGGCGCCGAACGCCCGCCCGAGGGGAACGCGGATCGAAGCACCGGACCAGGCCGAGGTAGGCCTCTCCGTCGGAACGTCCGCCACCACGCGCGGATCCGGTGCCAGCACGGGCTCGACCACCGACTTCTCTCCCCCGACCATCACCTCCTGCCACACCAGTTCGGCGGGGACCACCGCCGGCCAGTACACGCCATATGCCTGCGCCCCGCCTGTAAGCCCGGACCCATACAGGCCGGGGTACGAAGCCAAGGCCAGCTCGGTGACACGACCCGAGAAAGCTCGGCCCACCTTGCGTTCGTCGCCGTCCTTGACCGAGATGCGCAGCTGCGCGGCCGCCTCCTCGTTGGTGGTGGGATCGGGCTTGTCGGTGCGGATGAGCGACACGTCGACGGAGTCGAATCCGCCTTTGCCACCGGGCAAGGAATCCCAGAGGGCCCGCTCGAACAGGGCCGCTTTCTCCTCGACGTCCAGACCGGTCAGGTACACGGTGGTGGTCGAGCGCCATCCCCCTTGGTAGTTGAGAGCGACCTTGGTCGTGGCCGGCGGCGAGTCGCCTTTCACCTCTGTAATCCGCACGCGGTCGGGGCCGTCCTCGGACAGGTGGATGCTGTCGAAGCGGGCCGTCACGTCAGGGTTGAGGTAGGCCGGCGGCCCGATTTCGTAGAGCAGTTGCGCGGTGACCGTGCCGATCGATACTTGCCCACCGTGAGACGGGTGCTTGGTGATCACCGACGACCCGTCACTGGCCACCTCGGCGATCGGAAATCCCGGATGAACGAGACCGGGTACTTCGGTAAAGAACGAGTAGTTGCCGCCCGTCGCTTGCGTCCCGCACTCGATCACGTGCCCGGCCACGACCGCCCCGGCGAGGGCGTCCCAGTCGTCACGCCCCCACCCGTGACGCCAGGCGGCCGGCCCTACCACCAAAGCGGCGTCCGTGACCCGGCCGGTTATGACGATGTCGGCGCCCTTGTTCAGTGCCTCCGCGATGCCCCAGCCGCCGAGGTAGGCGTTGGCGGTCATGACCGGACGTTCGCCGAGGGGCTCGCCGGTTTCCAGATGTGAAAGTTCCACGCCCGCGGCCTTGAGTTCCTCGAGGCGGGGTACCAGGTCGTCGCCTTCCACGTAGGCGATCACCGGGTCGAAGCCGAGCTTGTCAGCCACTTCGGCCACTGCCGCGGCGCAGCCGCGAGGAGACAATCCGCCGGCGTTGGACACCACCTTGATGCTGCGATCTAAGCAGTCGCCCATCACCTGTTCCATCTGGGTCACGAACGTGCGGGCGTATCCGGTGGCGGGGTCGCGCAGCATGTTCTTGGCCAGGATGAGCATGGTCAGCTCGGCGAGGTAGTCGCCGGTCAGGACGTCGATCGGCCCGTCGAGCATGTCCCGCGCCGCGGTGACGCGGTCGCCGTAGAACCCGGAGCAGT
>PMHU01000114.1 GCA_003156795.1 Acidimicrobiaceae bacterium
TCGACGACGGCCTGATGGGTCCGATCGAGGCCATCATCAGATCCATGACCCCCGAGGAGCGCCAGAACCCCTCGATCATCAACGGCTCCCGGCGCCTGCGTGTCGCCCGCGGCAGCGGCACGTCGACCACCGAGGTCAACGAGTTGCTCGACCGCTTCAAGCAGATGCAGGCCTACATGCGCCAGATGGCCACGATGCCGGGCCTGTCCGGACGGGTGGCCCGGCGGGCGGGCACCAGCGCNNATGGCCGTAAAGCTCCGCCTGATGCGGATGGGAAAAAAGAAGCAGCCGGTTTACAGGGTCGTCGCCGCAGACAGTCGGTCGCCTCGGGACGGTCGGTTCATCGAGATCCTCGGTACCTACGAGCCTCGCTCCGAGCCGACACGGATCCTGATCGACAACGACAAGGCGGTCCGTTGGCTCCGCGAAGGGGCTCAGCCGACCGACACGGTGGCCCGCCTGCTCGACCAGTCCGGCGCCATGGAGCAGTTCAAGTCGGGCGCTGGGTCAGTCAAGCCGTGAGCAACGCCCCTGAGGGCCACCCCGACGAGGTGAACCCGGCGGCGGTAGGCCCGGAGGTGTCGGACTCCGAGGCGTCTAGCTCGGCCGGGATGGGAACCGATTTGGGCACCGACGACGAGTGGGGCGACGAAGATCAAGTCGACGGGGGGAGGGCCAAGGCGGTCCTGCTGTTCCTCGCCCGCAAACTCGTCGACGACCCGGATGCGATCAGCGTGAATACGAGCGAGACCCGTCACGGAATCAAGCTGTCGCTTCGAGTCGCTCCCGACGACATGGGCAAGGTCATCGGACGCCGCGGCCGCGTCGCTCAATCGATACGCGGTGTCGTGCGGGCGGCCGGGGCCAAAGACGGCGTCGATGTCATCGTCGACATCGTCGACTAGCCCTGCCGATCGACCCTCATGAAGGGGCTGATTCTTCAGCCCCGGCCGGGGCCCTGCTCGACGTCGGCCGCGTGCTGCGCCCCCATGGTCTGAGGGGCGGGGTCGTGGTCGACTTGTGGACGAACCGGACCGAAAGGATGGCTCCCGGGGTCGAGCTCGAAGGGCCCTCTGGAAAGCTCGTGATCGTCCGGGCGTCGAGCCTGTCGGAGGCGGGCAGGTGGCTGGTGTCGTTCGCCGGCTTCGACAGCGAGGAAGCGGCCGAGAGCATTCGGGGGGCGGTGTTGCGCGCCGCGCCGATCGACGTTCCCGGCGCTCTATGGGTCCACGAGCTGATCGGCGCCGACGTGTACGACGAGGAAGGCCTGCTCATCGGGTCGGTGAAATCGGTGCAAGCCAACCCGGCCAGCGACCTGCTGATACTCGAGGATGGGCGCCTCATACCGCTGTCCTTCGTCAGCGCCGAGGACTCTGGCCGGTTGACCGTGAAAGCCCCCTCAGGCCTTCTCGACCTGTGACGGAGCCGGTGGTCAAAGGGGGCTTGCGGATCGACACGTTCACCATTTTTCCGGACCTGCTGCTGTCGTGGACAGGAGCCAGCCTGGTCGGCAAGGCCGGCCGGGGAGGGCTCTTGGACTTGCGGGTGCACGACTTGAGGTCCGGGACGACCGACCCGCACCGATCCGTCGACGACAGCCCTTTCGGGGGCGGGGCCGGGATGGTCCTGGCTCCAGAGCCGCTGTTCCGTGTCGTCGAGGCGGCCGATCCCCCCCGACCGCTGCTGCTCCTCGGTCCCGGCGGCAGGCGGTTCGACCAGGCTTGGGCTGAAGAGCTCGCCTCAGGCACCGGATTTTCCATGCTCTGCGGACGGTACGAGGGCGTGGATCAGAGGGTCGCCGAGCACCTGGTAGACGGTGAGCTCTCAATCGGCGATGTGGTCCTGGCCGGCGGTGAGATCGTCGCCATGGCGGTGGTGGAGGCGGTGGCTCGCCTGGTTCCTGGCGTCATGGGCAACGAGAGCTCGGCTTGGGAGGAGAGCTTCTCCGATGGCCTCCTCGAGTATCCCCAGTACACCCGGCCGGCAGTGTTCCGGGGGTGGGAGGTACCCGACGTTCTCCGTGGCGGCGACCACGCCAAAGTGGCCAGGTGGCGGAGGGCCCAGGCTCTGGCTCGAACCCGGGCCCGACGGCCTGACCTCATCGACGCTCGAGGTGGTCTCAGCGACGAGGAGAAGGCGCTCCTGGCCGAGTTCGGGCTCGACGCACTATCCTGAGTCTTCCTTTCTCGCCCGGCAGGAGCTCCACGCCATGAACCCGACCGACCTGATAGACCGCGACAGCCTGCGGGACGACATCCCGGACTTCGCGCCTGGAGACACCCTCAAGGTCCACGTGAGGGTCGTCGAAGGCAGCCGGGAACGGGTCCAGGTCTTCCAGGGAGCTGTCATCCGCCGCCAAGGTTCCGGTGTCCGGGAAACCTTCACCGTGCGCAAGCTCAGCTTCGGGGTGGGGGTGGAGCGCACCTTTCCTGTTCATTCGCCGGTGATCGCCAAGATCGAGGTGGTGACCAAGGGCGACGTGCGTCGGGCCAAGCTGTACTACTTGCGCGATCGCACCGGCAAGGCCGCCAAGATCAAAGAGAAGCGGCAACCTTTCAACCGCTGAGCCCCGACCGTCCCAGGCGGGCTCGTCGGCGAGGGCCCGGGTCAGGCGACGATCCCTTACGGTCCTGCGGCGGAATATCATGGGGCTCGTGAGCAAAGCGGTGTCCCAATGAGCGCCGAGGATCTCGAGCGGTACGAAACGGAGATCGAGCTCCAGCTGTACCAGGAGTACCGAGCCGTGCTGGCCATGTTCAAGTTCGTGGTCGAGACCGAAAGGCGCTTCTACCTGGCCAACGACGTGAAGATGGAGGCCAAAGGCGAGGGTGATCGGACCTACTTCGAGATCTCCCTTGGCGACGCGTGGGTGTGGGACATGTACCGGCCGGCCCGCTTCGTCTCGTCGGTGCGGGTCGTGACGTTCAAGGACGTTAACGTCGAGGAGCTCCCGGAGAAGGAGCTCTAGCCATACCGGGCCAGGCGGGCCCCTCCCATGGCCCCGGCGCGGTCCCCGCGCCGGGGCGGGCGGAGGAACCAGGTGGCGGCGTCGGCCGCCGCGCCCTCGGGGCCGCCGGCGAAACTCGGGCCGCGCAATGGTATGAAGCCGAGGGGTACGAAGTGCTCGATCGCAACTGGCGGTGCTCGGGTGGGGAGATCGACCTGGTCGCCCGTCGGGGTCCGACCCTCGTGTTCTGCGAAGTGAAGACGCGAACGTCAACCAGGTACGGAGAGCCGTTCGAGGCGGTCACTTCGGCCAAGCAGACCCGCATCCGCCGCCTGGCCGCCCGCTGGCTTCGAGAGCGAGGCGCTGCCATGGCCGTCCGGCCCAACGCCATCCGATTCGACGTCGCTTCGGTCCTCGGCCCCGACCTACAGATCCTGGAGGACGCGTTCTGAGCCAGGCCGATCGCGATCAACTGTCCCAGGCCAGCCAGGTGGTCCACCTTGGTCGGCCCACCGGCACTCCCGGCGCCCCCATCAACGTTCCGGTAGTGCTCAGCTCGACGTTCCATCAAGGCGGGGCGATCATGTACGGCCGGGATGGCAACCCGACTTGGGAGGCCGTCGAGGAAGTCATTGGCGGCCTCGAAGGCGGCGAGGCCCTCCTCTTCGGGTCGGGGCTGGCTGCGATCGCGGCGGTCATGGAGTCTCTGCCCGTGCCGGGGTGGATCGTGGTCGGCGGGGACGCCTACAACGGGACCAGACGCCTGCTGGCTGACGTCGCCGGACGGGGGCGTCTCAGGTTTCGGACCGTCGACGTAACCGACGCCGCCGCCACGCTCGACGCCTGCTCCCAAATGGCTGGGGGACCGGGCCGACCGTCGGGCCAATCGGGTTCGTTCGGCTCCGGAGGACTCCTCTGGCTGGAGTCGCCGACCAACCCACTTCTCGACGTGATCGACCTGCCGGCGCTGATCGAAGGCGCCCACCTTCTCGGCTTGGACGTGGTCGTGGACAACACCTTTTGCACCCCGCTCCTTCAGCGACCGCTGGACATGGGGGCGGACGCAGTCGTGCACAGCGCGACCAAGCTTCTGTCGGGACACTCCGATGTGGTGCTGGGGGCGGTGGCGTCGAACCGGCCGGACGTGGTCACGGCCCTGGCCAAGCGAAGGTCCCTGCACGGGGCCATTGCCGGCCCGCTCGAGGCGTGGATCCTCCTGCGCGGAATCAGGACCCTGGACGTCCGTCTCGAAAGGTCCCAGGCCAACGCGGCCGAGCTGGCCAGACGCCTGGCCGGTCATCCCTCCGTCGAACGGGTCCGCTTCCCGGGGTTGGTCGAACACCCCGGACACGAGCTGGCTGGCCGTCTGATGAAGGGATTCGGGACCATGGTCTCCTTCGAGGTAAAAGGAGGAGCCGGTGCGGCCGAGGAGGTCGCCCTGGGCGTGCGCCTGATGACGGCCGGCACCAGCCTGGGCGGAGTCGAGACGCTCATCGAACGGCGGGGTAGATGGGAAGCAGAAGAGCACCTCCCCCCGGGCTTGCTGCGGCTCTCGGTCGGAATTGAGGCCATCGAGGACCTTTGGGCCGACCTCGATCAAGCATTGCTCGGGGCGCCAGCGGGGTTGCTCTAGAGGCTGGTCTACCTTCCCGGCTTGCGGTTGGTCCGGTTGCGCCAGCAAGGCCGGTGCCAGTGCCGTCGCAGTTCGGGCTCTCCAACCGGCACGGCGACCAGGTGGCCCGACCCGGGCTGGATCTCCTGTTGGCATCCGGGGCACACATACGCCTTCCGGGCTTCAAACGGATGCACCACCCGGACCTCGACGTCGTCTGGGCAGTCGCCGGCGTCGTCCATGCCCAGATTCTCCTTCAAACCAGCCCGGGTACCGATGTCATTGACCGTCCTAGTGCATCGGTAGCGTGGAAAGGAGCTTGGAGGCCGGCGTCACGGCCCCCCTTTCCATTTCCTGTGGTTGGGAGGAGCCGTGCTCGCAACGGTGGCGTCGTCGACGCTGGTCGGCGTCGAAGGAACACCCATTTCGGTCGAGGTCCACGTGTCGAGGGGACTTCCGTCCTTCACGATCGTGGGCCTGCCGGACGCTTCCTGCCGCGAGTCGCGCGACCGCGTCAGGGCCGCGATCATCTCGAGCGGGTTCAAGTGGCCCCAACAACGGGTGACGGTCAATCTCGCCCCAAGTTCGGTTCGCAAGGCCGGCGCCGGCCTGGACCTACCCATAGCCATGGCGGTGCTCGCCGCCGACAGCCAGATTCCTGAGAGCGCCGTAGCCGGTATGGGGTTCCTCGGAGAGTTGGGCCTCGACGGCAGCGTCCGGAAGGTTCCCGGCGTTCTGCCGTTGGTGCACGCCATGAGAGCCGGGACGGTCGTGGTCCCGCCGTCCTGTGTGCCCGAGGCAGAGCTGGTACGAGGCGCAGACGTCAGGAGCGCGGCGGGTCTGCGGGGGCTGGTCTCAGTCCTCCGCGGGGAATCGGGTTGGGCCGCTCGCCCGCCGTCTCCCCCGCCGGAGCCGTCCGTGGCCGGACCCGACCTGGCCGACGTCAAAGGCCAGCCGCTCGCCCGTTTGGCCGTGGAGGTGGCGGCCGCAGGAGGCCACCACCTCCTCCTGGTAGGGCCACCTGGCGCCGGCAAGACCATGCTCGCCGAGCGTTTGCCCGGGCTCCTGCCGCCTCTTGGAACCGATGAGGCTCTCGAAGTGGCGCGCATCCACTCGGCTGCCGGGCTGGCGCTTCCGGCCGGCGTTCTGGTTCGGAGACCGCCGTTCAGGGCCCCGCACCACAGCGCGTCGTTGGTGTCGCTGATTGGAGGTGGCGGCCCGCAGATGCGGCCCGGGGAGCTCAGCTGCGCCCATCGAGGGGTGTTGTTCATGGACGAGCTGGGCGAATTCCCCGCCGACGTGCTCGACACCCTTCGCCAGCCCATCGAGGAGGGCCGGGTTCTGGTCTGCCGAGCCCGGGCCAGTGTCGTTTTCCCGGCCCGAGTCCTCCTGGTCGGCGCCATGAATCCCTGCCCATGCGGAATGGAAAGTGGGTCCGGCTCGTGTCGATGCCGCGAGTCGGCCAGAGCCCGCTATGCCGCTCGCGTTTCGGGGCCCTTATTGGACCGGTTCGACTTGCGGGTCATGGTCGACCGCCCCGACGTCGGCGAACTCATCGGAGGAGCGAAGGCCGACTCGGCCGGGGCCGAGTCGACTACGACCGTGGCGGCTCGGGTGCAGGCGGCGCGCCACTTGGCCCACGGCCGATCGGTGACGTGCAACGCCGAACTGGCCGGACCGTCGCTCGACCGGGTGGCCCCCATCCACCCGTTGGCCAGCCGACTGCTCGAGGTACGGCTTCGCCAAGGGCGATTGTCGGCCCGCGGTTTGCATCGCGTCCGCAGGGTGGCCCGCACCCTCGCCGACCTGGATGGTCGGGCCGGTCCGGTGACGGTCGACGACGTCTACGGAGCCCTGGCGCTACGAGCAGATGTGTTCGCGGCTGAGGAGATGGTCCTGTGATTGGCGACGAAGGCGCGGCCGGCCAGGCTGCCTACGCGGCCGCGCTCAGCGGTCTGCCAGGGATGGGCCCGGCGACACTGGTGGCGGTGCTCGGACGTTGGGAACCGCGCCGGGCGTGGGAGCGGGTCCGCGCCGGCCGGCTCCAACGACCACCGCGAGGTCAAGGGCTCGATTTCGAATCCCGGCAAACCCGGCAGACTCCCTTGGACGGGGCGTTCGACTCGGGCTCCATTCGGTGCTCCGGGCGGACGTGGGCGGAGCTATCGCGGGGATTCGACCCGGAGACGTGGTGGGCGCCCATCGCCGGCCGGGGGATCGGCGTGACCTGGCCTGGTCTCGCCACTTACCCCGTCGCGTTGGCCGACGATCCGCACCCGCCGGGGGTCCTCTTCTGGCGGGGAGCTCTGGAATGCCTGGACCGGCCGTGCGTGGCCATCGTCGGCACGCGTCGGGCCACGCCCGATGGCCGATCGGTAGCGTTCGAGCTCGGTCGCGACCTGGCCGGTTCCGGCATATGTGTGGTGTCGGGACTGGCCCTGGGCATCGACGGAGCCGCCCACCTTGGTTCGCTCCGGGCCGTGGACCAGCCCGGCGCCGTGGGTCCCGTCGGTGTGGCGGCGAGCGGGGTCGACGTGGTTTATCCGCGTCGCCATGCCGGTCTCTGGGAGCAGGTGGTCGCCGCCGGAGCCGTCGTTTCCGAGACGCCTCCGGGCCGGCCCGCGCAGGCGTGGCGCTTTCCGGCCCGCAACCGGGTGATCGCCGGCCTGGTGCGGATGGTCGTGGTCGTGGAGTCCCACGCGGCCGGTGGCAGCCTGATTACCGTCGAAGCCGCCCTCGAGCGAGGAGTGGAGGTGAGGGTCGTACCCGGTCCCGTCCACAGCCCCGCCAGCGCCGGCACCAACCAGCTGCTCTACGACGGCCCCGGCCCGGTAAGAAGCGCCAGGGACGTGCTCGACGCCCTCGGGATGTTCCTCCCGGACTCGAAGGCTCACCACGCTCGGGCCCAGGTGGGCGTGGAGGACGAAGCATCGCTGGTCCCGGTGCTGAGCTCGGCCGCCAAGGCCGTGCTGGCGGCGGTCGAGTGGAGGCCATCGTCGCTCAACCATATCGTCGACCGCAGCGCTACCAGCGTGGGGACGGCATTGCGGGCCTTGGACGAGCTCGAAGCGACCGGCTGGGTGGCCTCCGAGCGGGGGTGGTGGGTGCGGCGGCGGTAGCAGCTGACGCCGGTGGTGGATGAAGGTCGTCGGGTGAGGTTCGAGACAGCTAGCCCTACCTGTCGCGCCAAATATCGCCCAAAACCTCGCGGGGCGACCTCCAGCCACTAGCCTTTGTGACCAGTGACCGGTACTGCGAGGGCTCGGCTGGCGGGGCGCGCTCAAATGGGCCGCGCCCGGGCGCGATAGGGGCGAAGGTTGGAAAACGAGCTAGACGAGGTAGACCGGCTCTGGTCCGAGTACAAGCGGTCGGGTGATCGCGCCGTGCGTGACCAGCTGATCGTTCGATACTCACCCTTGGTCAAGTTCGTCGCCGGCAGGGTCTCGGCCGGGCTGCCGCAAAGCATCGAGCAATCGGACCTCGTCAGCTACGGAATGTTCGGGCTGATAGACGCGATCGAGAAGTTCGATACCGAGCGGAATATCAAGTTCGAGACTTATGCCATCACCCGGATCAAGGGCGCCATCATCGACGAACTGCGCTCAATCGACTGGGTGCCGAGGTCGGTGCGGGCCAAGGCCCGCGCCGTGGAGCAGGCCTACGCCTCCTTGGAAGCTTCCCTCGGGCGGGCCCCGAGCGACGCCGAGGTGGCCTCCGAACTACAGATGTCCGAAGGTGACTTGCAGTCAATTTTCGGCCAGATCTCATATATCGGCATTGTGGCCTTGGACGAAGTGATCTCCGGAGGGGGCTCGGACCGAGGGGAGTCAGTGACGCTCGGCGACTCGCTGGCCGATCGCGGCGACGGGCCCATGGCCGCCTTCGAGGTCGAGGAAATGAAGCAGATCCTGGCTGGAGCCATCAACCGGCTCGGTGACCGCGAGAAGATCGTCCTGAGCTTGTACTACTACGAGAACCTGACCNNAGCCGGGTGTGCCAGATCCACACAAAGGCGGTCATGCAGCTGCGGGGCCGCTTGATCATGGCTGAGCGCTGAGCCGGCGGTAAGAGCCCGAACGCGACTGCGCTAGGATGGTCGGCTGTCCCGAACAATCGGGACCGCCTAATCCCCCGATGTACCCACGGTCGCTGCAGACTTGTCTGCGGTGCGCACATCGGGCGACTACTCAACCGAGGGGAAGGAGTCAGACAAGATGGCTGTCGTCACCATGAGGCAGTTGCTCGAAGCGGGAGCNNCGCAACGGCATCTACATCATCGATCTCAACCAGACGCTCGAGCGTATCGACGCCGCGTACTCGTTCGTCCGTGACCTGGTCGCCGACAACGGGAGCATCCTTTTCGTCGGTACCAAGAAGCAGACCCAGGATCCGATCGCTCGCTACGCCGCCGTGTGCGGCATGCCGTACATCAATGAGCGGTGGCTCGGCGGCATGCTCACCAACTTCAACACCATCTCCGGCCGGGTCAAAAAGATGCAGGAATACGACCGGATGCGTGAGGCGGGCGACTTCGAGGCCATGCCGAAGAAGGAAGCGCTCATCCTCAGTCGCGAGCTGGAGAAGCTGCATCGCAACCTCGGCGGCATCCGGAACATGACGAAGCTCCCCGATGCCGTATTCATCATCGACACCAAGAAGGAGCACATCGCGGTAACCGAGGCCAACAAGCTCGGTATGCCGATCGTCGCGGTAGTCGACACCAACTGCGATCCCGACCTGATCGACTTCGTGATCCCGGGCAATGACGACGCCATCCGGGCCGGGACCCTGATGTGCCGGGTCATTGCCGACGCCGTGGAGGAAGGCCGTTTCATAGCTTCTCGCCGAGCCGTCCGTGCTGGTGCTCCCGCCGCGGCCGTCGAAGGCCCTCCGGTTCTGACCCCCGAGGAGGAGGCCCTACGCGCCGAGCAGCAGCGCGACGCTCGCCGCCAGGCTGCGGCCGCCCAAGCGGAGCGAGAGCTTCGCCTGAGGGCCGCCAAGGACCAGGAGCCGCCAGCAGCCGACGAGGGCGTCGAAGGGGAGACCCCGCCCCTCGAGGCCGAGGTCCCTGCCGGCGAGGTCCCTGCTGCCGAGGTCCCTGCTGCCGAGGTCCCAGCGGCCGAGGCTGAGGTCGCGGCCGTCGAGCCCGATGCCCCTGCTGCTGAAGTCGTTGACGTCGAAACCAACACTGAGGAGTAGAAGCAGGTCATGGCAGAGTTCTCCGCCAAAGATGTAAAGGCCCTTCGCGACGCCACCGGGGCCGGGATGATGGACGCCAAGAGGGCGCTGGTGGAAAGCGACGGCGACTATCCTGCCGCCGTGGTGTGGCTTCGCGAGCGGGGCTTGGGCAAGGCCGCCGAGAGGTCGGGACGCGACAACACTGAAGGCGCCGTCGGAGTAGCAGTGGTCGGCGACGCGGCGGCCCTGGTGGAGCTCAAGTCGGAGACGGACTTCGTGGCCAAGTCGGCACCGTTCGTGAGCCTCGTCAACGAGCTGGCCCAGGCCGTCGCCGCCGAGGGCGAAGGAGCAGTGGACAGTCGCAAAGAGGCGATAGACGACTTGAAGCTGACCCTCAAGGAGAACATCGAGGTCGGGCGCGTGGTCCGCTTCGTCGCCGACTCCGGCCACCTGCTGGACACCTACTTGCACGTCCAGAATGGCCGTGGGGTCAATGGCATCCTGGTCGAGATCGAGGGTGGCACTCCCGAACTGGCCCACGACGTGGCCGTGCACATTGCCTTCGGCCGGCCGTCAGTCCTCAACCGCGAAGAGGTGTCGGCCGAGGATGTCGAGGCCGAGCGGGCGGCGCTCGAAGCCCAGACCCGCAACGAGGGAAAGCCCGAAGCGGCGGTCGCCAAGATCGTCGAAGGGAAGCTCAACGGCTGGTACAAGAGGGTTCCGGGCGGCGTCTTGGTTGAGCAGCCCTACGCCAAGGACGACAAGCAGAGCGTGGCCCAGATCGTGAGCAGCGCCAGGATCGTCCGTTTCGCCCAAGTAGTGGTCGGTTAGCTCTCCGACCCAACGCGTCAGGGCTAGCCGGGTCGAGGCCCGGGTTCTCCGCGAGCCGTCGACCAGTTGGACCTCGGCGCAGACGACCCGGCCGAGCCCGCATCCCGGCCGCTGACGACGGCTATGGGCTCGCACTAGGCTTGCTCTGCCGTGTCCCATCTGCCCCCGTGGAAGCGCGTGGTCCTGAAGCTGTCGGGAGAGGCGTTCGCCAGCGACGCAGCCGACGAGACCATCGACGGCGCCGTGGTCGAGAGGATCGCCAAAGAGCTGACCGAGGTCAGGGCCGACTTGGGGACCGAGATCGCAGTCGTTGTCGGCGGAGGAAATATCTGGCGTGGCGCCACCGGCTCCGCCACTGGCATGGACCGGGCGACCGCCGACTACATGGGCATGCTGGCCACGGTCATCAACGCGCTGGCCCTCCAAGACGCCCTCGAGCGCCAGGGCCAGCCGACTCGTGTCCAGACCGCCATAGGGATGTCGCAGATCGCCGAGCCGTACATCCGTTTGCGGGCCATCCGCCACCTGCAGAAGGGCCGGGTCGTGGTCTTCGCGGCCGGGACAGGTAATCCCTTCTTCACTACCGACACGGCCGGAGCTCTAAGGGCGGTCGAGATCGAGGCGGACGTCTTTTTCAAGGGGACCCACGGTGGAGCGGACGGCGTGTACGACAGCGACCCCAGGACCAACCCCGATGCCCGACGCCTCGACGAGGTCAGCTTCGACGAAGTGATGTCGAAGGAACTTCGGGCCATGGATCTGACCGCCATCACCCTCTGCAAGGAGAACTCGCTCGCGGTCCGCGTGTTTTCGATCATGGAGCCAGGAAATCTGCGTCGCACACTCCAGGGGGATCAAATCGGTACGCTGATCCACTAATGGAGGAGGACAGCTATATCGGCGCGGTGCTGGAAGATTGCCGGTCCAAGATGGGCAAGGCCCTAGACCACACCCGGAGCGAGTTCTCGACCATCCGGACCGGACGCGCCGCACCTGCTCTAGTCGAGACGCTCCGCGTCGACTTCTACGGAACCGAAGTCGAGATGCGAGAGGTTGCTGGGATCAAGGTTCCCGAAGCGAGGCTGATGGTCATAACTCCTTACGACAAAGGATCCTTGAAGGCCATCGAGAAGGCCATCTTGAACTCGGACCTGAGCATCAACCCCAGCAACGACGGGACCGTCATCCGACTATCGATCCCCCCGCTCACGGAGGAACGGCGCAAGGAGCTGGTGAAGGTGGCCCATCACAAGGCCGAGGACGGGCGGGTCTCCGTCCGCAACCTGCGCCGGGGGGCCCGCAAGGATCTCGAGTCTCTGGAGAAGGATGGCGATATCTCCACCGACGAGCTCGACCGAGCCGAGAAGGAGCTCGAACGCGTCACTCACGAGTTCATCGCCGATATCGACCACGTACTTCAGCGCAAAGAGGAAGAACTTCTACCCTAAGGACTCGCCGAGTCCCAAGCCCACTTGCCGGCTTGTCGACGCAAACGCAACCGAGGAGGGACAACGTGAGGGAGCTTGTGAGCGAACCAATGAGCACAGGGCGCCGCTCATGGGCACCCTCGAAGAGAGGACCCGATGAGCGAGCGCGGTGAGCCCGGTGACCGCTCCCGAAGCCGCCAGGCGGCCGAAGGCGTTCGCATAATCCGGGCCGAGGAAGCACAGGAAGCGCTCGAGAAGGGCGAGGCCGCGGGCCGGCGCCCCGATGACGAGTTGCGTTTCGGCGACGTCCCCCCGGCGCCGCCGGGCCCGAGACCCGCTCACCGTTTCCCGCTTCCCGATTCGATGGATCCAGCCGAAGCCGTGGAGTTGCCGCCCTTGGCGACCCCGCCGCGGTCGTCGACCCCGCGAGGGCAACGGGGCCAGGAAGGGTGGGATTTCGGTGATCGGACAGCCGAGATCGAAGCACCGGACCCCCCGCCCGTCCCCGACCCGGGGCCGGTCAGCGGCGAAGAGAGCATCACCGTCACGGGAGGTGGCGCCGAGCTTCCGCACTGGACAGATCCGCCGACCGGCGACGTACCCCGCATCTTGCCTGACGATGACTTCCGCGAGGTCCAGGGCGACGATGACTTGGAGGCCTGGCGGGCGCTTGGAGCGCGCGGCATCCGCTGGCGTGACGGAGAGGAAGACTGGGACGACGGAGACCAGATCGGGGATCTGGCCGGCGACGACGAGCCGGAAGGTGTCTTGGATCAGACTCGCTCGGAGCGGTCCGACCTGTACTCCTTCGACGAGGATTTTGAGCGCGTTACGTCGCGCACCGGGGATCAGCCCGTAGTCGCCGACTTCGACGATCTGCCCGTGCCGGAGCCGCCCGCTCCTAGGGAACGACCGACCCGACCGGCCGTCGGCGCCCGTCACGCCCGTTCCGCGGCTCGGGCCGGCGACGCTCCCGCCCCGGGCCGCCGCCCGGGCAGACCCCAGACCCGAGGCACGAACGGAGGATCCATCGCGAGCGACGACATGGGTAGCCGGGTCGCAGTTGGCGTCGGCCTGATCCTCCTAGTAGTGATCGCGTACGCCATCGGTCCCAAGGCGCTGGTGGTACTGGTGGCCCTGATAGTCGTGGCCACCCTCGCTGAGTCCTATGGGATGCTCCAGAGAGCCGGCTTCCGCCCCGCAACCCTGCTAGGGCTGGTCATCGCGCTCGGCCTCACGTTCGGTGCGTACTGGAGGGGTCTCGAGGCTCTGCCGTTGGCGGTCGTTCTGGTGTTCGCCGGCAGCATGATGTGGTACGTGCTGGGGATAGTCGAGGCCCGGCCGCTCGCGAACGTCGCGGTGACCATGATGGCTTTCGTGTGGATCGCGGTCCTTGCGTCCTACGCGCCGCTGATGCTGAGGTCCGCGCACGGCAAGGGGTTGTTCCTGGGCGCCGTGCTGGTTGCTATCGCGGCCGACATCGTCGCTTTCGTCGTGGGACGGTGGATCGGGAGCAGACCCATGGCTCCGAACATCAGTCCCAACAAGACCGTCGAAGGTTTCTTGGGCGGCCTGGTCGGAGCCATTGTGGTGGGCGCCATCGTCGGCAAAGAGCTGACGCCTTGGGGCGGCATGAAGCACGGCCTGGTCCTCGGACTGATCGTCGGCTTGATCGCACCTCTGGGAGATCTGTTCGAGTCCATGGTCAAGCGCGACCTCGGGATCAAGGACACCGGCAGCATCCTGCCGGGCCACGGAGGACTCCTGGACCGCTTCGACTCCATCTTGCTGGCTCTGCCCGCTGCGTACTACGTGAGCAGCTATTTCGGCCTCATCCACTAAGGACTCGCCACGAAACAACTTGGAACATGAACTTGGTCGAGCCCCCCAAGTTGCTTCGGGAATGGCAATAGGTAGGCGTCGTTGAAGACCGTGAGCGTGGTCGGCTCAACAGGTTCGATCGGGACCCAGACGATCGACGTCATCAATTCCGATCCGGCGTCGTTTCATGTCGTTGCCATCGGGGCGGCCACGTCCGTGGACCTATTGGCTGCTCAAGCACTCGAGTTGCGGCCCGATCGGGTGGCTCTCGCCGATCCCCGGAGGGCAACCGAACTCGAGGAACGCCTACCGGCAGGAACAGAGCTCCTGGTCGGGCCCGAAGCTCTGGCTGAGATCGCCAAGTCGGCTGACGTGGTCGTCAACGGCGTCGTCGGCTTCGCCGGTCTCCCCGTCACCCTGGCCGCGCTGCTCGCCGGACGGCGCCTGGCTCTTGCCAACAAGGAGTCTCTGATCGCGGGCGGGCCGGTCGTGCAGGTAGCGCGAGCCACCGCCGGAGCAGAGATCGTCCCAGTGGACTCGGAGCACTGCGCCATCCACCAGTGCTTGAGGGCGCTCCTCGGGGAAAAGGACATGGCCCGCATGCCCCACCCCCCGTCGATGCCGCTCCGACGCATCGTGCTGACCGCCAGTGGTGGGCCCTTCCGTGGCCGCAGTCAACGCTCGCTGGCGGAAGTCACAGTGCAGGACGCCTTGGCCCACCCCACCTGGACCATGGGTCCCAAAATAACGATCGACTCGTCCACGCTCATGAACAAGGGCCTCGAAGTGATAGAGGCCCACGAACTCTTCGGCATCGGATATGACTCCATAGAAGTCGTGGTCCACCCGCAGTCGATCGTTCACTCGATGATCGAAACAACCGACGGGGCCACCCTCGCCCAGCTCTCCCTGCCCGACATGCGCCTCCCGATCGGTTACGCCCTGGCCTACCCCGATCGACTCCAGGTTGCTTTCGGCGCCATCGACTGGACGCAGCTACCGCCGATCGAGTTCGAGCCGCCCGACCGGGCCACCTTTCCCTGCCTCGACCTCGCCTACCGGGCCGGACGGGAGGGCGGGGCCGCGCCGGCGTGGCTCAACGGCGCCAACGAGGTGGCTGTCGCCGCCTTCCTCGACGGCCGCATCCGGTGGATAGATATACCCGCTGTCATAAGCGCGGCCCTCGACGAGTGCAGCGCCCCGGTCCCCAGTACCGTTGATGACGTGCTGGAATCCGATCGTGCAGGTAGGGAGTTTGCTCGCGTGGCCGTAGACAGGCTGGCTCGCGCCTCCCTGTGACCCAGCTCGACCCCTCCGGGGACCAAGAGACGGGCGAGCGTCCGTCTTGGCGCGAGACCCTGGAGGCCGACCCGCTGGGGCTGGCCTCCCATCGCCAATGGGATCAGCTCCCCCCTAAGCCCGGAGACCCCTCGCCCCGTGCGGACCTGTTGCGGTTGGCATTGGTCATCGTGGCGGTGATCGGATTCGGTTACGCGGCCGGATACGGAGAGACGATTCTCCTGGTGCTGGTCCTGGTGGGTTGCATCCTGGCCCACGAGTTCGGGCACTACCTCACGGCCAAAGCCGGTCGCGTCAAGGTCACTGAGTTCTTCTTCGGCTTCGGACCCCGCTTGTGGTCGATCAAACGGGGCGAGACCGAATATGGCGTGAAGGCTTTGCCGCTTGGCGGCTACTGCCGCATCATCGGCATGAACAACTTGGAGGAAGTCGACCCAGCCGACGAGCCCCGTACTTACCGGCAGGCACCTCTGTGGCGCCGACTCTCGATCGACGTGGCCGGATCGGCGATGCACTTTCTCATCGCCCTGGTCGTGTTGTTCTCGATGTTTTTCTGGGTGGGGGACCAGGGGGAGTACCTAACAGTTCCGCCCTCGTCCTACCCGATCGCGGAGATCAGCCGGCTCGCCACCGGTTCCAGCCCGGCCGAGCTGGCGGGATTCCAGCTCGGGGATCGAATCCTCTCGATTGATGGTCACCACTTTGATTCGTGGGCGTCGGTGGTTACCTACATCCAGGCGCACGCCGGCAAGAGGCTCGACTTTGTCGTCGATCGGCGGGGCCGTGACGTTCAGCTGTACCCGGTTCCGGTGAAGGCCGACACCGTCAAGGTCGTCGGCAAGCAGAACATCCCATCAGGTTCGGTCGGCTTCATCGGTATCGGTCTCGGCCTACCTCCGGTGATCCACTCCGGATTAACGGCTTCGATCAGCGACGCCGGCGGGGCGTTCGTGCAGGCCACGGCCAGTACCTTCGACGCCCTTGGCCACCTCGTCAGCCTCAAAGGCGTCAGTTCGTACTTTCACATGCTCTCGAGCAAGAAGGTCGCCGACAACCCGAACAACAGCGTCCGCTTCGAGTCCCCAGTCGGAGTGGTCCGCATACTCCACCAGGCCGGGCAGAGCGGCCTGCCCACCGTCCTGTGGCTGATAGCGCTGATCAACATCTTCATCGGCATCTTCAACCTTCTGCCGATATTCCCCCTCGACGGGGGGCGGGTGGTGGTCGCCCTCTACGAAGGGGTGCGCAGCTGGCGCCGTCCCTATAGAGCCGACATCGCCAAGCTGTTGCCGATCTTCTACGTGGGACTGGCGATCATCCTGTTCATCGGGGTCAGCTCCTTGTTCCTCGATCTGCGCGATCTGATCGCCTGATCACCGGTAGTCTCGAAGGCGATGGCTGACCAGCGGTTTCCTCGTCGCCAGACCCGCCAAGTCATGGTCGGTTCGGTTCCCGTCGGCGGCGGCGCCCCGGTGACGCTTCAGTCGATGACGATCACCAAGACGGCCGACGTCGAGGGGACGCTCGCTCAGATCTACGACCTCAAGGGCGCTGGTGCTGACATCGTTCGCTGCACATGCAACGAGCGCGAGGCGGCCGAAGGATTGGCACGCATCGTGCCGCGGAGCCCGGTGCCCATCGTGGCCGACGTCCACTTCCACGTGGAAATGGCCATGGCGGCGTTGGACGCCGGCGTCGATTGCTTGCGTCTCAACCCGGGGAACCTCCGAAAGCCCGAGGAGATCAAGCTGGTCGCCAGGGAATGCAAGGACCGTCACGTCCCCGTCCGCATCGGCGTCAACGCCGGATCCCTCGACCCAAGGCTTTATGAGAAGTACGGGTCAGCGACCCCCGAAGCTCTGGTTGAGTCGGCTCAGATCGAGCTGGCGCTGTTCGCCGAGGAAGGCTTCGACGACGTGAAGATCTCGGTCAAGGCGTCCAACGTCCCACTGATGATCGAGGCCTATCGGCAGCTGTCGGAAGTGACGGACCATCCGTTGCATTTGGGCGTCACCGAAGCAGGCCCGCCTCCAGCGGGGACGATCAAGGGGACCGCCGGTATCGCCACGCTCCTGTCCGAAGGCATCGGCGACACCATCCGATACTCCCTCACGGCCGATCCGGTGGAGGAGGCGAAGGCGGGGCGAGTCCTGCTCGAAGCGCTGGGCTTGCGCGAGCGCACCAACGTCGACCTCATAGCTTGTCCCGCGTGCGGCCGAGCCGAGATCGATGTCTACAAGGTGGCCCAGGAAGCCCAAGCGGCGCTCGAAGGCAAACAGATCCCTCTGCAGGTCGCGGTCATGGGCTGCGTGGTCAACGGCCCCGGGGAAGCTCGGTCGGCTGACATCGGGATCGCCGCCGGCCGCCGCCGCGGCCACCTCTTCATCCGGGGACAGATCGTCCGGGTCGTGCCCGAGGACGAAATGGTGTCGGCGCTGGTGGAAGAAGCCGAGAAGCTCGTCAAGGAGGGAGTGGAGGCCCGCCTGGCAGCAGCGGACTCTTCCGCGGCCGGCGAGGCCGAGGCAGACCGCTTGGCGCTGCTCGACGCCAGAGGCGCCGATGTCAACCACAGCGAAGAGCGGGTCGAGCTCATCGACCGCCGCCTCCGCAGCCAGAAGTAGCCCACCCGGGCTGTCTCGCGGTCAGCGCGTCGATCGGTCTGGCACCGGCGAGACGCTGGTCCGCTGTCGAACGGACGCAGCCCCTCGCTGGTGCCGNNAAGGGCCCCGGAACCTTCTCGACGGAACGGGGATCTTGTCGGCACGGCTTGGGAAAAGCAGGTGCCGTGAGGGGCTCGGGGGGCAAGACTGGGGCCATGGATGTCGAGGTACGGAAGTTGCGGCCAGAAGAAGGGGAGGCGTTCGTGCGCTCGGTGGCGGTGCCGTTCTTGAGCCCCGCCACGGGGGATCCGCACGAGCTCGCCGAGGATCAAGACCGGGTGGCCAAGACGGAGACCGACCGGGCGTGGGTGGCCTCGGACGACGGCCGCTTCGTCGGCAACGCCTGCATCCACACCATGGACCTGACCCTGCCAGCGTTTCCTGACCGGGCTTGTCCAGTGACCGCGATGGCCGGTGTGAGCGCGGTCGGGGTTCACCCGACCCACCGCCGCAGGGGCTTGCTGAGCCGCATGATGGCGGCCATGCTCGACGACGCCCGGGCCCACGGAGAAGCGCTCGCGGGCCTGATCGCGTCGGAATCGATCATCTACGGGCGTTTTGGTTTCGGTCACGCCACCGACATGGCCGAGTTCACCATCAACACCCGCGAGTCGGCGTTCTCCAACCCGGCGCCCCACCTAGATCTACAGCTACTGGACCGAGAAGAGGCGGCCAAGATCCTGCCGGACCTATACGACCGTCAACGGCGGACCCGATCAGGCGAGGTCAGCAGGAACCAGCAGGTGTGGAAAGAGGTAATCGCCGATCCCCCGAACCGCCGCCACGGGGGCAGCGGGGTGTTCTTCGCTTCCTGCGACGACGGCTACCTGGCATACCGGGCGCACGACGCCAATGTGCTCCGTGGCGACCTGCCGCGCATCACCGTCGAAGAGCTGCGCGGGACTACCCCCGAAGTCGAAGCCGCGTTGTGGAGGTTCGTGCTCGACCTGGACCTCGTCGGCGAGGTGACTGCCAGGCGTCGTCCCGTGGACGAGCCCGTTCGCTGGCGCTTCGCCGACCCCCGCCAACTGAAGGTGACGGACGTCGTGGACCGCCTGTACGTTCGCATACTCGACGTGCCGGCGGCTCTGGAAGCTCGCGGCTATCGCAACGAAGGTCGGGTGGTCCTCGACGTGTTACCCCCTTCGGCTTCGCTCGGGTCGGACGACGCCGCTTCGGGCACTTGGGTACTGGAGGGGGGTCCCGACGGGGCGTCGTGCCGGGCGGGCCGGGCCGGCGAAGAAGCGGACGTCCGTCTGACCGTCACCGACCTGGGCTCGTTGTACCTGGGAGGTTTCTCGGCTTCTCTGCTCGCCGCCGCGGGGCGAGTTCAGGAGTTGACGGCTGGCGGTATCGAAGCCGCCGACTCCCTGTTCGCCACCTGGCCCGCTCCGTTGACGGGAACCGGGTTCTAAGAGGCCGGTCTTTTCCCGTAGGTTCTTCCGCCATGGCAACGCCGATAACGCCCCGCGAGCACGACTTCCCCCGCTGGTATCAGGACGTCATCACTCAGGCCGAGTTGGCCGACAACGGGCCGGTGCGGGGGACCATGGTGATCCGACCATGGGGCTATGCCATCTGGGAGCGGATGCAGGCCGAAATGGACACCCGTATCAAAGAAGCGGGTGCGGACAACGCCTACTTCCCTCTCTTCATCCCAGAGTCGTACCTCCAGAGGGAGGCCGAACACGTAGAAGGCTTCAGCCCGGAGCTCGCAGTGGTCACCCACGGTGGCGGGAAGCAGCTCGAGGAGCCGATCGTCGTTCGGCCCACGAGCGAAACCGTCATCAACAGCTTCTTCGCCAAGTGGATTCAGAGTTATCGGGACCTGCCCCTCTTGATCAATCAGTGGGCCAACGTGGTCCGCTGGGAGCTCCGGCCCCGCCTTTTCCTGCGTACCAGCGAGTTTCTGTGGCAAGAGGGACACACGGCCCACTCCACCGCGGACGACGCTCGTCAGTACGCCTTGCGGATTCTGCGTGACGTCTACGTGTCGACCATGGTCGAAGTTCTGTCCATTCCCGTCCTGACGGGGCACAAGACCGCCCGTGAACGCTTCGCCGGCGCCACCCGGACCTGGACCTGTGAAGGGATGATGGGAGACGGAAAGGCCCTCCAGATGGGGACCAGCCACGAGCTCGGGCAGAACTTTGCCAAGGCATTCGGGATCCAGTTCTCGTCGGAGACGGGGACCCAGGAGTACGTGTGGCAGACGTCGTGGGGGGCGTCGACCCGCCTGGTCGGGGCCGTCATAATGGCCCACGGCGACGATTCCGGGCTTCGCCTCCCGCCTCGTCTGGCTCCCCTCGAAGTCGTGGTTCTGCTGGTAAAGGACGGCGAGGGGACGGCGGCGGCGGCGTCGCAAATAGCGTCCGAGCTACGTTCAGCCGGGCACCGGGTTCGTCTCGACGACCGGGTGGACATATCGTTCGGCCGACGTTCTGTGGACTGGGAGCTCAAAGGCGTTCCCGTTCGGGTCGAGGTGGGCCCACGTGACCTTGCGGACGGGCTGGCGACGGTCGTGCGGCGGAGCGATCGGACCAAGCAGGCGGTCGCATTGGCCGGGGTCGGCCCAGAAGTGGGTTCGGCTCTCACAGAGTCTCAGCTCAGCCTCCTCGAAGAGGCCCAAGCCCGGATGCAGGATCGGACCAGGTCTGTGGCGACGGTGGACGAGGCCGTCGAAGCTGTTGAGGACGGCTTCGCGGTGCTGCCATGGGAGGCCGTGGGCGTCGACGGAGAAGCCCGCTTGGCCGGGTCGGGAGTGAGCGTTCGCTGCCTGCAGAGGCCCGACGGTACCCTCGCCGACGCCGACGACGAACCGGGCCTGATCGCCGTCGTGGCCAAGGCTTACTGAGGGCTCGCCACCGGGTCGGTGGCTATACTGGGGGTAACCGCCCGATCGGGCGGTTGCTGGCGTGGGCCGCACCTGCGTGGGCAGGGTGCCCACGCCTTTGTTTGCGACCCATTGGAGAAAGAGGAGGTGGTGATGGGATCGACCGAGAGCATTCGCGCGTTGGCGGGGCCCGCGCTGACCTCCGCCGGGCTGGAACTCTGGGACGTCGAGGTGTCGCGCGACATCGTCCGCATACTCGTCGATCGACCAGGTGGCATCGATTTGGAGGGGTGCGCCGAGGCGAGCAGGGTCATTTCGCCGCTGCTAGATCAGCGTCCCGATCTCGTGCCCGACGGGCTGTACCAGTTGGAGGTGTCCAGTCCGGGTGTAGAGCGGACCCTTCGCACCGTCGAGCAGTACCGCCGCTACGTCGGCGCAGAAGTGACCATCAAGACGACCGGCCCGATCGAAGGGGCGCGCCGCCACTACGGCACGCTCACATTCGTCGACGAGAACGTCGTCCGCCTGCATCCCAAGGATGCCGGGCCAGACTCGCTGCTCGAGCTCCGTCACGACCAGATCGACAGGACGCGCACCGTCCTCGTGTGGGGTCCGACGACGTCGCCGTCTGCCAAGCGCAGCGCCGCGTCGCGGTCGNNACGCCTCTACCGCCGCCCACGACCCGAAAGACACCGGATCATGAAAGACGTCAGCATCGACTTCCTCGACGCCCTCCAGCAAATCGCCAAGGACAAGGGCATCAGCGTCGACACCCTGCTCGACGCTCTCGCCAATGCCCTGGTGGCGGCCTACAAACGGCTCCCGAACGCAGCCGAGGAAGCGGTCGTCACCATCGATCCCGA